>NZ_JARKVQ010000010.1:0-119267 GCF_029946565.1 Iodidimonas sp. MBR-22
CACCGGAAAACACGAACCAAATGGTGCTGCAATGGCAGTGAATTTAAACCGGACAGCAGTGGGCTTGACCCGGGGTGACGAAAGAAAAATAGCCCGGCTTGACGAAAAAGGGAGCCGAGGTGACAAAAAAAGGCCGCCCCCATAAGGGACGGCCCATTTTTTTGCGATAGACGTAAAATCAGCGCTTGGAGAACTGGAAGCTGCGGCGTGCCTTGGCCCGACCGTATTTCTTGCGTTCCACCATGCGCGCATCCCGGGTCAGGAAACCGGCGGCCTTCAAGGCACCGCGCAATTCCGGCTCATAGCGCTGCAAAGCCTGGGCAATGCCATGCTTCACCGCACCGGCCTGCCCCGAAAGACCACCGCCTTTAACCGTTGCCACCACATCGAACTGGTTTTTCCGGCCCGAAACATCGAAGGGCTGATTGACCACAAGACGCAAAGTGGGGCGGGCAAAATATTGTTCCTGATCGCGGCCATTCACCGTGATCTTGCCCGAACCCGGCTTCACCCATACGCGGGCAACCGAATCCTTGCGCCGACCGGTGGCATAGGCCCGGCCCTGCGCATCGATTTCCTGCTTGCGTTCAACAACAACATCTGAAGCCGACACATCATCAGTGACAGCGGCCCGGGTCATTTCCTTGAGATCCTGAAGGCTTTGTTTTTCAGTGGCCATGCCCGTTACCTCGCGTTCTTGGGATTCATGCTGGCGAGATCGATCACTTCAGGCTGTTGGGCCTGATGAGGATGATCGGTGCCGGCATAGACTTTGAGATTACGCATCTGCTGACGACCCAGCGGACCGCGCGGAATCATGCGTTCAACAGCTTTTTCAACGACCCGCTCGGGAAAGCGCCCCTCCAGAATCTGGCGGGCGGTAGCCTGCTTGATCCCGCCGGGATGGCCGGTATGGCGATAATAAATCTTCTGATCGCGCTTATTGCCGGTCAGCTTGATCTTATCGGCATTGATGATGATGACATTGTCACCACAATCAATATGCGGGGTATAAAGTGGCTTGTGCTTACCGCGGAGGCGCATGGCAACCAAAGATGCAAGACGGCCGAGGACGACCCCTTCCGCATCGATGATCAGCCATTTTTTCTCAACCTCACTCGGCTTGGCCGAATAGGTTTTCATATCCGGTGATCCTTTGTGCTTGGATTGAAATTAAAAAGAAATGCCCCAAAACCCCATGATAAAATTCATGGACATTTGATCAAGGAACACCTCATTCCCTGCGCCATCTATAGCGGCAATCAAAGAAGGTCAAGAAAAAAACGCTTTATTTGGCAGCAGTTTATAATTGTGGTATTATTATACCGCAATTAAGGCCCATCGCTTTTCCGCACGCCGTGCAGATAGCCCAAAGCCAAAGCCAGAACCACCAGCGCCCCCCCCTGATGGGCGGCCCCCAAAGCTACCGGCACATGATGAAGCAAGGTGAAAATCCCCAGCGCGATCTGCCCGCATAAAGCCACAAAGATAAGCCCCGCCAGCATTTTCAGGCGCACAGGCACCCGCCGCCGCCAGGTTTTCACGAGCAGGATGATCCCAAAGATAAACAGGGCATAAGCCCCCATGCGATGATCAAATTGCACGGTGGCGCTGTTATCGAACAGATTGACCCAAAAGGGGGCCATATCCACCAATTGAGCGGGAACGAATCGACCATCCATCAAGGGCCAGCTATTGAAAATATAGCCCGCCTTCAATCCCGCCACCAGGCCACCCATAATGATCTGCAAAAAGACAAGGGCGAGCAGCCATTTCGCCAGAGTGCGCAAATGCCCATCGCGATAAGGCCGACCCCGCGACAACAGATCGAGCGCTGTCCATAAAAGGGCGGAGAAGATCACAAAAGCCAAGGTGAGATGCGCGGTCAGCCGATAATGGCTGACTTCAGGATGATCGACCAGGCCCGATTTGACCATGAACCAGCCGAGAAACCCCTGCGCCCCACCCAAAAGCAAAAGAAAGAGCAAGCGCCCCTTATAAGCGCCGGGAACACGGCCCCTAAGCCAGAAAATGGCCAAAGGCAGTGCATAGGCCAAACCGATCAGCCGCCCCAATAAGCGATGGCCATATTCCCACCAGAAAATGCCCTTGAACTGCGCAAGGCTCATCCCGCGATTATTGATCCGATATTCCGGCGAGGCTTTATATTGATCGAAAGCCGCCTGCCATTCCTGTTCGTTGAGGGGCGGTAAAATCCCCGTAACCGGCCGCCAATCGACCATCGAAAGCCCGGATTCCGTCAGCCTTGTGATCCCCCCTACCACCACCATGAGGAAGACCAGCGCCGCAACCCATAAAAGCCAGCGCCCCAAAGCGCGCTCCTGAGCCGAACGACTGCGCAGGCCGCTCCCCGCTTGACCGCTATGTGTTGTAATGCTTTTCATGCCTGCAAGCTAATCCCACCCCCTTCGTAGCGCAAGGGCGCGTGCATCCCCAACAGCGGACCTGATGCCGCACCCTTTGCAAAGGCGGGATCATGAGGCAGCCCAATCCGGTTCCGGCGAAATCCCCCATATAATTCCCTTGCAATGTGCAGATTGGCGCGATCTAATCCACACATCTTTGGGGATATATAACATAAGGCAGCGCCAGACATGAGCAGGCAGCGCAATGCCGAGCTTGATCGCCTTGTCAGAACAGGAAATGCGCGTCTCGTGCGTTCTTTGGTTGGCAAGCTCAATCATCATCAGGATGCGCAGGATACGGCGCAGGATGCCTATGTTCGCTATTTGCGCATCCAAAATCCCGGGCCGATCAGCAATCTGGCCGCCTTCATCGGGAAAAGTGCGCGCAATCTGGCGATTGATAGGCTGCGCACCCGAAAGCGCAAAAGACAGACCGAGCAGCCATCTTTTGACGGCGAGATTGATGATCTGGCCGGGCCATCTTGTGATGATCCCGAACGCACACTTGCCGCCAGGCAGCAGATCGATGCCATCAGCGAGGCGATCAATGCGCTTCCCCCCCGTTGTCGGCAGGCTTTTATTCTTCACCGCTTTCATGGATTATCTTATGACGCTATCGCTTTGGAATTGCATGTGTCCAAAAGCAGTGTTGAAAAATATATCATCGAAGCCCTGACCGCCTGCCGCAAAAAAATACTTTGATCAGCCTTCCCGATTGAGGCTGAAGCTTTCTGGTTCGTCATCTTCTATGGACTTATGAAGGCAGCCCCTTAAACATTGCTCAACCGCATCAAGATGACTGCATCAAAACCATGATAAAACACACGCGCAATAAGGCACTGGATGAGGCAACCCGCTGGTTTGCCCGCTTGCGCGATTCAGATGTAAGCGAAATTGAGCAAAAGGCCTTTGCGCAATGGCGGGATGAAAATCTGGCGCACCGCCGGGCCTATGAGGAAATTCAAGCCCTGTGGGCCAGCATGGATGCTTTGGAAGCCATCCCGGAAAGCCAAAAAAATGATCGGGATGATGAGCACAAGGATGCGCGCCTTGAAGCCCCTGCACCCCAATTCGGCCCGCACCGGGCTTCTCGTTTTCGCCCCCTTGCGGCGGCCATGGTTTTGTTCCTCATCGGTTTTTCCGTTTTTGGTCTGGGCCAGACCGGGGTCATCTCCTGGCCCCAGGATTGGCGCGCCACCCATTATCAAACAGCGGCGGGCGAGCAGCGCACTTTGTTGCTCGAGGATGGCACAACGATTTATCTCAATACCCGCAGCCGCATCGCCGTCGATTTCAGCCAAAAAGATCGCCATGTGCGGCTGATCGAGGGCGAGGCGCTGTTTGATGTGCGCCCGGATGCGGGCCGGCCCTTTGTGGTGAATGCAGGCGCGGGAACCGTGCGGGTTCTGGGCACCCGCTTCAATATTCATCTGCGGGACGAGGCAACCGAAATTGCGGTGATGGATGGCCATGTGGCGGTCTCGTCGCAAAGCCGCCCATCAACCCCACCCACCCAATTACAAGGCGGCGAAGGGGCGCGCGTTTCGGGTGCGGATGTCAGCGCCAAAAGCCGGATCGATGTGGCCAGCATCACCGCATGGCGAGAGGGACGCCTGATCTATCGCGGCACCCCTTTGGCGCAGGTGGTGAAAGATCTCAATCGTTATATGGTGGATGCCGTGCGGATTGGCGATGACACTTTGAGCGACATGCGGGTAACCGCGGTGATCCGCATCGAAGACCGCGAGGCCATCCTGAAGGCCTTGGGTCTCGCCCTGCCCATCGATCTGATCACCCTGCCCAATGGCACCACGATGCTTTATGAACAAGAAAAGCCAAAAAAAACTTGAGGGGTTTTCTGCCTGAACCGTCTTTGGGATCACAAGCCGCATGAAAAAGCGGCGCAGGTTCCATTTGGGAGATCATCATGGCCCACGTTCTATGGCACGCACCAAAGCTCCGCACCCTTCTCTTGTCCACCGCGCTCACAAGCCTTGGAAGCCTGGGCAGCCTTTCCGCGCTGCCCCTGCTGGCACCGGCCAGCGCGATAGCGGCTGAAGCCCATCAATTCAACATACCGGCCCAGCCCCTTGATAGCGCCCTCATCGATTTCAGCCTGCAGGCAGGGGTATCGGTTCTGGTCTCTGATGATCTGATCCGCGATCAGCGCTCAAACGAAATCGCCGGGCGTTTGGAACAGGATGTCGCCCTTAAAACGCTGCTCGGCGAGTCCGGGCTCACCTTCGAGCGGGTGGATGAAACCACCATTTCAATCAAGGCCATCACCATCAGTGCCGCCGAGGATGATCATCGCCGGCTTTATGCGCAGGCCAATGCAGGCAATGATGCCAATATGCTGCAACGCCCCGATGACCGATCGGCCCAGCCCCGCGTTTTGGAACAAATCTCCGTCACCGCCAGACGCCGGGCTGAAAGCCTGCTCGATGTGCCCATCGCGGTCAGCGCCTTTACCGGCGATGCTTTGGACCGCCTCGGCACCGTCGATATCACCGGCCTCAATCAGCTTGTGCCCAATGTCACCATCGAAGTTTCGCGCGGCACCAATACCACCCTCACCCCGTTCATTCGTGGTGTGGGGCAGCAGGATCCGGTGGCGGGCTTCGAGCAGGGCGTGGGGCTTTATGTGGATGATGTCTATCTCAATCGCCCTCAGGGGGCCGTGCTCGATCTTTATGATATCGAACGGGTCGAAGTTTTGCGCGGACCGCAAGGCACACTTTATGGCCGCAACACGATTGGCGGGGCCATCAAATATGTCACCAAAAGGATCGCCGATGAGCCGGAATTCAGTGTGCGGGCATCGGGCGGCTCCTTTCGCCAGATCGATTTCGTGGGCACCTTTTCCCTGCCCGTAACCGAGACCTTTCGGATGGGCGGCACGGTGGCCAGCTTCAAACGCGATGGCTTTGGCGATAATCTCAATCTGGAAGGGCTTGAAAATGGCAGCAAGGATATTCTGGGCGGACGCCTGAGCGCCGAATGGACCCCGACAAGCGACCTTTATATCCGGCTGGCCGCCGATTGGACCGATGATAATTCCGATCCCCGGCAAGGCGCGCGGCTGACCCCGGGGCTGTTATCGGGTGCCCCCGTGCTTGATAATGTGTTCGATACCCGCGCCGGGCTGAATGATCCTGAAGCCAATGTCGTCAATCGCGGAGTTTCCGGGCTGATCGAATATACCATCAATGATCGCCTGATGCTGAAAAGCATCACCGCTTATCGGGATAATAAATCCAGCCTGCCCGAAGATTTCGATAGCCTGCCCGCCGCAGATGTCGATGTGGCGCTGATCACCCGCGACGATCAGTTCAGCGAGGAACTGCAACTGCTTTATAACAGCCAGCGATTGAATGGCGTTCTCGGCTTTTTCTATATGGATGCGACCGCATTCAATGCTTTCGATGTGATTTTGGGCACCACCGGCGATCTGCTGGGCCTGCCCGGGCTCAATGCCTTTACCCTGGGCGATGTGGATACCGAAACCTGGTCGATCTTTGGCGATTTCACCTATGATATCACCACAAATCTGGCGCTTTCCGTGGGTGGGCGCTTTACCAGTGATCAACGCACCGCACGGATCAACCGATCCACTTTTCTGGGCGGGGCATCGCCCCTGCTGGGCGGGCCTGATCGCGCCCCCATTGCTACGGCGACCGATTTCAACGGCAGCGAAACCTTTCATGATTTCACCCCCCGGGCCAGCCTGAATTGGAAACCGACCAACGACCACATGCTGTATTTCAGCTTTTCCCAAGGCTTTAAGGGCGGCGGTTTCGATCCCCGGGGTTCAGGGGCGGCGGCACCCGATCTGGATGGCGATGGGATTGCCGGGGCTGACGATCCGGATGATGTCAAGGAATTCCTGATGTTCAAACCGGAAGAGATCACCACCTATGAAATCGGCCATAAAGGCACCATGCTGAATGGACGCCTGAGCAGCTCTATCGCCGCCTTCTGGAGCACCTATGACGATATCCAGATTCCCGGCTCGGTGGGGGTTGATGCCGATAATGATGGGATCGCCGAAAGCTTTGTGGGCATCACATCCAATGCCGGTGAAGCCCGCATCCGGGGGATCGAGCTTGAATTTGATGCCATTCTGGCCGAAAATCTGCTGGCCAGCGGCGATCATCTCAATGCCACGGCGGCGGTCGGCTATATTGATGCTGAATTTCAGGAATTCATCAATGCTTTCGGCCAGGATATTGCCGATCAGGCCACATTCCAAAATACCCCGGAATGGACCGCCAATGTGCGCCTCGATTACAGTCGCCCGCTCAAGCTTTTCGGCGCGTCGGGCACTTTGTCATTCCTGCCTGTTGCCTCTTATCGTTCCACCACCAATCAATTCGAGGTTTCCAGCAATCAACTTGATCAGGAAGGCTATGTGCTGTTTGATATGAGCATTGTCTGGACATCAGATGATGATCGCTGGCAAGTGGGCGTGCATGGTAAGAACCTGACCGACAAGGAATATATTGTTTCGGGCTTTGATTTCGTCAACGATGAAACTTTGGCGCCGGAATTGGGATTGGAAGGGACCCTGACCGCCTTTTTCGGCAATCCCCGGACCTTCACGGGTACAGTCCGCATGAAATTTTAACCAAAAAAAAGGGATGAGACCATGTGGCCGCTTCGCCAGTTCAAAAATGCTCAAGGCTTAAGGATCGCCTATCGCGATCAGCCCGAAAACATCGGCAAACCGGCGATTTTATGCCTGCATGGTCTCACCCGAAATTCCCTTGATTTCAGCGATCTGGCCAACCACCTGCGCGCTGATTTCCGGGTTCTGGCCATGGATGTGCGGGGCCGTGGGCAATCCGACCGCGATCCCGATCCGCAAAATTATCACCCCGGCCGCTATGTTGAAGATACCCTGATGCTGCTTGATGATGCGGGCCTTGATGAGGTGATCCTGATCGGCACCTCGATGGGGGGGCTGATGAGCATGATCATGGGGGCGCAGATCAAAGATCGCATCAAGGCCATCATCATCAATGATATCGGCCCGGAAATCGACCCAAAGGGGCTCGATCGCATTCGCGGCTATGTGGGGGCCAGCACCCCGGCCAAAAACTGGGATGAAGCCCGGGCAAAGATGCAGGCGATCAATGGCGATGCCCTGCCCGGCCTTGATGAGGCGGCCTGGGATCGCTTCACCCGCAATCTGTGTGTTGAAACGGATACTGGGATCATCCCCGATTATGACCCTGCGATTGCCAATGCCATGCAAAGCGGCGAGGCCGTGCCGCCGGATTTATGGCCTTTATGGCAGGGGCTGGATGGCATTCCCATTCTGATCCTTCGCGGCAGCCATTCCGATATTCTGGCGCCCGAGGTGATGGACAAAATGTGCCGCAGCCAGCAAAATTGCCGGGGCGTCACCATCCCGGATCGCGGCCATGCCCCCCTGCTCGATGAACCTGCGGCCCTTTCCGCCATCGATGAATTCCTCGCGGTCTTTCGCGCACGCTAAAGCCCCCGACAAAAACCATCAGATCAAATGGGCCAGCCCACGGCCTTTTTCATCCATGCGCACATCGATCTCCAATCCAATGGCATCCTCCCCCATCAGGGCATCAAGGGCCGCCTGATCATCCCCGGCCATATTGGCCAGAAAGCGCCCCCCCGATGGCAGGCGGCCAAATAAAATCCCCTGTTCGGGCCCTTTGCGGGAAAAGCGGACGGTCGTCGCCTCGATCCGGCCCCGGCCTTGGGGTTCGATGATAAGGGGGGGTGCCGCAATGGCATCAATTTCGGCCTGAAGATCGGGGCGATCACGCTTTTGCCAAAGGGTTTTGGGGGGTGCTGCGCTATAAACCCCCATGCTGTGTTTGGTCAGATACCAGCCATTGGCGGTAACCAGCCCAAAGCCCCGATCCCGGCCCCGCAGGCGGGCCACCATTTCGGCAATGGCAAACAGCGAATAGGCATTGCCCGCCCCGCCGAAATAGGGCAATCCGCCGGTGATGCTTAAGCCACGGGGATCATCATGGGCCACCCCCAGGGCATCGGCGGCGATTTCAACCGCCACCGGAAAGCAACTGTAAAGATCGATGAAATCGAGATCATTCCCCCCAATCCCGGCCTGATCCATGGCGGCGTGGGCCGCGCGAGGGATCGCCTCAGAGCGATGAAATGAGGGGCGTTCGCTCAT
This sequence comes from Iodidimonas sp. MBR-22, assembly GCF_029946565.1. Classification (NCBI taxonomy): domain Bacteria; kingdom Pseudomonadati; phylum Pseudomonadota; class Alphaproteobacteria; order Iodidimonadales; family Iodidimonadaceae; genus Iodidimonas; species Iodidimonas sp. MBR-22. Next base: position 8,608 of record NZ_JARKVQ010000010.1, read on the forward strand.
CAACCAGGCATCATCAAGATCGGCAGCCCCGGCAAGAAACACCCATTGATCGGGGGGCACCCCGCAGGCCCGGGCTTCATGGACCGAGGTGAGCACAAGGGCGGCAGCCTGATCGACGAACAGATTGGCATTCATGAATTTAGTATAGGGCCAGGCGATCATGCGATTATCGTCGCTCGCCTCCATGATGGTTTCGGGGCGATGATGGATAGGGGTAGCGGCATGAGGATTGGCCGCCGCCACCGCGCTCATCCGCGAAAAAAGATCCGCAATATGGGCACGATGGCGCGACATGGGCCGCTGATAATGATGGGCCAACGCCGTTTCAAACAAAGGATAACAATCGGATGGATTGCCCAGACCATGGCGCAATTCATGAACCGAGATCCCGGGGCGGGGATCGCCGGGGGTGATCAGCGGGCCATCATGATCTTCCGACCAATCAAGGCGCTGCCCGGCTTTTGTGGCAAGGCTGGCAGAGCGGATCGCCTCGCCCCCCACCAGAAGCGCCATGCGCGACCGTCCGGCGCGGATGTCTTCCGCCAGCAGGCTCACCATCATCTGCGGGCTGTTGCCCCCCAGATGGGGATAAAAACAGCGTGTGGGATGCGCCCCGATCCGCCGGGCAATGGCCAGCGGATAATGCGAACAGCCGCCATGGGGCGAAGCAAATTGCGGCGCGGAATCGGCAAAGCTGCGGATCACCGCAAGGCTATCGATCTTGTGCGCGATTGTTTGCGCAAGTTGACCATCCAAAGCCCCACCGCCTGCATCGACGAGAGCTTTTTGCGCCACATGGGCCAGCAGATCCTGCGGCGAGAGCAAGGCATCGGGCGCAGCATCACGCACAGTGTGTTGGGCACAGCCGATCAGGATCGGTGTTGATGGGTCAAGCATGGTTTTCCCCTTCAAGGCATAACAGGCAGGGCGCATCAGGCTTTATCATCGCGGCAATCACGTCTCGTTGAAAGCCCTCTCCGGCGCACCCTGCCGCTTGGCACAGGGGGCAAAACAATGTTAAATAGTTTCATCTGAAAAATAATCATCACCTGCACCGCAGGATCGGCGGCTGGATCGCGTATCAGGTCTGAATGCCGGTCCAAATGATTACCATAAACTATTTTTGGTCGTTTTCATCGTCGGCTGCGTAAGTGTTTTCGTAAACTGATCAACTGCATTGGGCTGACTTATGACACGTTTCGCTTCCGTGTTTCTGACACTGATCTCGCTCGCCATTCTGGGGGGCGGGGCTTTTTTGATGTTTTATGAACAAACCCCTGCCAATGGGCGGGGCTTTGGGGATCGCACTGTGGCGGTGGGGGTGGCAACGGTATCCACCCATCCCTTTGCTGATCGCATCGAAGCCATCGGCACCACCCAGGCCAATGAATCCGTGGTGATCAATGCCCGGGTGGCCGATACCGTGGAAAGCGTCAATTTCAATGATGGGGATCTCGTCGAGGCGGGCGATATTCTTGTCACCCTTAATCGTTCTGAGCAAGAAGCCCTTTTGGCAGTGTCGCAATCCACCCTCAATGAAGCCCGCCAGCAATTGGATCGCACGCGCGATCTGGTGGAACGCGGCAATGCTTCGCGGGCGGTTCTCGATGAACGGGTGAGGATCGTTGAAACTGCCGAAGCCCAGGTGGATGCTGCCAAATCCCGCATTGCTGATCGGATCGTGCGCGCGCCCTTTGATGGCATTTTGGGCCTGCGTCAGGTCAGCCCCGGCACCTATCTGACTTCGGGCACCCCCATCACCACATTGGATGATGTGACCCCGATCAAGCTGGATTTCGCCGTTCCCGAGCGCTTTTTGGCGACCCTGAAAGCCGGGCAGACCGTGGTGGCCCAGGCCGCCGCTTTCCCCGATGAAGATTTCGCGGGCAAGGTGATCACCGTTAATTCCCGCGTGGATCCGGTCACCCGCGCGGTCACTGTTCGGGCTGAAATCCCCAATGAAGACAAACGCCTGCGCCCCGGCATGATGATGACCATCGATGTCATCAGCCGCGAGCGCGAAACTCTGGCCGTGCCCGAAGGGGCGGTGGTGCCCTTTGGGCAGGATCAGTTTGTTTATGTGATCAACACGGACAATATCGCCGAACGCCGCGAGATCAAAATCGGCCTGCGGCGGCCCGGTGTGGTCGAAGTTTTGTCCGGGGTCAAAGCCGGTGAGAAAGTGGTGGTTTCGGGCACAATGCGGCTGCGGCCGGGAATGCCCGTGAAAATCAACGAAACTGCCTCGCCCGCAAGTCGCCCACAGGCCTGAGGAACATCAACCATGCTGCTCTCTGACATGTCCGTCAAACGGCCCGTTTTTGCTGCTGTCATCAGCCTTTTGCTCGTGGCTTTCGGGATCATCAGCTTCACCCAATTACCGGTGCGGGAACTGCCCGATATCGATCCGCCCATTGTCAGCATTGATACCGATTATAACGGGGCCTCGGCGGCGGTGGTGGAAACCCGGATCACCAAGATCATCGAAGATCGGATTGCCGGGATCGAGGGCATCAAATCCATCAGTTCCTCAAGCCGCGATGGCCGATCACGGGTGACCATCGAATTCACCCTTGATCGCGATATCGATGCGGCCGCCAATGATGTGCGGGATCGGGTCAGCCGGATTCTTGATAATCTGCCTGATGAGGCCGACCCACCTGAAATCTCGAAGGTGGATAGCGATACCGATGCCATCATGTGGTATTCGCTTTCCAGCCCGGTGATGGATGTGATGCAGCTCACCGATTATGCCGAGCGCAATATCGTTGATCGGCTTTCGGTGGCAACCGGTGTGGCCAATGTTCGGGTGGGCGGCGATCAAAGCCCTGCGATGCGGATTTATCTCGATCCCGCAGCCATGGCGGCACGCAATCTCACGACTGTTGATGTTGAACAAAAGCTTCTGTCTGAAAATGTGGAATTGCCTGCGGGGCGCATCGAATCCACGGAGCGGAACCTCACCGTGCGGGTGGAACGGGGCTATCAAACCGCCGCCGATTTCGCCAATCTCGTTTTGGGTGTGGGCGATGATGGCCATCTCATCCGCTTGGGTGAAATCGCCCGGGTGGAGCGCGCCCCCGAAGATGATCAGCGCTTTTATCGCGGTAATGGCCTGCCCCGCGTGGGCCTGGGCATCATTCGCCAATCCACCGCCAATACGCTGGAAGTGGCCGAAGCCGTGCGCGCCGAAGCCAACCGCATCAGCGAAACCCTGCCCGAAGGCATGAGCCTTGATGAAAGCTTCGATGGATCGATCTTCATCGCCGAAGCCATCAATGAAGTCTATTTCACCCTTGGCATTGCCATGGTTCTGGTGGTTTTGGTGCTCTACGCCTTTTTAGGGTCCATGCGCACGGTTCTGGTGCCTGCGGTTACGGTGCCCGTGTGCATTGTTTCGGCCTTTACGGTGATGAGCATTTTAGGGGTCAGCCTCAATCTGCTGACGCTTTTGGCGCTGGTTCTGGCTATCGGCCTTGTGGTTGATGATGCCATTGTGGTTCTGGAAAATATCTATCGCCGCATCGAAGACGGCGAACCGCGCCTGCTTGCCGCCTATAATGGGGCCCGCCAGGTGGGCTTTGCGGTGATTGCCACCACATTGGTGCTGATCGGCGTGTTTGTGCCGATTGCCTTTCTGGAAGGCAATGTGGGGCGGCTGTTTTCTGAATTGGGCATCACCCTGGCCACCACGGTTGCCTTCTCAAGTCTTGTGGCCCTCACCCTGACCCCCATGATGTGCTCGCGGCTTTTGCGCCGCACCGGCTCGAAAAACTGGGCCACGGCCAGGATTGACGATGGCTTTCAAAAAGGCCGCAGCGCTTATGCCCGCGCTCTGGATTATTGTTTTGCCCATAAATTCATCATCCTGTTGATGTTCCTGTCGGTCAGCGCCTCGATTTTTGGCCTGATGCGGGCGATTCCCACTGAATTAGCCCCCCGCGAAGACCGGGGCGCATTTTTCATCGTCGTTCGCGGGCCGGAAGGTGCCGGCTTTGAATATATGCGCGAACAAATGAAAGAAGTTGAAGACCGGGCGATGTATCTGGTCAATGAAACCAAGGAAGTCCGGGTCATTATCGTCCGCGCCGATGGCGATAATACCGGCTTTTCCGTCGTTGTTCTTGAACCTTGGGCCAATCGCAAGCGTTCGGCTGATGAGATTATCAATGAGCTACGCGGCAGGCTTGCCAGCATGACCGGGGTGAGCGTGTTCATCAATATGCGTCAGGGCATTTCCGCTTCCGGTGGCCGTGACCCGGTCAATTTCGTTGTTGGCGGCGATACCTATGAAGATCTGGCGCAATATCGCACCATTCTTGAAGAAGAAGCCGCCAAGCTGCCTTTGATCGGGGTGGATACCGATTATCGTGAAACGCAACCACAATTGCGCGTGTCGATTGATCGCAATCGTGCAGCCGATCTGGGGGTTTCCGTGGCCGCCGTGGGGCGCACCCTTGAAACCATGCTGGGGGGTCGCCGGATCACCACCTTCATCGAACGCGGCGAGGAATATGATGTGATCCTGCGGGCCGATGATGCCAACCGCAGGCAGCCCTCGGATCTGACCAATATCTATGTGCGGTCGGATACGTCCGGCGAATTGATCCCCCTTTCTTCGGTGATCCAGATCGGCGAGCAGGCGGCCAGCGCCACCCTCAATCGCTATAACCGTGTGCGGGCCCTGACCCTCACCGCGCAATTGGCGGATGGCTATTCTCTTGATCAGGCCTTGAGCGACCTTGAAGATGTCGTGCGGACCAATATGCCCGATGTTTCCTCCATCGATTATAAGGGCGAAAGCCGCGAATTGAAGGAGGCGGGCAGCGCTGTTTTCTTCACATTTGCCATGGCCTTTCTGGTGGTTTTCCTGATCCTCGCTGCTCAGTTTGAAAGCTTCATCCATCCCTTTGTGATCATGCTCACCGTGCCATTGGCTGCGGCAGGCGGGCTTTTGGGGCTGTATCTGGCGGGGTCCACCCTCAATATCTATAGCCAGATCGGGCTTGTGATGCTGATCGGTCTGGCGGCCAAAAACGGTATTCTGATCGTTGAATTTGCCAATCAGATGCGTGATGAAGGCAAAGAGGTGCGCGAAGCGATCATTGAAGCCTCGATGATCCGCCTGCGGCCCATTTTGATGACCAGTATTTCCACGGTGATGGGCTCGGTTCCCCTGATCATTGCCACCGGCCCGGGATCGGCCAGCCGCCTGACCATTGGCGTCGTAATCTTTTCCGGTGTGGCTTTGTCAACCATCCTCACCTTGTTCATGGTCCCGGTGTTTTATGATATGCTGGCGAAATATACCCGCTCGCCGGGCTATGAGGCGGCCCGCCTGCAAAAACAGCAGGCCGAACGCGATCGCAAGGCAGCCGGAGCAGACGGGGGCTTGAGTGGCGCTGCCGGTTCCCCTGCCGAATAAGCACGAGAGATCTTTCATCACAGCCAGGAAACAGGGCGGGGATCATTCCCGCCCTTCTTTTTTAAAGCGACGTTATAGCCTTTGAACGCCCCTTATGATCAGATTGTTTTGCAACAAAGGATGATCAGCGTGAGCCAATTTCGGATCGCCAGCTATAATGTGCATAGCTGCATCGGCACGGATCGTCATTTTGCGCCGGAACGCATCGTAGATGCCCTGCGCGAAATCGATGCCGATATCGTTGCCCTGCAGGAATTGGGCTGGCATCATCGAGGCCGACGGAATTTCGATCAATTCGCCTTCATCCGCGAGATGACCGGCTATCATATCATCGAAGGGCCAACCAAATCCCATGCCCGCGCCCATTATGGCAATGCCATCCTGATGCGCGAGCCGGCACATGCCTATCGCACCCTCGATCTATCCTGGCCCCTGCATATTCCGCGCGGATGTGTGATTGCACAAACCCGCTTTGGCGCAGAGCCACTGATCATCATCAATGTGCATCTGGGGCTCACCCCATGGGATCGGGCGCGCCAATTAAAGCGCTTGATCGCGGAAATCCACGACCATGGCGATCAGAACATCATCATGATGGGTGATTTCAATAGCTGGAAACCGGCAGGGGCGATGTTTCGCCCCCTATCCCAGCTTTTGCCGCACTATACCGCGCTGCCCACATTCCACAGCCGGGCCCCGCGCGTGCCCCTTGATCGCATCTATCTTTCGCCCAAATTGGCCTTTCATTCGGCCGAAGTCTGGCGCACGCCGACCACGGCCAAAGCATCCGATCATCTGCCGGTGGTTGCCGATATTACATGGCGGCCTTTAATATGATCGAGCAGGATCGCGAGCAGCCTCAGCCACGCATGGCCATGGCACCGGATGTATCGGTCACCTCGAGGCCAACCTCTTCCAAAGCCTTGATCAAACGCTCCCCATGCAGGCGATCCTTGGTTTCCACTACCAGTTCGATTTCGGTATATTTGACCGGCGCCGTGGCAAATTGCCTTTGGTGATACACTTCCACGATATTTGCCCCGATGCGGCCAACGATGGCCGTTACCCGTGCCAAGGCACCGGGCAGATCAAGGGTCGTGACCTTCAACCGGGAAATGCGCCCATCCCGCACCATGCCGCGCATCACGCAAAAAGAAAGGGTGCGCGGATCGATATTCCCCCCGCATAAAGGCAGCCCCACCTTTTTGCCGCGAAACAGATCGGGGAATTGCAAAACCGCCGCCAATCCCGCAGCCCCTGCCCCTTCAACCACCACTTTTTCGATCTCCATCAGGGCATCAATGGCATCTTCGATCATCGATTCCTTGACGATAAGAATATCATCCACCAAAGCCCGCACCACTTCGCGGGTCAAAAGCCCCGGCATTTTCACCGCGATCCCTTCGGCAATCGTCACCTTGGTGGGCCTGATTTCACGCCCTTCCAAAGCCGCTTTCATCGCCGGATAGGCTTCGGTTTGCACGCCGATGATTTTGATTTTGGGATTGATATGGCGGGCGGCCACGGCAATGCCCGATATCAGGCCCCCGCCACCAATCGGCACCACCAGAACATCGAGATCAGGAAAGCTTGCCAGAAATTCAAGCGCCAAAGTGCCCTGCCCCGCCATCACCAAAGGATCATCGAAAGGATGAATGAACACGGCCCCTTTTTCGGCCTCGAATATGCGGGCAGCATCAGACGATTCGCTCAAGGTTTCGCCGCTCAAAACAACGGTCGCCCCCAGCCTTTCGGTATTGCGCACCTTGGTAAAGGGGGTGCCTTCGGGCATGAAGATGGTGGTCGGAATATTCAGCCTGTTGGCATGATAGGCTACACCCTGCGCATGATTGCCCGCCGACATCGCCACCACGCCGCGCTTGCGTTCTTCATCGGTTAGGGCCGAGAGACGATTGAGCGCCCCGCGTTCCTTGAAAGAGGCGGTAAACTGGAAAATCTCGAATTTGAGAACGATCTCCGCCCCGGTCAGCGCCGAAAGTGTTTCGGAACGGGCCGCAGGTGTATTCAGAACGGCATCCTTGATGACACGGGCCGCCGCCTCGATATCGGAAAAACTGATGGGCAAAGCAGGCTGAATTTGATCTTTCATGGGGCCTTGTACCTGAAATCATCGTTAAACGGGGGGACACAGTCCTGTGCTCCAACCCTGTGCCCCAACCCTGTGCCACAGTCCTGGCCCTAAAGTCTAGGGCGAGGACTGTGGGATCATCGGATAGGATCAATCATTCAGGGTCGGGATAAAGAAATCGGCACCGGCACGCACCCCTTTTGGCCAGCGGCTGGTAACGGTTTTGATCTTGGTATAGAAATGCACCCCGGCCGTGCCATGCTGATTGGTATCGCCAAATGACGATTGTTTCCATCCCCCGAACGTGTGAAAGGCCACCGGCACCGGGATCGGCACATTGATGCCCACCATGCCCACCTCCACACGATCAGCATAATCCCGCGCGGCATCCCCATCACGGGTGAAAATAGATGTTCCGTTTCCGTAAGGATGCTGTGTAGGCAAGGACATGGCATCTTCAAAATTGGGGCTGCGCATGATCTGCAAAACCGGGCCGAAAATTTCATCCCGATAGCTTTGCATGGTCGGTGTCACCTGATCGAACAGGCTGGCCCCCATGAAAAAGCCCTTTTCATAGCCTTGGATGCCGCAGCGATATTCGCGGCCATCAACCAGCAATTTCGCCCCTTCGCGCACCCCCATATCGATATAGCTTTTCACCTTGGCATGATGTTCGGCCGTGACCAATGGCCCCATTTCCATCTCGGGATCAAGGGATGGACCGATCTTCAATTCGCCAATGCGGGGGATCAACCGTTCGATGATCGCATCAGCCACCTGATCGCCCACCGCCACGGCCACCGGATTGGCCATGCAGCGTTCACCCGCCGAGCCATAGGCCGATCCGATGAGGCTATCCACCACCAGATCGATATCGGCATCAGGCATCACGATCATATGGTTTTTGGCGCCGCCCATGGCCTGCACCCGTTTCCCCGCCGCAGCCCCGCGCGCATAAACATATTGGGCAATGGGGGTGCTGCCCACAAAGCTCACCGCCTTGATCCCGGCATGATCGAGCAGGCCATCCACCGCCCCCTTATCGCCATGCAGAACATTCAAAACCCCCGGAGGCGCCCCGGCTTCCAGCATCAGTTCTGCCAAACGCAAAGGCACTGAGGGATCTTTTTCCGATGGCTTCAAAACCACCGTATTGCCGCACGCAATGGCCATGCCGAACATCCACATGGGGATCATGGCGGGGAAATTGAAAGGCGTGATACAGGCCACGGCACCCAGCGGCTTGCGCATGGAATAGACATCGATCCCATCCGACACCGCATTGGAATATTCCCCCTTCATGAAATGGGGAATACCGCAGGCAAATTCGATCACCTCCAGCCCGCGCTGCACATCGCCGCGCGCATCTTCAAAAACCTTGCCATGTTCTGAGGATAAAAGCCGCGCCAGATTGTCTTTATCGGCGGTGGCCAGTTCCAGAAATTTGAACAGGATGCGGGCCCGCCGCACCACCGATGTGCGCGACCAATTTGGAAAGGCATCAACAGCGGCCTTCACGGCGTCATCGACTTCAGCGCTATCAGCCAGCGGTGTTTTGCCCTGCACCTCGCCGGTGGATGGATTAAACACATCATGAAAGGCACCCGATGTGCCTGCACGATGTTTGCCATTGATGAAATGGGTGTGGTTAACGGTCATGATCAGTCCCCAATAATTCCGGTTTTTTATCCTTGGGCCATTTCCGCCCAAGGGTGCTTTCCAAGGATGACATGACTGGGCTATCACTTGAAGCGAAGAAATCCCCTATCGCCCGATCTTGATGCAAAGGATCAAACAGCATGGCTGCATTTTCCGGTCATTTCCCCGCCACCCGCCTGCGCCGCACCCGCGCCACCCAATGGTCGCGGCGACTAGTGGCCGAAACACGGCTCGGCCCAAATGATCTGATCTGGCCGGTTTTCATCACCGCAGGCGATGCCGATCAGCCGATTGAAAGCATGCCCGATGTCAGCCGCTTTTGTTTGGCCAGCATCGCCGATCAGGCCAGAATGGCCGCCGATCTGGGAATCCCGGTGATTGCCCTGTTCCCCAATACCCCCACCGCATTGCGCAGCGATGATGGCGGTGAGGCGCTCAATCCCAAAAATCTGGTGTGCCAAGCCATTCGCAGCATCAAGAAAGCCGTGCCAGAGATCGGCATCATGGCGGATGTGGCCCTTGATCCCTATACCAGCCATGGTCAGGATGGATTGGTGGATCGCCATGGCACGGTCATGAATGATGCCACCATCGATGTTCTGATCCGGCAGGCCGTGGTGCAGGCGAACGCGGGCTGCGATATCATCGCCCCATCCGATATGATGGATGGCAGGGTGAAGGCCATTCGCGCAGCCCTTGATCAGGCTGGCCATCAATCGGTGCAGATCATGGCCTATGGCGCAAAATACGCCTCGGCCTATTATGGGCCCTTTCGCGATGCTGTCGGTTCGGGCGGCTTATTGAAAGGCGACAAGAAAACCTATCAGATGGATCCGGCCAATAGCGATGAAGCCTTGCGCGAGGTGGCGCTCGATATCGCCGAAGGGGCCGATAGCGTGATCATCAAGCCGGGGATGCCCTATCTTGATATCATCAGCCGGGTGCGGCAATCCTTCAATATCCCGATCTTCGCCTATCAGGTCTCGGGGGAATATGCCATGCTCCAAGCCGCAGCCAGAGCCGGGGCCCTTGATCTTGATGCCGCCATGCTCGAAGCCCTGCTCGCCTTCCGCCGCGCCGGAGCTGATGGCATCATCAGCTATTTTGCCCCCCGGGCCGCACGCCTGCTGAATGGGTCCTCAGCCTAGGGTCAGGACCCTAGAGCATTTTCCGATCAAAGTGGATCGGATCAAATGCTCTAAATATCTGTTTTACCGCGAAAACCTTGCCGCGTCGTGATTCCACTCCGCTCGAAATCGCTCTAGCAGTCTGTCGGGTTTGGCATTTTATGCGCCTGTGCCCCAGAGTGAACAAAAACAAGACATATTTTCATGCTTCTATATCTATGGTTTCAAGTGCAGTTAATTCTTTATTAACCTTTTAATCAAACTGCACATGGCCTTTGTTTGTGGAAATCCAAATAAAGAACACCATATATACATGAATATCAGTAGAAGCGAGAATGCGTTCAGACCTGCGGGGTGCGAAAGGACAAGTATCAACATGCTTTCCAATCGGCGCACTGTAAGCACGGCTCAGCATATTCGCAGCCCCGAATTGCAAAGGCTGTTCGATTATTGGAACAGCGTGCGCGGGGGCCGTTTTGCGCCGGCCCGCAAAGATATCAACCCCAAGGATATCTGCGATATTTTGGGCCATCTGTTGTTGGTGGATGTGGCTGCGGGGCGAAAAAATCTCCGCATCCGATTGATGGGCACACGCCTTGTGAATTGTTTTGATCGGGATCTGACCGGCCAGATGATCGCCCATCATCAAGACCCCCTATTGCATCTGCTGGAAAGCTACTGCCATCCGGTTCTGGATGAACGCGCTCCGGTTTTGTTTGGGCCGATCCAGTGCCATATGGATCAGACCGATATTTTTATCCATGAAACTCTGGCCCTGCCCCTGTCTCCTGATCAATCGCGCATCAATATGCTGCTGATGGGTATGTCTTGCCAGCCCCGCAGCAATATCGGCCCCTTGGCCGCCTAAAAAGCAAATCCTTGGCACGGCCCCCATGGCGTCTTAAAGTCGGCCAAAGACTGACGTGGAAAGCAATCAAGGGGGGAGCGACATGGCCAATAAAGACACACCCATTAAAAAACAGACCGGCAAAGCACAGCCGGAAGACAGCATATCCCATAGCCGCCGCACGCTTTTGCTGGGGGGAGCGGCCATCGGCCTTGCCGGTGCCAGTGTTGGGGCAAGCGCCGTGATGGCGCAGGAAACCATCCCTGGCGCTGGCAAAAACACCCCGCCCCTTGATCAGGGTGTGGTGGCCCAATGCGAAAAAATGCTCGATCTGGCCTTCGATGATGATGAACGCGCCCAGATTCTGGCCACCCTTGATGATCAGCTCGAAGGCATCCGGGCCTTGCGCGGGGTGGCTTTCGATAATGCCGATGCCCCGGCTCTGGTTTTTGATCCGCGCCTTCCCGGCAGCCAATTTGCCCCCCAATCGGGCGGTGTGACCCATGCCATCGCCCGCAATGCCGCAGCCCCGGGCAGTGCCGAGGATGTGGCCTATGCCCCGGTGACGCTGTTGTCACGCTGGATCGAAAGCGGCGAGATCACATCGCGCGAACTCACTGAAATCTATCTGGAACGGATCGCCCGCTATCGCCCGATGCTGGAAAATTTCGTGACTGTAACCGATGATCTGGCCCTGGAACAGGCCACCCGCGCCGATCAGTTGCTGGCCGATGGCCAAAGACGGGGGCCTTTGCACGGCATCCCTTATGGCCTGAAGGATATCATTGATACCAAAAATATTCCCACCACATGGGGGGCCACCCCCTTTGCCGACCGTGTGGCCAAAAACGATGCCACCATTGTTAAAATGCTGGAAAATGCCGGGGCGGTTCTGCTGGGAAAAACCACCAATGGCGCCATTGCTTATGGCGATATCTGGTTTGGCGGGGTCACCCGCAATCCGTGGAACCCGCGTGAAGGATCGTCGGGCTCATCGGCGGGATCGGCTTCGGCCACGGCGGCGGGTTTATGCGGCTTTTCCATCGGCACCGAAACTTTGGGCTCCATCGTCAGCCCATCGGCGCGCTGCGGCACCACCGGCCTGCGCCCCACCTTTGGCCGGGTGCCGCGCACCGGTGCCATGGCCTTGTGCTGGTCCCTTGATAAGCTTGGCCCGATCTGTCGCACTGCTGCCGATACGGCGCTTGTGCTTGAAGCCATCAATGGCCCCGATCAGGGGGATCCTTCGGCCCTCGATCATGGTTTTCAATGGGATGCTTCCGCCAAGGTGGATGGCTTTCGGGTGGGCTATGATCCGGCCTGGTTTCAAAATGGCCATGATATCGACCGCAAAGTGCTGGATGTGGCCCGCAGCCTGCCGGTAGAGATGGTTGAAATCGCCCTGCCCGATTGGCCCTATCAAACCCTGCTGCCCCAGCTTGAAGCCGAAGCCGCCGCAGCTTTTCAGGAACTGACCTTAAGCAACCGCGATGATGAACTGGTTTGGCAGGCCGATGAAGCCTGGCCCAATAGCTGGCGGCGGGCGCATTTCTTCTCGGCGGTCGATCTTATTCAGGTGGATCGGTTCCGGCGGCGGGTGATGGCCATGATGGCCGAACGCTTTGCCGATCTGGATGTGATTTTAAGCCCCAATTTCGCCGGCGGGCTGTTGATCATCACCAATTATACCGGCCATCCCTGCCTCACCCTGCGGGCTGGCTTTACCGATATGCCCACGCGCACGGCCTTTGGCCAGCCAAAGCCTGATAATCCCGAAATCGTCTCGGTGCCCCATAATATCACCCTTTGGGGGCCGCTGTTTGAAGAACGGAAGCTTCTCACCATGGGGGCGGCTCTTGAACAAAAGCTGGGGGTCGCCAGTGCCCGCCCGCCCCTTGATCAATGGCGGCAAAAGCTGGACAAATAAAGGAGACAGCATCCTCCCGGTCATCCATTCCCTTAAGAATCTTAAGGAAATGCTCATCAAAGTTGCGTATGATCACAAAATCGTGCGGATCCAGTGCTGAGCTTGAATGACCGGGATGAAAGCCCTTCGTGAACCAGATCGAGACAAACCACAATCGCGTCTCCCGTTTGCTGGCGCCCTTGCTCCTGATCCTTTTATGTGTTGGGATCGTTTTCGCGTTCAGTTGGCAATTGGAACGCGAAGCCGCCAAAAGCCGCCATCAGCAGGAACGCATCACGAGCCTCAATCGCCTGAGCGCGATCTCTGCCCGATTGGAAGGGGCGCTGCTCCGCGATATGGCCCTGTCGAAAGCTCTGGCTGTCGAGCTGTCTACCCATCCCGATATCACGTCCGAAAGCTATGGGCGCTTTGTGGATGCTCTTTTGAGCGGAACCACCGCCATCACCCATCTTTCCGCCGCCAAAGATATGCAGATCATCTCGGTTTATCCACTGGCAGGCAATGAAATCACTTTGGGGATGGATTATCGCAATATCCCCAAACAATTGAGCAGCATAGAAAATGCCTTGAAAGCCTCCGCCCCGGTGCTGACCGGCCCGGTCACACTGGTTCAGGGCGGGGGGGAGCGGTTCATCATCCGCATGCCCATCCCCGGTGCCTTGCCACAGGAAGGGCGGTTTTTATCATCGGTCATTGATCATCAAATACTCTATGCACAGGCGGGGCTTGATCGCGCCGATCAGCCCCTTGATGTGGCGATCCATGCCTTGGGCGAGGATATGAGCAATGCGCTTTTTTACGGGAACCCCGACATCCTTGATCAAGCACCGGTTCAGACCCAGGTGCATTTGCCCGCCGGATTATGGCAATTAGCGGCGATCCCCAAAGGCGGCTGGCAGCAAAGCGGGATGAAAATGGCCGATCTCATCCCATTGCCGCTGCTGACTTTCACCGCCGGTTTGATGATCCTTTATGTACGCGACCGAAGATTAACCGAAAAGGCCCTGGCCCGGCGGGCCCTGCAGCAATCGGCACAGCGCTTTCGTCGATTATTTGAAAATGCCAGCGATGGTATTTTGATCCTTGATGATGCCAACGGTAAAATTCTCGATGCCAATCCCAAAGCCTCGGACATTTTAAAAAGTCCGCTCAGCGCCCTTCAGAACCGTTCTTTTGAAGATTTCCTCGATCCATCGCGCGAGGCGCTCCATGATCTGGAACCGATGAGGCTTGAAGCAACAGACGGTGATCCCGAAAGCCGGATGGTGATTGGCCTGCTCCCCGCCGATGGCCATGCCATCACCGGAGAAATCAGCACCGGCTGGATGGAGCAGGATGAAAAATCCCTGCGGATCGTTCATCTTCGCGATATATCCGGGCGCATGCATTATGAAGCGGAATTGCGACAAGCCCGCATGATCGCGGAAACCGCCAATGAACTGAAATCCCGTTTTCTGGCCAATTTCAGCCATGAAATCCGCACGCCCCTGAATGCCATCGTCGGCTTTTCAGAAATCATCAGACGCGGGCTTTTCGGCGAAATCAAGCCGGCGCGCTATGCCGGCTATATCGATGATATTCACCATAGCGGCGAACATCTTCTGGTGGTGATCAATGATATTCTCGATCTTTCAAGGATCGAAGCCGGGGAAATGCCCATCACCCCCGATTGGGTTGCCATCCATGGCCTTTTTGAAGAATGCAACAGCATCACCATCCAATTGGCCCGCGACAAAGGCATCGTTTTAAGCATCATGCCCCCGGATGTGCCTTTATCCCTTTATGCTGATCGCGCGCGCCTGCGCCAGATTTTGCTCAATCTGATCGGTAATGCCATCAAATTCACTTTGCCGGGCGGTTCGGTTTTCGTTTATTGCGAAGAACGCAGCGATGGTGCTTATGCGCTTTGTGTGAAGGATAATGGCATCGGCATGAGCCCGGATCATCTGGCCGATGCCCTGCGGCCCTTTGGCCAGATCCCGTCGAAAAAATCGGTGGATCAATCCGGCTCCGGGCTCGGGCTTACCTTATCCAAGGCCTTATGCGATCTGCAATCCATCAGCCTTGATATAAAATCCAAGCCCAATGAAGGCACGCGCATCAGCCTCACCATCCCTGCCCGGCTGATGCGCCTTGATTAAGGGTGCGTCCGTTCAAACTCGGCGCTAAAAACGCCAGTTCAGGCTGGCTTCGATCTGGGCATCGAAATCATTGCGTCCGGGGGTATTGGCGCGATCATCCATGATCCGCATTTCCAGCCGCCCAAAACCCCGGCCAAAACCGCCCTCGGCCCCTATTTCAAACAGATTGATCAGCTCGCGATTGGCGCTCACCTCATTGCGGGGGCCATCGAATGCATTGATCTTCGCCCGGCGATAGCGCAGCCAATAGCTGCGATCATGGCGATCCACAAAGCTGGTTTCAAAGGTGTATAATTGGCTATCGGTACTCAATGTGTGGCCAATGGTACGGTTGAGAAATTCAAAGCCATCAGTGAAGATGAAATTGCTGAAGGTCACATTGGGCCGCACATCCCGCCCCAGCCCGAAAATATTCCCGGCGATGGTGTCGCTGGCTTCAACCCGCAGCCGCCATTGAAGCTGCTGACCTTCCCAATAGCCGCCAAGGGTGGCCCCCAAAAGCAGGCTGTATTTATCGACGATGGGCTGGTTTTCATCTTCGGCAATGGTTTCGGCATAAAGCCCATAGCTGAAATCGCCGATCACATCGCTATAGCGAATATCCGCCCCGGCGATCTGATTGCCCGGCTCATCAGGCGTGCCGGTATTATCGCGATCACCAAAGCCAATCAGAGCATCCACCCAATTTGAAAAGCCACAATCCCGCCCGCTGCCGCAGGTTTGGATGGCGCGATTAAAGCCGATATCCAACCGATCGAAGGGCTGAAAAGTGACCCGGACATGCGCGAGCAGGATATTATCAAAATCGGTGCGGGTGGCACCACTATCCAATTGGCCCAGCGTGAAATTGACATTCCAATTCCCCAGCCAGCTTAGCCATTTGGTATCAAAGGGTTTGGGATCGAGACGCTGGATACCGATGCGGGGGAAAGGTCGGGCATTATTGGATAAAATCATCCCGCCATCCCAGCCGCCACCCCACCATTGATCCAGGGTTCCGGCATAAGCCACCCAATTGCCAAAGGCCTGAGCGAAATAGCTGTTATCAAAGCTGACATCGCTTCCCGGTTGGCCGTCGCGTCCGCCAATGCTGAGCTTGGCATAGCTTGATCCCCAATGCTTTTCCAAAGAAACACTGGCCTCGGCATTTTCCCGCACACCGCCATCAAAGCCGCGCACCAGCTTTTCGCGGCTGGTGGCCCCCACATGGGCTTCAATCCCCAAAGAGCGATAATCCGATGTGGTGGGCACTTTCGCGCGCACCCGGGCCAAGGCCGCTTCCACATGAAAGGGAAAGCTGCGATCCGGCATGGAGGCGAGGCTGCGGGTGACCTGTGCCCAGGGCAAAGGCCACATGGTGATCGGCCCATCAATGAGGCCATAGGCCGCCAACAATTCAATATCGGCGCGCATCCGGGCATCGCCCGCCTCGATCCAGGGTTCGGCCCGTGCTGTGGCAAAAAGAGCCAGAACAGCGATCATGGCCGACAACAGCACCCCAAAAGACCTGATTTCGCGCATGGTCCGTCTTTCCGCAATCTGTGATGGGATCGCTTCTTAACATATCCGCGCCTAAACGACAGAGAAAACAGCACCAAAACGAGGGCCAGAGCCTTTTAGAAGCCACCGCCCCAGCCAATTTCAAGACGCAAACCAAGGGCTATGGCATCGCGCCGACTTTCGATCATTCCCGGATTTCTGATGAGTTGCAGATCGGGTTGCACCACAATTCCGGGGATGATTTCCGCCCGCCATGTCAGTTCGATATTGACCTCGCGCGCCGATTTTTCGGCCAAAATATTGGAAAAGCCATCGCCTGGCAAAGCTATGGCCACGGCGGCCCCCAACTGATCAAAATCACGCTTGGCAAAAAGCCCGGTATAAGCCAGACCCGCCCCAACAAAGCCCGAGGCATCATTAAAGCGTCCATCCGCAGCCCCGGCGCGTATCCAGGCCGAAAGCCCCTGCGCGGAATCGGCCGCCTCGCGATAAAGCTGGCGCTCGATCAAACCATAGCTGCCGCTATCGCCATCGGCCATCAAACCCGTCTCGATGACCTCAAAATCATCGGTGAATAACCAATGGCCCGCCAACATCCGCGTCCGATCATCAGGCCGATATTCGATCTCACCCACCAGTAAGATGCCCTCGCCCGCACCAAATCTGATGGCCTGACGTTTTGGCCGATCCGAATTATTGGGAACCCCATCAAGCACGGCAGCACGGATCAGCCAATTTTCAGCAGGCTGAACCTGCAAACGAAAGGCCAAGGATGAGGACGGAAAAATCGATGGGCCATTTTCTCCGGCCTGAGAAAAATCAGGTCCAATCCCATGGGAGCTGTTGATGAATAAGCCGCCAGTTTCGGTGACATCAAATTCCGTATTGAGATCATAAAGCCCGGCCTTGAGCGATATGGCTCCATCGGCCAGACTTTGTTCATACCATGCTTCAAAAAGACGAAAAACGGTGCCGCTATCGATATTCGAGACGACCTGAAAATCACCGACCCGTTTATCGCTAAAACTCGATTGATTGGTGTGAAGGCCGTATAAAAATAATGTTCCTCCGTCCCACCCCACAGCTTTTTCCATATCCGCTGTTAGCATCAGATCAACATTATGCAAATAGCTGACACCCTTATTCAGCCCCCCACGCGCCAAAGACCAGACTTCACCGGTGTAAACCGCCTCCAATAAAAATGCAGGTTCAGATTTCGCCTCTTCTTCGGCCAAAGCCATCCCGAAAGGCACAAAAAAAACGGCCATGGCTGACCAAAAGAGCACTTTATTCTGGTTCATCATCGGATTTCTTGGGCGATCAGGACATCACATGCTTCAGGAATTGATCAACATCTCTGCGCAAACGCCCGGCTTCGGAAACCAAAGATTCGGCTGCCCCGAGCACCTCGCGCGCCTGCGATCCGGTTTCTCCCGCAACCCGGCTGACCTCTAAAATATCATTGCGCACTTCGGCCGTGCCCGCTGCCGCCTGCTGCGTGCTTTTTGAAATATCGGCGGTGGCCGCACTTTGTTGATCGACCGCTTCAGATATGGCACCGGCAATAGCATTGACATTGCTGATGGCTTTGGTCACATCGGCAATCAAGCCGACCGCTTCTTTTGAAACCTCCTGGATCGAGGTGATTTGAGTGGAAATTTCTTCCGTTGCCTTGGCGGTTTGGGCGGCCAGATTTTTCACCTCGCTGGCCACAACGGCAAAGCCTTTGCCGGCTTCACCAGCGCGGGCGGCTTCAATGGTGGCATTCAGCGCCAAAAGATTGGTTTGTTCGGCAATATCATTGATCAAATGAATGACCTTGCCGATTTTTTCGGCCGTATCGGCAAGATGGGCGATGCGATCATTGGCATTATCAGATTTCCGCGCGCTTTCGCTGGCGAGACGCGACGATTCCCTTACCCGCTCGACAATCGTGTTGATTGAATAGCTCAATTCTTCGGCGGCAGCGGCAACAACGGTCACATTCGAACTCGCCGTTTCGGTGGCACGATCTGCCGACGTGACGGATTGATTAACGGCCTCGGCATTATTGAGCATATTGGCGGCCGCAGAGCGCACCTGTTCAGATGAACTTGCCACCTGCTCGGCAACCAGCTTCACCGTGCTTTCAAATTCCCGCGCTAAGGCTTGCAGCGTTTCACGCTGGCGAGCGCGCGCATCAGCCTCGAGGCGCGCCTGTTCCTCACGTTTTTGATCATCCTCAAGGCGTTGCTCGCGTTCGCGTTTAACCTCTTGCGCCTGGCGATCCTGATCTGCCCGCACTTGAACTTCCCGGCTTTCAGCCTGCTCGGCCAGAACGATTTGATATTGCGATAAAGCCCGCGCCATTGCCCCCACTTCATCGCTGCGGGATTGATAGGGTATCGCGCTATCTGCAGCCCCCGACATGATCGCGGTCAAGGTTCTGCCAATCACCGCAATGGGCCTGGCGATGGTCATCATCAAGAATATGGCCGCCAGAATGGCGATGAATATTCCAAATCCCGAAACCAATCGCGACTGGGTCTTGAAGGATGCTGCATCAGCCTGAGCTGCAGACACCACCGCCAAAAGATCGGCAATTTTGTCATTCGCCAAAGCATTGCCCTCTTCAAGCAGGACTTCGACCGCCTCATTAAGATTAATGGCTGCTGCATCAAATTGGCCCATCACAGCATTGCCAGCCGATGTGCCTTCATCAATATAAAGACGGGCCATGGTCTGGCCCATCTGGTAATAGGGCGGGAAGCGGTCGTTCACATCATCGAGACGATCCTGCAAGCTTATAAGCCCCAGCCTTTTGGCCGTGACCTTCGCCGTCTCTACTGCCTTGGCAAAGGCCGCTGCATTCTGGGCGGCCTCATCAAAGCCGCTATCAAGACCATCCTGGCCGCGCGTTGCTGAAATATCGGTCAGAAACTGCTGAACCTGAAGCACCGACTGCCGAATATCGGCCAATGAGCGGATCAAGGGCACAACACCGGTGCCAACCTCATCAGACCCATTGCCAATGATTTTCATCGCATCGGATTGCTTATCCAGCATCCAGCCAGCCATCAGGCCAAGCACGATGATGACAGCAGCCAACGGCAGAAAGATCAAAGCCAACTTTCCACCCAGATTCAGCTTTAATAATTGCATTATACCACCCTGTATAAAATCGGGCCGCACGTCCTTAGCAGCGCGCAATGGAAGGAAATAAAATGAAGCCCTATGATCGATTTAGGGCGTAATTAATTAATTATCGGCTAAAATTTAACTTATAAAGTGTGTTCACAAAATAATTTTATTAAAATATTTAATCACCCTGACATGATCCCCTAATCATGGCGCAAAGCCTCGACCGGGGTGAGGCGCGAGGCCCGGATGGCCGGATAGGCCCCGGCCAGAACACCAACCGCAACAGACGTGACGAGCGAAATGACAAGGATCGGAAAATCGACAGAAAAAGGCCAATCGAGAGCATTTGAAACCAAAATGGCAAAAAGGCTGCCGAAAACGATCCCCAGCACCCCGCCAATCAGGCAGAGCAAGGCGGCTTCCACGACAAACTGATTGCGAATATCCACCGGCCTTGCCCCCAAAGCCATCCGCAGGCCAATCTCGCGCGTGCGTTCGCTGACCGAGACCAGCATGATATTGGTGATCCCGATGCTGCCCACAAGCAGGCTGATCGAAGCAATGGCAACCAGCCCAAGCTGGATCGCAGTGATGATCGACAAGGATTGCGCCACGAATTCCTTGGTTGATGTGAGGGTGAAGGGATCGATATCATTCTCCCCCACCCGGTATTTTTCCCGCAAAAGACTGAGGATCGCTTCTTCGCCTTTTTCAATGGCGGCCTCTTGCCCAAACTGAATGAAGGCAAGATCAATTGCATCATGAGCACGGGCACCCACTGCGCGCATCCGCTGCATCGCCGTGGACAAAGGAATGAGGGCGGTATCATCGGGATCAGATGACAGGCTTTTGCCCTTGCCCGCTAAAAGGCCGACGATTTCAAAGGGAACCCCATTGACCCGAACCGATCTGCCCACCGGATCATCCGATCCGAACAAGCGGCGCGCCACCGTGGCCCCCACCACGATGGACCGGGCTTTCAGCCTTTGATCGGCATCAGACAAGAGCCTGCCCCGGGCCACCTCAGCTTTGGTGATCGCAAAATAATCATTGGTGATGCCAACCACATTCGTACGGCTATTGGCATTGCCCGCAACCAACGAGGAATAAACCATAATTTGTGGTGCGGCATGGAGAATATCGGGGATCTTTTCGGCGATCTGATCCACATCACGCACCGTCAGGCGGCCTGCCGCACCGCCTGCGGGATTGCCATCAGGCGTTGCCGACAAGATCACCATATTGCTGCCCATCATATTGACCGATTGCTCGATCTTCCATTTTGCACCTTCCCCGATGGTGGCGATCAGGATCATCGAGGACACACCCACAATCACGCCCAGGGTCGTCAATGTGGACCGCAAAACCTGCAATTGAATGGCGATATAGGCGATGGAAATATTCATCGCCAGATGGGGAGCGGAGAAAACCTCGCCCAATCGCGCCAGAAATTCCAGCACACTGCGATTGAAATCAGCTCTGCTCATGCACATGATCCGATATGATCTGCCCATCTTTGACAAAGATCTGCCGATGCGCCGTGGCAGCAACGGCATCATCATGGGTGACGATAATGATCGTCATCCCCTCGTCATTCAGATCGGTCAGCAGGGCCATCAGGGCACTTGCCGTTTGGCTATCCAAGGCGCCTGTGGGCTCATCGGCGATGATCAGCGATGGCTTATTGACCAGCGACCGGGCCACCGCCACCCTTTGCTGCTGTCCGCCCGATAATTGCGCGGGGCGGTGGGCTGCACGATCTGCCAATCCCACACGATCCAGCACCGCCATGGCCTGTTGCCGCCGCTCCAAAAGCGGCACACGCGCATAAAGCAGGGGCAGTTCAACATTTTCCAGAGCCGTCATCCCCGCAAGCAGATTGAATTGCTGAAAGATGAAGCCAAGGCGGGCATTTCTGAATTGCGCAAGCTCCGCCGCCGACATGGTCGACATTTCGCGGCCATTGATCATGATCCGCCCATCGCTGGGGCGATCAAGCCCGCCAATCAGTCCAAGCAAGGTGGATTTGCCCGAACCGGATGCCCCCTTGATCGCGATGAACTCGCCCGCATGGATTGAAAAGCTAACCCCCCGCACGGCATGAATATCCTGATCGCCCACCCTGAAAATCTTGTGCAGATCCTCCACCTTCAAAAGCGGAGCTCTATCAGGGGGCTGTTCGTGGCTATCAATATTCATATCCTGCACCTCACCGGGGCAATCTCATTTCTGCCCAAGAAAGCCAATGGCAATGCGATCCCCCGGCCTGATGCCAGAGTCCAGAATTTCGGTAAACTGATCCCCCCGCAGGCCGGTTTTGACCGTGATCGGGGTCAATTCTTCAGCCGAAGTCCCCTGCTGCACCCACAAGATATTGCCGCCATCGCCCTTCCCTTTTCGGATCTGATCGCGCATGGCAGATGATCGCTTGATCCGCTCGGCTTCTTCTGGATTGACGAACCGCACGGCAATCTTTCCGCTATCCTCATCTTTCGCAGGCATGGGATCAAAATTGAGGGCACGATTGGGCACCCGAATCACATCATCCCGGCTTTTGGCAATGATGCTGACCATCGCTGTCATCCCCGGATAAAGCCGATCATCCATCTCGCTCACATCAATGATAACCGGATAGGTGGTAATGCCATCATTCACCACCGGCGACCGCCTGACCATTTTAACCCGACCTGAAAAACTGATATCGGGATAGGCATCCACCGTAAAACTGACGGGTTGATCCGCGGCAACGCCGCCAATATCGGCCTCATCGATCCGCGCTTCGAGCACCAAAGCTTCAGCATCCGATGCGATTTCAAACAAAAGGGGCGTTTGAAAGCCGGATGTCAATGTCTGACCCGGCTCAACAGCCCGATTGATCACCGTGCCATCAACCGGCGAAATGATGATCGTGCGTTTCAGATCAACCTTGGCGCGCGCCAAAGAAGCCTCGGCACTGCGAATATTTGCGGCCGCGATCTTCAGGCTTCCGCGCGCAAAACGGCGGCTTCGGCCTGGGTCTTGCGCATTCTTGCTTCATCCAGCGTTTGATTGGAGGCATATCCGCCCCCCTGAAGCTGCATGCTGCGTTGAAGCCCCTGCTCGGTATTCAAAAGCTCGGCCTTCGCTGTGATCAGATCTGCTTCCGCCTGCAATCGCTCGGCTTCAGAGCGTTCGCGTTGGGCTTCCAAAGAGCCGATCTGCGCTTCAACATCGGAAGGATCGATAACGGCAAGACGCTGCCCCAGCTTGACCCGATCATTGAAATCGACAGTCACCTCAAGCAATTTGCCCGAAACTTCCGCACCAACCGATACCATCAAACCGGGCTTTAAGGTTCCCGACGTGGCAATGCTCGCCGAAACAGCGCCTGTGGTCACAAAATCATATTCATATCTGGGCGCATCGCTGGAACACAGATAAAAATAAAGGGCAACAGGAACCAGAATAACCAATGCAACGATTATTTTTCTTTTGGTTATTTTCATCACAGGCCCTGCACCTTTTCCGCAAAGATTGGCTGATCAGGCTAGCATCTGACCCATTTGCTTTATATGAAACTGAAAGAACAGAAATGCCCTGCCCTATCGCAGCAGGGTGGCTTTCCCCATCACCACATCCATCGGCAATCCGCTGGCAGACATAACCGTTTTGCCTAAGATGGGGCCATCAAGGCTTTGACGAACAAGGCTGGAAATAACCGTTCCCCCTTGCTCTGCCGATCCAAGCCGAACCACAAGAACATTGTTTTCCAGATGACATTGCACCGTGACATATTTCATGCCTTCCGCCACATCTTTGGCCGTGCAGCGGGTTAAATTGTCATCCGAGAATTCAAAATCCATCTCATAAATCATTTTGTCTTCATCGACAGGGGCAGTGGGATCGCTCGATGCAGACGGCATCACAGAAACCGTCACCCCTGATGTCGAGGCATATTCGCTGCGCGCCGCCTCGCTGGTATCGATTTCCATCGTCCATTGCCCGGCCACATCGGCCGCACCAATGGGCAGCCCAGCAACATCGCCTGATGAAGCCCCTCCGCCATCGCAAGCCGCCAAACCAAATACAAGGCAAGATGCCAACAGATATTTTCCAGAAAAACGGTGCATTATAGGCAACTGAATATTCCTTATTATAAGAATTTAAAATATTTTTACGCACTGTACGCGAAGTCGTCAATCGCTTAAAAATTCCCCGCAACTTCATGAATTGATAATTTTCAACTAAAAGATGTTATTCTTGTTGAATTATCAACTTCATCATTCCGGCTCCCGAGACGGAATTCATCTCGTAAAGGGATGAGGATGGGAAAGAGTGGCCCCCGGGTCTCCGCCCGGGATGACGTTGAAAGTTGGGCCGGGAGGACTATGGGGATTAGCTCCAGATTCCCTATGCCTCCCCTCTCAGTTCAATCCAGATCATCACAGGCCGCCATCAGCTTCTCGGCATAAGCCTCGATAGCGGCGAGCCAGGCTTCAGGATGCGCGAGCAGCGCCATCGCCCGGGGCTGTTTTAAAGTGCCCTTTTCCACCACATACCAATTCCTTGGATTAGGGGTTTTTCGCACCTCACCGCCAATGATCCCGGCGATCATCTCCAGATAATCATGGGCAAGATCGATACGGCCCAAACTATCAGCATACCAGTTAACATTGTGGGAGACCCATTCCCCCTTTTCATTAATCCCGCCAAGAGCATAGAGATCATCCCCCGGCCCGCGCACACGCAGTTGCAGCGATTTCGAGGCCGATTCCAGTGTCACGGCCTGATCGGCAGCACGATCAAGAAATGCCTGAAGGGCCGCAGGCAAACGGGGTCGGCCTTTTCAAGGATTTCCAGCATACGATCCTGGGAAATCAAGGTGCGACGACCCGAAGCGCGCAGGTCTTGTGTCGCCTGCGGTGCCTCCATAGCCACACGGCCATCAATGATCCTGACAATGCCGCGCTCGATATTCACCGTGCGGGCCAGAATGCGCGGCTGGATATAGAACCCATCCTCTGCCCCGTGGAAAATCAGCTTTTGCAGCCATGCTTCATCAGGCCGAATATCGCCCCGATCCAATGCCACGGGCTCAAGGCTGCGGGCGGTTCCGGTCTCATCAAGCCGGTCAATGAAAATCGGGCGGGCATATTGCCGCCCCGCCCGCGAAGTGTCTCCACCTCTCATCAGTCACCCCCATAATCCAACGCATCCGCTTCATGATGGACGGATAAGAAGGAGATGGCTATGGACTTATAACAACGAACGCCCCAACATGGGCATTGGCGGCACAACACCCGCCATGAAATGACTCCCAAAACGGGCGCAAGGCGATAAAATGGCTTTATAAATTCTAAGCATGCACTCCCTTGAAAATGGGGGGATTACCCGCTGACGCCAGCATTAAGCGACTTTCTCAATGAGGTCTCCGCTGCGTCGAAGCTGCCTTTGCACCCGAATTGTACCCGAGAGAGTTCAGATGTCCACTTCATCCCCTAAAGGAAGGAGAAATAATCTGTTGTTTTTATTCTTAGAAAATGGTGGGCGCGGCAAGGATTGAACTTGCGACCCCTACGATGTCAACGTAGTGCTCTCCCACTGAGCTACGCGCCCATAATGCAGCCGATTGCCGCGCTGAGCCGGGTGGGTGGTGCGGCTCAAGGGAAGGTTCGTATAAACGAGCCATGCTATGGGGGGCAAGTGCTTTTTCTCATCTATCCCCATTTTGCGGCTGATGCGCCACCGTTTTACTTTTCCAGACACGCTGAGGGCCCTCTCCCCCCTGTCATCCCAGCCCCCGAGCCGGCAATCGTGTTGTTGTTTCATGCACGGAATGATGTTTTAGCGCGGCCCGGGATAACGCCAGAGAATTTGGGACCGCACCCGCCCTTAGGGCCATTTTGCGACCGGCGGCAGGGACATCAGGATCGCCTCGATATTGCCGCCCGTTTGTAAACCGAATTTGGTCCCCCGATCATAAAGAAGATTAAATTCCGCATAGCGCCCGCGCTTGATCATCAGCCGGTCGCGGTCTTCATCGGTCCAGCTTTTGTTCATATGGCGATCAACGATTTTGGGATAAATATCCAAAAAGGCCCGCCCCACATCACGGGTGAAGGCAAAATCATCCTCCCAATCATCGCTGGCCAATTGATCATAGAAAATGCCCCCCACACCACGCGTTTCCTGACGATGGGGCAAAAAGAAATACTCATCACACCATTTTTGATAGCGCGGATAATAGCTTGCATCATGATCATCACAAGCCGCCTTCAAAGCCCCGTGAAAATCCGCTGTATCTTTGGGATCGGGGAAAGCCGGGGTGAGATCGGCCCCACCACCAAACCATGATTGGGTGGTCACGATCATCCGGGTATTCATGTGCACAGCCGGAACGAAGGGAGAGTGCATATGCGCCACCAGCGAAATCCCCGCCGCCCAAAAACGCGGATCTTCGGCCGCACCGGGGATCTGCTGATTGAAGGGCGCATCGAATCGGCCATAGACTTGCGAGATATTGACCCCCACCTTTTCAAACACCCGGCCGCGCATGATCGACATTTCACCGCCACCGCTGTCGGTTCCGGCCTCTTCGCCATTGCCTTCGCGTTTCCAGGCCTTGCGCTCGAAATGGCCTGCAGGCCAATCGGCATGAGGTCCGCTATGGGTTTCTTCCAAATGCTCGAACGCCGCGCAAATCTGATCGCGCAGGCTTTCAAACCATGTGGCCGCCCGTGTTTTTTGATCGTCCATCATATCCAGCTCTATCCCGTTCGCTTCAAAAATTCCGGTCATATCATGATCCCATCACAGCCTGTGTTCCCCGGCAGCCCCATCGGGCAAAGCGGGAAATCCATCGGTTTGCCGCAGCGCCTCACCCAAAACCATCGACGCCGCAATCGCCACATTCAGTGATCGCATCTTCGCCTGCAAAGGGATCAAAACACGATCCGCACAGGATTGATGCACGAACTGAGGCGCACCTTTGCTTTCCTGCCCGCAAATCAGAATATCGTCCTTGCGATAGATCAAATCGGTATAGGGGCGCGATGCTTTGGTGGTCAGCAGAATGGCCCGCCGCCCCGCCGCCTGACGCCACTGTTCAAAAGCGGCCCAATCCGCATGGCGATGGATCTGCACATGATCCACATAATCCATGCCGGAACGCCGCAGTGCCTTGATTGAAAAGGGAAAGCCTGCTGGTTCGATGATATGCACCGCAACATCAAGACAAGCCCCCATCCTGAGAATGGTGCCGGTATTTTGCGGAATATCGGGCTGAAATAAGGCTATATCCACAAAGACAGCCCACCCCCGCTGATGTGAATACAATAATCAGGCATGGCCGGAAAAAGACGACAGCATCGAAACATCCACCCCGATCATCTGCATGGCCCGGGGCCACATATCCTCGATTTCAGTTTTAAAGATCAGTTCTTCATCGGCGGGGCAGATCATCCAGCCATTATTCTGGATTTCCAGCTCCAACTGACCGGGAGACCAGCCAGCATAGCCCAAAGCCAGAATATGAT
The DNA here is from genome assembly GCF_029946565.1 of Iodidimonas sp. MBR-22. Lineage (NCBI taxonomy): Bacteria > Pseudomonadati > Pseudomonadota > Alphaproteobacteria > Iodidimonadales > Iodidimonadaceae > Iodidimonas > Iodidimonas sp. MBR-22. Next base: position 35,957 of record NZ_JARKVQ010000010.1, read on the forward strand.
GGCGCGGCCCCGTGCCTTCGGCCATGGCCTTTAAAATATCCACGGTTGCGGTGAGCGCAATGGTTTCGCTGACCACCAGAGTGCTTTCCTGAATGAAATCCGTGCTGTGCAGCACAAATCCGCGCCCGGTTTCCACCGGACCACCGGCAATGATGGGAATATCCGCCACCGTTCCCTGGGTTTCGATATCAAGCTGATCAAGCAATTCAGCAAAGCTCAAACCCGGCATATCATCATTGATCACCAGGCCCATCGCCCCTTCATCGGAATGCGAGCACAGATAAATCACCGCCCGTTCAAAGCGGGTATCCGCCATTCCCGGCATGGCCAGCAAAAGCTGACCTTGCAGATAATTGCCCCGTTCTGTCACTGCGCGATTGCCTTCAACACAAATGGCCCTTTACCAGCTTGCTCTTTTCTTTCATTGCCTTCGCGTCATAGTTTCGGTTTTTTTTGACCCAACGGCAAGGGCCTTGACGTTTTTTTCTGGGCCGGAAAACAAAGAAACAAAAGGAGGGGAATAATTTACCCGCATCTTAGTAAGGATTTGAAAGCTCTGAACTTCTCTTTGTTATTTTATTAAAAACCCCTTGTCAGCCCGTGATGTCTCCCTATCTGATAAAGTGTTCTTATTACATCTCAGGAAAAGGGGATTTTATATGGCGATCAATATTGGCCTTGATAAAGATGAGATGAAAGCTGTGACCAAGGAATTGAAAGGTTTTCTGGCCGATAGCTATGCTCTTTATCTGAAAACGCATAATTATCACTGGAATGTGACCGGCCCGCTTTTCAAAGCCGTGCATGAATTGACAGAACAGCAATATCTGGCCTTGGCCGCCGCTGTTGATGATATTGCCGAGCGTATCCGCACATTGGGTGAAAAAGCCCCGGGCAGCTTTGCTGCTTACGCCAAGGCAACGAGCATCAAGGACGGCGATGAAACCCTCGATGCTGAAGCCATGCTCGCCGATCTGGTCAAAAGCCATGAAACGGTGATCCGCTCGGCCCGGCACCTGCTGGAAACCGCAAGCAAAGCCCATGATGAATCGACCGTTGCTCTGGTCTCGGATCGTTTGGCCGATCATGAAAAACAGGCCTGGATGCTCCGCAGCCTGATTGCCTGATCCACAGGGGATCAAGCATCGACTGAACCAATGAAAACCGGCCGGCGTATCTTTTGATAGGCTGGCCGTTTTCTATGATGGCGGTCTGTGTCATGCTCGATCACCCGAAGCGGTTTTTCAAAGGCAGGGTTCATGCTCATCCGTCATCGCGCCCCCACAGATCTGCGGGCATCCGATATCACGCCCTTGGCGCTTTATCGCAATCGCCGGGCCTTTTTATCCATGCTGGGGGCGGGTGCGATGATGGCAGGCGGCCTCAACGCCCCGAAAAGCCATGCCCAATCCCCCGATCAGCCCGCCCGGTTTGATCCCTATCAACAGGCTCCGCGCAATCAGGGGCTTTCCAGCAGTGAAGAACTGACGGCGCATGAAGCGGTGACATCTTATAATAATTTCTATGAATTCGGCACCGACAAGGGCGATCCGGCCCGCTATGCCGGGCAGATGATCACTGCGCCCTGGTCGGTTCTGGTGGAAGGCGCCTGTGAACGCCCCGGCCTTTATGATCTGGCCGATCTGATCCCCATGAGCGATCTGGAAGAACGAATTTATCGCCTGCGCTGTGTGGAAGCCTGGTCGATGGTGATCCCATGGATCGGGGTGCCGCTCCACAAGATCCTCAGCCCCTTAGGGCCCACATCCAAAGCCCGCTATGTGCAATTTGAAACTCTGGCCGATCCCAAAATGATGCCCGGCCTCGTTTATCCGGTGCTGGATTGGCCCTATGTGGAGGGGCTGCGGATCGATGAAGCCATGCACCCCCTGACCCTGATGGCCACCGGGCTTTATGATGCGCCGCTTCCCAATCAGAATGGGGCGCCCCTGCGGCTTGTGGTGCCGTGGAAATATGGCTTCAAATCGATCAAATCCATCGTCGCCATCCGCTTTGTGGAAAAGCAGCCGAAAACATCCTGGAACCAATCGGCCCCTTCGGAATATGGGTTTTATTCCAATGTGAACCCCGATGTGCGCCATCCCCGATGGAGCCAGGCCACCGAACGCCGGATCGGAGACTTTCGCCGCCGTGATACCCTGATGTTCAATGGCTATGCCGATCAGGTGGCATCGCTTTATGCGGGCATGAATTTGCGCCGAAATTTCTGAACGAAAAGTACCCCTTTGGTGGCTGTGAAATCTTTCAAGATTCTGATTTTTGCGCTGTTTTGCCTGCCCGCTTTATGGCTGCTGGGGCAATGGGGCTTTTATGCCATGGGCGGGCCCCATGATCTGGGCTTCAACCCGCAGGAAACTTCGAATCGTTTCAGCGGAATTTGGGCCTTGCGTGCGCTGATCGCGGCTCTGGCCCTTGGCCCGGTTGCGCTGATGTTCCGCCTCACATGGCCCATCCAAATCCGGCGGATGCTGGGCTTGTTCGCATTTTTCTATGCCAGCCTGCATCTTTCCAGCTATCTGGGGCTCGATCTTTTAGGCGATATGGATGCCTTTTGGGAGGATATCAAAAAACGGCTTTATATCCTGTTCGGGCTGGGGGCTTTTTTATGCCTCATCCCCCTTGCCCTCACCTCGACCAAAGGCTGGATCAGGCGTTTGAAAGCCCGCCGCTGGAAACAATTGCATCGGCTGGTCTATCTGGCTGGCATCCTCGCCGCCCTGCATTATCTTTATATGGCCAAGGGCAATCAGCTTGAGCCGAAAATCTATGCGGCCATCATCGCAGGCCTTCTCCTCATCAGACTTTGGCGGCTTTGGCCGATGATCAAAAGGCGCGCGATGAAGCCAGACTTTAAAAACAGCACAATAAAGCGTGATAAAGCGCAAGCCCGGAGTTGACCCGCCCTTCAGAAGGCTCCACCTTAAGCCTGTTCCTTCCCAAGAATAAGCGGCGTACAGAAAAAATGATCGCACATCTTCCCAATATTCTCACTTTGTCGCGTATTGTGGCCATTCCTGTTTTGGTTGTTGCCTTTTATATGGATCAACCCTTGGGAAGCTGGATGGCGTTCATTGTCTTCACCCTGGCCGGGATCACCGATTATTTCGATGGCATGCTCGCCCGCAAGCTGGATCTGGTCAGCCCCATCGGGCGGTTTCTCGATCCCATTGCCGACAAGCTGATGGTGGGCGCGGTGATCCTTTTGCTGGTGTCTGCCCATTGGGTGGCCGGCCTGCATGTGATCGCCGCCGTGATCATCTTATTGCGCGAAATTCTGGTCTCTGGCCTGCGGGAATATCTTGCGGAATTGAGCGTTTCCATGCCTGTAACGAAACTGGCAAAATGGAAAACCACCGTGCAGATGGTGGCCCTTGGAGCCCTGACATGGACTGAGGGGGGCGCTGAAATCGGCCTGCCCGCGCAGGAGGTGGGCCTCATCGGGCTGTGGATCGCTGCCCTGCTCACCATGATCACCGGCTATGATTATGTGCGTGCGGGTCTGGCCCATATCCGTAAGACCGGCACAAAACCGCCTGCAACGCCATGATCACCTGCGTTTATTTCGCCTGGGTCCGCGAAGGGATCGGCTGCGAAAGCGAGACGATCGCACCGCCCGCCGATTGCACATCTCTGGCCGATATCATCCACTGGCTCAAGGGTCAAAGCCCCGGCCATCAAAGGGTGTTATCCGATCCTTCGGCCTTGCGCTTTGCCATCAATCTTGATCATGCAACCCTCGAAAGCCCGATCCGCAAGGGGGATGAACTGGCGATCTTCCCACCGATCACCGGAGGATAAGGATGGCGCCCTCAATCGTGCGGCTGCAAAGCGAAGCGTTCAACATCGCCGATGAACTCTCGGCCCTGCGCATGGCATGCCGCACCAACCCCGAGAGTGAAGGCGAGAAAAACAGCGGGATCGGGGCTTTATTGAGCTTTACCGGGCTGGTGCGTGATCTTGATCATGGCACCCCCCTCAAAAGCCTTTATCTCGAACATTATCCGGCAATGACCGAACGCCAGATCAAAGCCATCGCCTTTGGTGCCATCACGCGCTTTTCGCTGGCTGGCTGCACCATCATCCATCGCCATGGCAGGCTTGTGCCCGATGATGAAATCGTTCTGGTGATCACCGCAGCGCGCCACCGGAAAGCCGCTTTTGCCGCCGCCGATTTCATCATGGATTGGCTGAAAATCAAAGCGCCCTTCTGGAAAAAGGAGGATCTGGGGCAAGAACAGCACTGGGTGGCCCAAAAGGACAGCGATCTGGATGCCGCCCGATCCTGGGAGGCGCCCGTTCATCAGCTCAATAAGCCCCGATCAGAACAGTAACCCCATGAGCCAAACACCCCCTGTCCCCCGCAGCAGCCATATTCCCAGCCTCTTTCTGCGCGAGGATGAATTAAAGCGCGGGGCCGAGCTGATCATGCGATCTTATGCGGCTTTGGGGGATGCCATCGATGGGGTTTTGGCCGCCAAGGGGCTGGGGCGGGCCCATTATCGGGCCCTGCTAATGATTGCCCGCAATCGCGAGCTTTCGCTAACCGATCTGCAGCATCTTTTAAGGGTGCGCAAACAAAGCCTTGCCCGCATCATCCGGGATTTGAATGCGCAAAATCTCATCACCACGCGCCCGGCGGGGCGGGATCGACGACTGCGCCTTGTGTCGCTGACCGAAAGCGGACTGGCCCTTGAAAGTGCCTTGTTCAATGCCATTCGCGAACGCATGGCCAATGCCTATCGCCGGGCGGGTCCGGTGGCGGTGGGGGGCTTTTGGGATGTGCTGACAGCTCTGGCCGGTGAAGACCCCATCAGCCATGAGTGAATGATCGATCAGCGGCCTTGATCAGCGCGCGATCCTGATGGGGTTCCGGTGCCTCGGTCCGATCCCGCTTCAGCCCCCACAAGGGCCTTAGGCGCGGCGGCCGGATTTTTAGCCTCATCGGCGGCCATAGCCCCCGATATATTGCCCCCCGATAATCCGGATAAAGGCCCGGATCGGCTGGCAACCCATTCCGCGCGTTCCAACAGATCATTCAGCCCGGTCATGGTTTTAGACAGATCAGCGCTCTCATCTTTCAGCCAGATGCGCGCCGCTGGCAAAATCACCGACAGCATGAATGCATTAACCCTGGCAAAGCCCAAGGGCCCGCTCACCGTGATCCCGGCCAGGCTGAGCGCGCGCGAGGCCATGGTCATCAAAGCCTGCCCGGCAGCGGCGGCCAGAACCGGATCGGTGGGCGCGGATCGGGCCAGATCAACAATCGCTGCCCGCCATGGCATGGCCGCATCAAAGCGAGCCATGATCAGGGCGAAAAGCTTTTCCCGGGTGCTGTCTTGCTCTTCAAAATCAGCCACGGCATCGGCCATGGCGGCATTCAATTGCCGCGATGCCGCCACCATAACCGAAACAAGGCCATCAAATTCACGGTAAAACAAAGCCTCGCTCACCCCGGCCGCCTCGATCACATCATCAATATGGGTTCGGCGCCAGCCACGATCGGTCACCGCTATCAAAGCCGCATCGATCACCTTGTCACGGATCGTGGGCATTTGATCTGTGGTGTTCCGTTCTGCCATAGCCTTGTCCTTTTTTCTTGTCGTGCTGGAATCAGATGGTTTTTTATAGAAACAAAGACGGATCAGATGCCATCAAAATCACCGATCCACTGGCATATGATACGGTTTTTTCATTCTGCCAGTTTTCATTCAGCCAATTCTTTTGATCGATCGGCCGCAGCACGCACGGCCCGTTCCAGAAGCGGGCCAAATCCATCATCCGCGCGCAGAACATCCAGCGCCGCCGCGGTTGTGCCGCCCGGGCTTGTGACCTGTTCGCGCAATTGGGCGGCCGACATATCAGGGGTTTTCTCCATCAGATGCGCCGCCCCGATCACGGTTTGACGGGCCAGTTTTTCCGCCACATCGCGCGACAGGCCATTGGCCAGCCCGGCAGCGGCCATGGCTTCGGTCAGGGCGAAAATATAAGCCGGGCCACTGCCCGAAACACCGGTTACCGCATCCATCAGGGCTTCATCATCCACCCATAAAACCGCGCCCGCCGCCGCCATCAGGGCCGTGGTCAGCTCTTTCTTTTCATCGGAAACAGCGTGGGCCGCCACCGCCACCATCATGCCCTTGCCAATCGCCGCCGGGGTATTGGGCATCACCCGTACCGCACTTTTAAAAACATCCGACATCAGCTTGAGCCTGATCCCCGCAGCCACCGAAATCACCAGGGGATCAGCCGCAGCCTTGGGCGTTAAAGCCGCCACCACATCCGCCATCATATAGGGCTTCACCGCCAGAATAATCGCTTCCGGCTTCAGTCCATCGGGGATTGCCTCAACCGAAGCATAATGGGCGGCCCCTTTTAAAACATCGGGCACCCCCGCAGGATCGATGATGGCCAAAGCATCGCGCGCCAAACCGGCATCGAGCCAACCCCGGGCCATGGCTGTTCCCATCCGGCCACAGCCAATCAGCAAAAGCGGCTTTTGCGGCTGAAACATCTGCGATAAATCCATTGCAGTCCTCCTGAAAGACTATTCATATCCTATCGTTTCATAGTCCCTGCCCATAGCATGAACCCATGGCCAATGGGCAGGCTTGTAAAAGAAAAAAGCGGACCCATGAAGGGTCCGCTCTTCGTCTTATGGGAGAGACAGGTGCCGAAAAGGCATAATAAGGGGGGAGGAGCCCTTTTCGGCGGCGCGATACATCAAAGCTTTTTGGCCATGAAGGCCAGAGAGACCACGTCTCAGGGGCGAGGCAGTCTCAAAACTTTGCTGCAATGCAGCGCTTAGGGGGATATAGGATTTCGCAGGTGCAGCGTAAAGGCGGATGGAACGCGCGGCAGCTATGCATTTCACGCATGGCTTATGGGCAAAACCCCTTTATTCACATGATGCCGGCATCGCCGCGCACCTGTTCGATCAGGAAATCCCGGAACAGTCCTACCCTTTTCGAGCCTTTCAATTCACGGGAATAAACGAAATAGGTTTCAAAAGCCGGGCCTTCGATATCGGGCAGCACCCGCACGAGGCTGTGCTCCCCTGTCACCAGATAATCGGGGATGGCGGCAAGCCCGATCCCGGCCACAATGGCCCGTAAAACCGCATAGGTGTTATTGATCTGAAGCACCGGACGACGCGGCTTGCCACTGGCCCCCAGGGTCAGGGTCCAGTTGATATCCTTGATCGCCAAAGGGGTGGTGGGCCCATAGATGATGATATCATGATCATCAAGATCCTCAGGGGTTTGGGGCATCCCCTTGCGGGCGATATAGTCTTTTGAAGCATAGATATGATGATGCACCTTCACCAAGGGGCGCTGGATCAATTCCGCCTGATGCGGGGCATGAAAGCGAATCGCCACATCGGCTTCCCGCCGGGCCAGATCGAGATCATCATCCGATAGATTGATCTGCAGATCGATATCGGGATAGCGCCGGACGAATTCCCGCATATGGGGGGTGAGCCACAAGGCCCCGAAGCTGATCATCGTGGTGACCACAAGGCGGCCCCGCGGCGATCCTTTGGCATCGAGCAGGGATTGTTCAACCGCCTCCAGCTTTTGCATCACCTCGCAGGCGGCCTGATAAAGCTGCTCACCTTCCTGGGTCATCACCAGACCACGGGCATGGCGATTGAACAGGGTGACATTAAGAGACTCTTCAAGCGTCCGGATTTGTCGGCTGGCTGCCGATTGGCTCAGATTGAGCTTACGAGCAGCCGTGGTGAAGCTTCCGGCTTCGGCAACGGTGTGAAAGATTCGCAGTCTGTCCCAATCCATTGCCGTCCCCTTTTATCGCCAAAGCTTGTCTGGCAAAATCTGGCTTTCAGCGTAAAGACGCGCAGGCCCGCTGAATTCTGGTGCAGGCTTCGCGCAGAATATCGCTGCTGGTGGCATAAGATACCCGGAAATGCGGCGACAGGCCAAAAGCCTCGCCATGCACGGCGGCCACACTTTCCTGCTCCAGCAAATAGGTTGAAAAATCGAGATCTGTTTCGATCCGCTTGCCATCCGGCGTGGATTTGCCGATCAAACCGGCAATGGAAGGATACACATAAAAAGCCCCATCGGGCAGCGGGCAGCTGATCCCCTCCGCCTCATTCAAAAGCCTGACCACCAGATCGCGGCGTTCCTGAAAAGCGCGGGCGCGTTCGGCGATGAAATCCTGGCTCCCATTGAGCGCCGCCACCGCCGCCGCCTGGCTGATCGAACAGGGGTTGGATGTGGTCTGGCTTTGCAGCTTGGCCATGGTTTTCACGATCCGGGTCGGTCCACCGGCATAGCCAATCCGCCAGCCGGTCATGGCATAGGCTTTGGAAACGCCATTCATGGTCAGCACCCGCTCATAAAGCGCCGGCTCGACCTCGGCCATAGTGGTAAATTCAAAGCCATCATAAACGATATGCTCATACATATCATCCGAGAGCACCAGCACATCGGGATAACGCAACAAGACAGCCGCCAGCGCCTTTAATTCGGCGCGGCTGTAAGCCGCCCCCGATGGATTGGACGGGCTGTTGAAAATCAGCCATTTGGTCTGGGGGGTGATCGCCGCTTCCAGACTTTCAGGGGTGATTTTAAAGCCGGTCTCAAGGCTGCTGTCGATAAAGCGCGGCGTGCCACCGGCAATCAGCACCATATCGGGATAGGATACCCAATAAGGCCGGGGGATCAGAACCTCATCACCGGGATTGAGCGTCGCCATCAGGGCATTGATCAAAACATGCTTGCCGCCACAGGAAACGATGATCTGATCGGGCGTGTAATCAAGCCCGTTTTCCCGCTTGAATTTATCGATCACCGCCGCTTTCAGAGCCGGTGTACCATCAGCCTTGGTGTATTTGGTATCGCCCGCACGGATCGCGGCAATGGCCGCTTCTTTGATGGGGTCGGGGGTATCGAAATCCGGCTCACCGGCACCAAGGCCGATCACATCGCGCCCCTGTGCCCGCAATTCAGCGGCTTTCGCGGTCACGGCAAGGGTGGGCGAGGGTTTGACCTTGGCAAGGCTGTGGGACAAAAGATCCATGGATTTGGCTCATCTATCTAGGGGAAGAAAAGGATATGATCGCATAGAATGTCGCGCAAATGTGCAACGCCCTTGCAAACTTCAGGCAAACTACTGTTTGATCCGGGCGGTTACAAGCAATCAATATGGCATTGCAGCATCATCTATGTAATTTTTGAACAAAATGCGGGTCTCATCATCTCATTTTCTCGCATGTGCAGGGATCATGCTGTTCGCACTGAGATCGGCAGTAAAATAAACGAAACAAAGGACCAGAGGCCATGGATTTGAAACTCACCGGCAGGCGCGCCCTGATCACCGGGGCCACACGCGGCATCGGGCGGGCCATCGCCCTCAATCTGGCCGATGAAGGGGTTGCTATCAGCTTTTGCGCCCGCACCCAAAAGGATGTGGAGGCGATGACCAAAAGCCTTCAGCAAAAAGGGGTTAAGGCCCATGGCACAGCCCTCGATATCCGCGATGCCAAAGCCTATCTGGCCTGGATCGAAGCGGAAGGCGCGCGCGAGGGCGGGCTTGATATCTTCATTCCCAATGTATCGGCGGGCAATGCCGGATCGGGGGATGCGGCCTGGCAGGCAAATTTTGAAGGGGATCTGATGCACAGCGTGCGCGGGGCCGAAGCCCTGCTGCAGGTGCTGGCCCGATCATCGGCAGCATCGATCATCCTGATCGGATCGGTGGCCGCTGCCGAAACAGCCTTCGGCCCCGGGGCCTATGGCCCGATGAAAGCGGCCCTTGCCAGCTATGGCAAGCTTTTGGCTGAGGCGGTTGCCCCCCATGGCATAAGGGTCAATGTCCTCTCTCCCGGCCCGGTTTATTTTGAAGGCGGCGATTGGCATCGGGTGAAGCAGGAACAGCCCGAACTTTATAATCATTTCAACGCCCGCTGCCTTTTAGGCGGCATGGCCACCGCCGATGAAGTGGCAAGGGCGGCGGTTTTTCTGGCGAGCCCGGCGGCGGCGGCCATCACCGGCAGCACGCTTTTGGTGGATCGCGGCTTTAGCCACGCTGTCAGGCTTTAGATGACCATGGATCGCGCAACCTTGCTGGCTTTATGGCGGATGATGGCCCGGATCAGGGCCTTTGAAGATCAGTTGATCCATGAAAATGCCCAAGGGGGCATCGATGGGCATCTGCACCTTTATCATGGGCAGGAAGCCATCGCCGCCGGCCTGTGCGCCCATCTGGGGGATGATGATCATATCGCCAGCACCCATCGCGGCCATGGCCATGCGCTGGCCAAAGGCTGCGATCCCCACCAGATGATGGCGGAAATCATGGGCCGCGAAACGGGGCTGTGCGGGGGCAAGGGCGGCTCGATGCATCTGGCTGATCTAAAGCGCGGGCATCTGGGATCAAACGGAATCGTGGGGGCCAATGTGCCGCTGGCTTTGGGGGCGGCCCTTAGTGCCAAAAGCCGGGGCCTGCGGGCGGTGAGCATGGCCTTTATCGGCGATGGCGCGGCCAATCAGGGGGCGGTGTTTGAATCGATGAATCTGGCGGCGGCCCTGGCCTTGCCGATGATTTTCGTGATCGAAGATAATGACTATGGCGAATATACCGCCAGCCGATCCGTCACCGGCTGCACCGATCTGGCGGCCCGCACCGCATCCTTTGGGATGAACGCCGCTCGGGTGGATGGCTGCGATGTGCTGGCGGTTTACCATGCCGCGAGCGATGCCATCCGGGCAGCCCGGTGCGGCAAGGGGCCAGCCACCCTCGTTGCCCGCGCCCCGCGCCTTGGCGGCCATTATGAAGGGGATGATCAAGCCTATCGCCATGGGGATCAACTGGCGGATTGCCTCTCTCTTTTTCATGATCATCTGTGCGCAAATCATGGCATCAGCGCCCAGGATTTAGACGCTCTCCGCCAACAGGCGAAAAACGAGATGAAGGCCGCAGCTTTGGCCGCCCGCGCCGATGCCCCGCCGCCCCCCGAAGCGCTGCTGGCCGATGTCACTGCCGGGGATGAGGAAAAGCCATGAAAGAGCGCCTGACCACCGCCACAGCCCTGCAAAGGGCCTTGGCCGAAGAAATGGCCCGCGATCCATCCATCATCATCATGGGCGAAGATGTGCGCCCTTCGGTGATGGGGGTCACCGCCGGGCTTTATGAGCGCTTTGGCCCGGATCGGGTGATCGATATGCCGATTTCCGAAACCGCCTTCATCGGGGCGGCCATCGGCGCGGCGATGACCGGGCTGCGGCCGGTGGTGGAACTGATGTTTTGCGATTTTGCGGGCGTTTGCCTTGATCAGATCCTCAATCAGGCGGCCAAGCTGCGCTATATGACCGGGGGGCAGGCCAGCCTGCCGCTCGTGATCCGCACCACCATCGGCGCGGGGGAACGGGCCGCCGCACAGCATAGCCAATCCCTGCATGGGCTGTTTACCTCTATCGCCGGGCTGAAATGCGTCCTCCCCGCGTCCCCCGATGAAGCCGGTGGGCTGTTGCTGGCCGCCATTCGCGATCCCGATCCGGTCATTTTTTTCGAACATAAAATGCTTTATGCCGATGCGGCCGATGTGGCTTTACCGATCCGCCCCATCCCCCTTGGCACGGCGCGGCGGCTGCGGGCGGGCGATGATCTCAGCATCATTGCCTTTTCACGGATGGTGGGATTGGCACAAAAAGCGGCGATCATCCTTGAAGAAAGGGGTCTTTCGGTCGATCTCATCGATCCCCGGTGCAGCGAACCCCTGGACCGCACTGCCATTTTGCAATCCGTTCGGAAAACCGGGCGGTTGATGGTGGTGGATGAAGGGGCGGCGCGCTGTGGTTTGGCCGCCGATATTGCCGCCCTTGTGGCCAGCCGGGCGTTCAACGCGCTGAAAGCCCCCATCCATCTGATCACCCCGCCCCATGCGCCGATCCCTTTTGCCGCCAGCCTTGAAGATGCCTGGCTGCCCTCGGTGGATCGGATCGTTAAGGCCGCCCATGATCTCAAGGATTGGCCCCTTGGCAAAGGCCCCTTTTTGGGTGACACTGACCTTTATGCGGGGATGGCCGAAAAAGCCCACCCCAGTGCCGGGGAGCCATAAAAACAATCTGCTCCCCTCATAGAACAGATCGTGCACCACAGGTCTTTTGGGAGAGAGAGCATGAACGCCATCGATGCCGGACACAGCCCCCATGCCGATGAGAAAACACCCACACCCAAAAAGGCTGGGGCGAACAAGAGCGGGCCCGCCACAAAACCGGTGATCCGAAAAATCAGCCCCGAGGCCCCCTGGACATGGCTGACTCTGGCCTGGCAGCAGATTTTGCGCGCCCCCGCAGTGCCTTTGGGCTATGGGCTGGTTTTTTCCATCATCTCCTTTGGCCTTGTGGTCTTGCTTTTATTCAGCAATGCCCTGCCCCTGATCCTGCCTTTGGTGGGGGGCTTTCTGCTTTTGGGGCCGATGCTGGCGGTGGGGCTTTATGAAGCGGCGCGGCGCTTTGGCAAAGGTGAAGAGATCAGCTTCAAACAGGCGCTTTTCGTGAAAACAGCGGCCCCTTCGCAATTGGCTTTTGTGGGCGTTGTGCTGTTGCTCGCCTATTTTGCCTGGGTGCGGATTGCCATGCTGCTGTTTGCCTTTTTCTCAGGCATTGGGGGGGAAATGCCGCCTTTGGATGTCTTTTTCTCCAATCTGTTTTTCACCGCTGATGGTTTGGGGCTTTTGATCATCGGCACGCTTTCGGGTGGTCTCATCGCCTTTGTTATTTTTGCCATGAGCGCGCTCTCCATCCCCTTGTTGATGGATCGCAATCTCGATGCCATCACCGCCATTCTCGCCAGCCTTGAAGCCGTGAAAACCAATTTTGCGCCGATGCTTTTATGGGCATGGCTGATCTTGTTGCTGATCGCTTTCGGCGTCGCCACGGCCTTTATCGGCCTGGTTCTCACCTTTCCGCTGGTGGGGCTGGCCACATGGCATGCTTATCGCGATCTCACCCAGCCCTGAAATGACCCGGCCCTGATTTCTACCGGCCCTGATCGCATCTACCAATTATCCGGCTTTATTATAAAAAAAACATATCCAAGGGATCTCAATATGCTCAGATTAACCCGTCTCATCGCCCTGCTGGCGATGCCCCTGCTGGCAGTAGCGGGCACATCCGCTTTCGCCCAGGATACCGAGACAAAAGAGGACAGCGAGGCAAAAGAAGCCAAATGGGATGTCTCAAATCCTCCCACCGGGCCGCAGTCTCAGGTCGCGATCGATGTGCGGGAAGGCACATGGATGAGCCTTGCCCTCAGCCCCGATGGCAAAACCATTCTTTTCGATCTTTTGGGCGATATCTATAGCCTGCCCATCGAGGGCGGCGAGGCGAAAGCGCTGGCATCGGGCTTGTCATGGGATATGCATCCCGCCTTTTCCCCCGATGGCAGCCAGATTGCCTTTATTTCCGATCGGGCGGGGGGCGAGAATATCTGGATCATGAAGGCCGATGGCAGCGATCCCCGGCAGGTCACCCGCGAAGATTTCCGCCTGATCAATAGCCCGGTGTGGAGCCCGGATGGCCGCTTCATCGCGGCGCGCAAGCATTTCACCACCCAGCGTTCGCTGGGCACCGGGGAAATCTGGCTGTATCACGCTCAAGGCGGATCAGGGGTGAAGCTGGTGGCCCGCCCCAATGAGGATTTCCAGAAAGAACAGGGCGAACCGGCCTTTTCCCCCGATGGCAAAACCCTTTATTTCACCCGCAATGCCACGCCGGGCAATCGCTTCATCTATGCGCAGGATAGCAATGATGAAATTTTCCAGATCCGCGCTTATGATATGGCCAGCGGCAAGATTGAAACCCTGATCGATGGCCCCGGCGGCGCGGTGCGCCCCACCCCTTCGCCCGACGGCAAAAAGCTCGCCTTCGTGCGCCGCATCCAAACCCGTTCGGCCCTGTTTATCAAGGATCTGACATCGGGTGCAGAAACCCTGATCCATGATGATCTTGATCAGGATATGCAGGAAACCTGGGCCACCCAAGGGGTTTACCCCACCATGGCCTGGACACCAAACAGCCAATCCCTGCTTTTTTGGGCCAAGGGTGGGATCAAGCGGATTGATCTGGCCGATAACCGCGTTTCCGCCATTCCTTTCCATGTGAAAGACAACCGCACGGTGATTGCTCCCCCACGCTTCAAGGTGGATGTGGCCCCCGATGAGGTGGCCGCCAAAATGCTGCGCTTTGCCATCCAATCCCCCGATGGCGGGCAGGCTGTTTATGAAGCTTTTGGCAAGCTGTGGATCAAAAAAACCGATGGCGGCACGCCCAAGCGCCTGACCCGTGATGAAGGTGATCAGTTCGAGCTTTACCCAAGCTTTTCCCGGGATGGCAAAAATATCGTTTTCATTTCATGGGATGATCAGGAACTGGGCCATGTGCGCATGGTGAAAGCCAGTGGCGGCAATTCGCGGCTGATCAGCAAAACACCGGGCCATTATCGCCGCCCGGCCCTTTCGCCCGATGGTAAAACCATTATCCTGGAGCGCGGCGAAGGCGGGATGCTGACCAGTGATCTCTGGTCGATGGACCCGGGGCTTTACCGGCTTTCGGTGGAAAGCGGGGCCTCCAAAAAAATCGCCGATAATGGCCGCGATGCCCATTTCGGCCAATCCAATGATCGGGTTTATTTCACCATCGGTGGCGAAAAACAAAGCCTTGTCAGCACCGATCTCGATGGCAATGACCAGCGCACCCACGCCACCTCGCTTTATGGCAGTGATTTCAGGATTTCGCCCGATGGATCATGGCTGGCTTATAGCGAAGGCTATCAGGTCTATGCCCTGCCCTTCCCGCCATCGGGCGAGGTGGAGCTTTCCCCCAATGGCAAATCCCTGCCGATGAAGCGTTTGTCTGCCACCGGCGGCGCTTTCATGGGCTGGTCGGCGGCCAATCGGCTCAATTGGTCTGTGGGGCCGGTTTTGCATCATGTGGATATGGCAGCGGTTCTGGACAAGGATTTCAAGCCCGCAGACAGCGGCTTCGATCTAGGTTTCAGCCGCAAAGCCGATAAGCCGCAGGGGCGCGTGGCGCTGGTGGGCGCGCGGATCATCACCATGGATGCGGATCGCACCGTGATCGACAATGGCACGATCCTGATTGAAAACAACAAGATCATGGCGGTGGGGGCGGCTGATGCCATCACAGTGCCCGATGATGCGAAACGGGTTGATGTGGCCGGGAAAACCATCCTGCCCGGCTTCATCGATATTCATGCCCATGGGCCGCAAGGTGTGGATGGCATCATCCCGCAACAGAATTGGGCACAGATGGCGCATCTCGGCCTGGGGGTGACCACGGTTCATGATCCTTCAAACCGCGCGGCCCATATTTTTGCCGCCAGCGAATATCAAAGGGCGGGCCTGATTTTAGGGCCGCGTATCTTTTCCACCGGCGAAATTCTCTATGGTGCGAAAAGCCGCTTTTTCGTGGATATCAAAACCCCCGAAGATGCCCTTGATGCGGTGCGCCGCCTGAAGGCGCAGGGGGCCATTTCCGTGAAAAACTATAATCAGCCCCGGCGTGAGCAGCGCCAGATGGTGGTGGAAGCCGCCCGCCAAGAAGGGCTGATGGTGGTGGCCGAGGGCGGCTCGCTTTATCATATGGATATGTCGCTGATCGCCGATGGCAATACCGGGGTGGAGCATAATGTCCCCGGCGAGCGTTTTTACGAGGATGTTTTGCAATTCTGGAGCCAGACAGAGGTGGGCAATACCCCAACCCTTGTTGTGAATTATGGTGGCCCGGCGGCTGAAGTGATGTTTTATCAACGCGATGATGTGTGGCTGCATCCGCATCTGTCGAAATATGTACCGCCGCACATCTTAGAGCCGCGCAGCATCCGCCGCATAAAAGCGCCGATGCGCGATTATCAGCCCCTTCTCGATAGCGCCGCCAATGCCAAAAGGCTGATGGATCGCGGCGTTTCCATCCATAGCGGCGCCCATGGCCAACGCGAAGGACTGGGCACCCATTGGGAAATCTGGACCTTTGCCATGGCCGGCATGTCGCCGATGGAGGCTTTATCCACCGCCACCATCAATCCGGCCCGCTATCTGGGGATGGATGCCGAAATCGGCTCGCTGGAAACCGGCAAGCTTGCTGATCTGATCGTTCTGGATGGCAATCCATTGGAGGATATCGAGGCGACCGATGATCTGTCGCTGATCATGCAAAATGGCAGGCTTTATGATGCCGAAACGCTGGATGAAACCATCACCGGCAATCGCCAGCGCAAACCCTTCTACTGGGAAAACTGAGCCATTAAAGGCGGCGGATGGGGCGGCGGATGGGGGCGCTCACCCCGCCGCCGCCTCAATCTTTCAGCATCAGCCTTCGATTTTCGAGAAATCCGCCACCTGATGCACGGCCGCGCGGATATGCGCCAAAAGGGCAAGGCGATTGCGCCGCAAATCCGCATCTTCGGCATTCACCGTCACCTGATCAAGGCACATCTTTGACGTCACGCTCAAGAGCATCCCAATCAGCTTTGAGAATCGCCTGACAAACTTTTACATATTTTCGGTTAGCTGAATATTTGTCTTTTTTACTTTTAGCATTTAGAAATTTATATTGACATTTATTAAGTTTTTTATAATTTTTATCTTCTGAATTCATCAAAAGTTCTATTCTAGTGCCATATTCATAAAATTCTCTTGTATTTTTATGATCTATATTTGGCGTGACACCATATGAATGAAAGTTAACCATCGCGTCTCGAAGTTTGTTAATCCTATCTGCTCTCATTTCAGCAATTTTTACTTTGGACGTTACAGTCAATTGCTTTTTAAAGTTCCTTGATTGCAAAAAAACGGCGATCGTAACACCAGTAAACGCCACGACAGAGGCGATCAAAGGAATTGCCCATGTCCATGATGGAGCGGTTACCATTGCCTGTGTGTCCATATAAAATCCCTTCAATAAAAGTAAATTACTCCTGTTATGTTTTCAATTATAACGATAATTTATAAAATAAATAATCTTTTTTATGCATATCAAGTGCACGGCAGTGCGAAGCCAACAGATAGCCCAAGCGCTCGTCAGACGTGCAACAAAGGTGATTGATTATCTGCAGGATGATCTGTGGCCATCAGCCTTCGATTTTCGAGAAATCCGCCACCTGATGCACGGCCGCGCGGATATGCGCCAAAAGGGCAAGGCGATTGCGCCGCAAATCCGCATCATCGGCATTCACCGTCACCTGATCGAAAAAGGCATCGATGGGGGCGCGCAATTCCGCCAAAGCCCGCATGGCGGCGGCGAAATCTTCCACCTCCAAGGCCCGCGCTGCCTCTGTTTTTGCAGCGCCCAGCTTTTCATAAAGGGTTTTTTCCGCCGCATCCTTCAAAAGAGCGGGCTGCACCGCGCCCCAATCCGTGCCTTGATCTTTTTTGGCTTCGATTTTCAGGATATTGGCCGCGCGCTTGGTGCCCGCCAATAAATTGGCCCCATCATCGCTTTCGATGAAGCGACTGAGCGCCGCAACCCGGGCCAGAAGGCGCAGCAAATCATCCTCGCCCCCCAGGCTGAACACCGCATCGATCAGATCATGGCGCACGCCAAGGGCGCGCTGCTGCACCTTCAGCCTATCGGCGAAAAACGCGAGCAGATCGGCATTAAAACCCGACAGGCGCAAAAGCGGAATACGCAGATCATTTTCAAGGATCAGGCGAATGACCCCTAAAGCGGCGCGACGCAGGGCAAAGGGATCTTTCGATCCGGTGGGCTTTTCATCGATGGCGAAAAACCCGATCAGCGTATCGAGCTTTTCCGCGAGCGCCAAACAAACCGAAAGGCCTTCATCCGGGCAGCGATCATCCGGCCCTTTGGGGGCATAATGATCCAGCAGGGCCCGACACACAGCATCAGGCTCATTCTGGGCTTCGGCAATCCTGCACCCCACCAGCCCTTGCAATTCAGGAAATTCGCCCACCATGCCGGTGGTGAGATCGGCCTTGCACAGGCGTGCCGCCCGGCGCAGGCGGGCTTCATCGATCCCCTGCCCATCTTTTTCCACAAAGGCCGCAAGGGTGACGGCCAAATCCTCGATCCGGGCCACACGCTCAGCCAATGATCCCAGCTTTTCATGAAAAATGATCGCATCCAAAGCCGCAACGCGATCTTCGAGCGGTATTTTCAAATCCTGCTGCCAGAAAAACCGGGCATCCGACAGGCGCGCCGACAAAACCCGCTCATTCCCGGCGATGATCGTCGTCCCGCCATCCACGGCCTGAGTATTTGCCACACAAATAAAGGATGGCGCCAAAGCACCGCTTTTGGGATCGCGCAGAGAAAAGAATTTCTGATGCACCTTCATCGATGTGATCAGAACTTCCGCCGGAACATCCAGAAAACCGGGATCAAAGCGCCCCAGATAGGGCACCGGCCATTCGGTGAGCCCGGCATTTTCATCGAGCAGGTCGCCATCTTCGATCAGTTCCAGATCATGATCGGCGGCTAAAGCCCGCGCCCGATCGAGGATGATCTGGCGTCGATCTGCGGCATCAAGGACCACATGCGCCTCTAACAGTCGAGCGCGATAATCGGCAAAATCGGTCACCGAAAAGGCGCCATCCGATAAAAAGCGATGCCCCAAGCTGGTGCGACCAGCCTTGATGCCATCGATCTCGATGGGCACGATCTGGCCATCAAACAGCGCCAGAACCGACAATAATGGCCGCACCCAGCGGCTTTCGGAGGTGCCGGAGCGCATGGATTTCGGCCAGGGGAATTGACGGATGATGGCTTCGGTGATCGGGGCCAGCACATCCACGCTTTTTTCCCCCCGCTGATGGATGGTGGCAAACAAAAAAGTGCCTTTCTTCTCGGCCCGTTCGCTGATCACCGCCCCCTCGGGCAAGGACGCCTTGAAGCCAGCGATCG
Organism: Iodidimonas sp. MBR-22; assembly: GCF_029946565.1. Lineage (NCBI taxonomy): Bacteria > Pseudomonadati > Pseudomonadota > Alphaproteobacteria > Iodidimonadales > Iodidimonadaceae > Iodidimonas > Iodidimonas sp. MBR-22. The sequence goes on from NZ_JARKVQ010000010.1 coordinate 54,886, forward strand.
CCCGTTCCGGGGCATCGCTGCGCGGGCCACGGCGTTCCTCGGTGCGATCAGGCTGATGGGCAGGCAATCCATCCACCACCAGCACAAGGCGGCGCGGGGTCACGAAACGACGCATCCCGCCAAAGTCCAGATCGGCAGCCTTGAGGCTTTCGGTCATCAGGCGTTCCAGATCGGCGATGGCTTTTGCCTGCATTCGGGCGGGGATTTCTTCTGAGAAGACTTCAAGCAGAAATTCAGACATGAGCCGCCTCCTCATGCGCTGCCCAGCCTTCGGCGCAGGCTTTGGCCAAGGCCCGCACCCGACCGATATAAGCCTGTCGTTCCGTTACCGAAATAACCCCGCGGGCATCGAGCAAATTAAAGCTGTGGCTGGCTTTGATACATTGATCATAGGCGGGCAGGATCAGCTTGCGATCCACCAAAGCCGCGCATTCGGCTTCGGCATCCCTGAAATGCCGCAACAGCATATCGGTTGAAGCGGCTTCAAAATTATAGGCGGAAAACTGCTTTTCATTCTCCAAAAACACATCGCCATAGCGCACGCCGCAGCCATTGAAATCCAGATCATAAACATTATCGATGCCTTGCACATACATCGCCAGCCGCTCCAGCCCATAGGTCAATTCGCCCGAAACCGGACGGCAATCGATCCCGCCCACCTGCTGGAAATAGGTATATTGGGTCACTTCCATGCCATCGCACCAGATTTCCCAGCCCAGCCCCCAGGCCCCCAAAGTGGGGCTTTCCCAATCATCTTCGACAAAGCGAATATCATGGCGGCGCAGATCGATCCCGATGGCCTTCAACGACCCCAGATACAGATCCTGCATATCCGCCGGATTGGGCTTCAAGATCACCTGATATTGATAATAATGCTGCAAGCGATTGGGATTTTCCCCATAGCGGCCATCGGTGGGCCGCCGACAAGGCTGCACATAGGCCGCGCGCCATGGCTTTGGCCCCAGGCTGCGCAGGGTGGTCGCCGGATGAAAGGTGCCCGCCCCCACTTCCAGATCATAAGGCTGCAAGATCACGCAGCCCTGTTCTGCCCAATAGCGATGCAGGCTTAAAATCAGCCCTTGAAAGCTTCGTTTGGGATCCGTGGCATCAACGCTCATATCAGGTTTCCACAAAAGGCACGAAAAATCGGAAAAAGCCGGGCGGACAGTAGGCAGGCCCCCGGCTGTGGTCAAGGAGGCGTTCGCCCTAAAGGCCAAAGCGCCCCCAGATCAGCCGCGCTTCGATGCTCGCCAGCAGATCATCGGCCAGCCCCTTATCGGCCATCAGACCATGGCTTGATGCCCGCGCCCCGCCACCGCCAAAAAGGCCGGACAGCAGCCCTTTCCGCGCCCCGATGGTGCGAAATTTCACTTTTTTGCCAAAACGCTGGCGCATTACCGTGCGCACATCCCCCACCCCATCCACAAGGCCGATATCCACCGCCGGGCCGCCCAGCCACACATCACCGGTAAATAAACCATCCGTCTCGGTTTTCAGCCGACGCCCGCGCCGCTCTTTCACCATATCCTTGAAATACTCATGAATTTGCGCCTGCAGAGATTTGAGCCAGGCCACATCTTCGGGCTTTTCCGGGGAAAAGGAATCAAGCCGGGCCTTATTGGTGCCAGCGGTATAAAGCCTGCGCTCAACCCCCAGCTTTTCCATCAGCCCGGTAAAGCCAAAGCCCCCGGCAATCACCCCGATCGAACCGATGATCGAGGCTTCATGAGCGAAAATCTCATCCCCCGCCAAGGCCAGCATATAGCCCCCCGATGCCGCGATATCTTCGGTAAAGGCAAGCACGGGCACATCTTTTTCACGCGCCAGATCGCGAATGCGGCGCATGATCTGGGCCGATTGCACGGGCGAGCCACCGGGCGAATTGATCACCAGAGCCACCGCCTTCAGGCCACCCAGTGAAAAGGCTTCGTCAATCTGGGGAGCGGCATTTTCAAAGCTCACCCCCGGCTTGAAGCGGCTGCTGATGCCAATCGGTCCGCTAAAGCGCAAAACACCCACCACGGGCCGACTGCGCCGCAATATCTTGCTGAATACACTCACCCATCCACTCCATCATGGCGCCTGATCCCTTGGCGCCTTTTTCCATGATCTGCCGCACGATCACATCTATCGCCCCCTTCCCTAGCCCCCAACAGGGGGCAAATAAAGGGGCATCTCATCAATTTTGCGGCGAACGCCCGGGATGCATTAAACGCGACCAGGCCGCCCGGCTCAAATCAAGGGCTTTGGCTTCCCGAAAAATGGCATCAGCCATCTCCGTGAAAGCCCCGCTCGCTTCATGCAAAACAAGCCCCGGCATCAGCATCGATACCCCCTTCATCCCTTTGCGCGCCTGCACGATCACCCTTTTCGCAGGCAAGCCCGCGCGCGGCCATAAAGGCTGGATCACGATCTCTCCCGCCCGGCCATATAAAAGAGCGATCAATTCATCAAGGCGATCCGCCCGATGAATGAAGCTGACACTGCCGCGCTCGCGCACCATATCAAGGCAGAAAGCCACCCAATCGGCCAGGCGGGCTTCGCGATCGATAAATGCCCGCGCCCGCATTTCAGCCGGAGAGGCAAAGCTCGTCTGATCCTCGAAATAAGGGGGATTGGCCATGGCATGATCAAAGTGCCCGCGCGGCAAAAGAGCCGGCCGTTCGGTCACACGGGCCTCAAGAAACGAAACCCGATCCTGAAAATCATTGAGCGCGGCATTGCGGCTGGCCAGATCGACCATATCGCGATCCATATCGATCCCGGTGATCAGGGCATCGGGGCAGCGCGCCGCAAGGCACAGGGCCGCCCCGCCGCTCCCCGATCCGGCTTCGATCACCCGCTCACCGGGCAAAGGCTGCACACAAGCCGCCAGCAACAGGGTATCGGTGCTGACCCGGGCCCCCCGATCCGGCTGCAAAAGCCGCAAGCGCCCGCCCAACAGGCGATCTTCGGTCAGCCCTTCGGCATTCACCTTATGCGCCGACATAAAATCCCCGCCCCCCCGCCGGAATGGGCGTAACGAACAATTTTGGCATCTCAGCCCTCGTTTTTCAAAAGATCGGCTTCCAGATCGGCATCGATCAAAAGCCTGCGGGCCGCCTCATAATCATCATCGGCCACCATCAGGCGACGGGGAAAGGCCCCGATCCCCCCTTCGATGAAGCTGACATGCTGATCGAAAATTTCCGATCTCATTCTGGCATCCGCCAAAAGAGATTGCGCGTATGATAAAAGGACGGGATTAGACGTTGCGATCAGGGTCCGCACAAGGCCTCCATCAGCTATTAAGGAATCATCAGCATAAACGTGTTTTCCCTACCCATCAAAGCTGTGATCAACCGTGACAGCGAAATCACTTGTTTTCAAAGCATCGGGCACCCTATTTTGCCACTGATGATCCCCAATGGAACAGAACCCAGGAGAAACCGTGGCAAATATCGCGTCAATCGACCAGCATAAAAAAGGTCGGGCCGTCAATTCCGTTGATGAAGCGCTTGAATGTCTGCAAACGCAGGTCTCCGCCGATATGGCTCGCGTCAATGAAACGATTCTGGCGCGGATGCACAGTCCTGTGGCCCTGATCCCCCAGCTTGCCGGGCATCTGATTGCCTCGGGCGGGAAAAGGCTGCGCCCCATGCTGACCCTGGCCGGTGCCCAGCTTGTTGATTATAAAGGGGATCGCCACACCAAGCTCGCGGCCTGTGTGGAATTCATCCACACCGCCACGCTTTTGCATGATGATGTGGTGGATGAAAGCGATCTGCGCCGGGGCAAGGATTCTGCCAATGTGCTGTGGGGCAACAAGCCCAGCGTTCTGGTAGGCGATTTCCTGTTTTCCCGCGCCTTTGAATTGATGATCGAAGATGGCTCGCTCAAGGTTTTACGGCTTTTGAGCCATGCATCCTCGGTGATTGCCGAAGGCGAGGTTTTGCAGCTTTCAATTTCCAATGATCTCGATACCCCCGAAGAATCTTATTTGCAGGTGATCGAAGCCAAGACCGCCGCCCTGTTCGAGGCCGCAACCCAGATCGCTGCGGTGGTGGCCGAACGCCCGGAAAACGAGGAATTGGCCCTCGCCAGCTTTGGCCGCCATTTCGGGATCGCCTTCCAATTGGTTGATGATGCCCTTGATTATTCGGCACGTGAGGCCACCCTTGGCAAAACCGTGGGCGATGATTTCCGGGAAGGCAAGATCACCTTGCCGGTGATTCTGGCTTTTCGCCGGGGCGATGAAACCGAACGCGCTTTCTGGCGGCGAACCATCGAAGAGATGGATCAGAAAGAAGGCGATCTGAGCCATGCCATCCATTTGATGGAAAAGCATGATGCCCTGAGCGATACCATCGAACGCGCCCGCCATTATGGGGCCATTGCCCGCGATGCTCTCGCCCTGTTCAAGCCCTGCAATACCCGCAAAACACTGAATGATATCGTCCGCTTTTGTGTGGAAAGGGCCTATTGAAACAAGGCTTGCATCCCGGGGCCAGCACAGCTATACAGCCGATCCTGCGTCAGCCTTTTCGGGGAGTAGCTCAGCCTGGTAGAGCACTGTGTTCGGGACGCAGGGGCCGGAGGTTCGAATCCTCTCTCCCCGACCATTCTATCGAAACCGAAAAACCCGAAGCATCACTGCTCCGGGTTTTTTTCTTGGCTTCTATTTAAAGATTAAAAGCGGGATATCGCACAAACGCACAAGGCTGGTGGTGGTTTTACCCACAATCAGATGGCGCTGGCGCGCATGGCCATAAGCCCCCATGATCAGCAGATCGATCTGTTCATCCCGCACATAATCGGCGATCACCTGTTCGATGTCTCCTTGGCGCAAGGCCGTTGTCACGTCATAGCCTTGATCCTGCAAACGATCTGCGGCCTTTGCCCGCGCCTGATCAACAGGCGAACCCGGCGTTCCCACCGATAAAATATGCAGATCCAGCCCTTTCAACAAAGGCTGATCCAGCGCATAACCGATGGCTTTTTCCGAGCTTGCCGCGCCATCGCAGGCGATCAGAACCCGCTTGATGGGGCGAAATGTGCGGCTTGCCACCAGAATAGGCAGGCGGCTGGCCCGGATCACCCGTTCGAGCTTTGCCCCCAGATGCTGGCGATCATAAGCTGCATAATCGCCCCGCTTGCCGATCACCACCATCTGCGCTTTTGGCTCACGCTCCAATTCGGCCAAGGCATCCACAAGGGTGCCCAGCTTTAAGACGGTGGCCACCGATCGCGCATCTTTTCCCCTGAGATATTTCACGGCAGTTTCCAGCAAAGCGCGGGCTTTCACCTCCAACAAGCGCGCCCGCGCCGCATCAAGAGCGGCCAATTCAGCAAATAATTCCCGGCTTGCCTCGATATGCAGGGCACCGCTCAAATCCACATCATCGGGCTGTTCCTGCTTTTGATCCAGAACATGCAAAAGCTTGATGGAAATATGGGTTCTGTTGGCAATCCACGCAGCGGCTTCATAAACTCCGCTGGCATAATAAGAACCATCCGTGCAGGCGATGAGATGGGGCATAGGGGCTATAAATCTATCAATTCATTGCGTTTGTTGAAATATAAGATCACATCTTTCACCATTAACAAAACAGAATTTCAAGATATTTCATACCCAAAAGCCGGGATAAGACCAAAAGCCGGGACAAGAAAAGGGCAAGCACGATGCCCCCCTCTCATCCCGGCCTGATAAAGCCATGGAAGCAGATCGATCAGAAACCCGCTTTCAGTTGAACACCGAAATAACGGGATTGATCGCGCGGCAGGCGGGCCACCGCCCCGCCTTCATTGGTTGCCACGATAAAGGATTGATCGAACAGATTTTTGCCAAAGACCCGCACTTCATAGCGCCCTTCGTCAAAAGACACCCCGATGCTGGCATTATAAAGATAATAGCCATCGATTCTTTCATTGGGATTTTCATTCAGAGCTCCAAAGGATTCGCTTTGGAAAACCAGATTATTACTGACCAAAAGCGCCATGCCATTGCCCACGGGGCGATCATAATCAAGGGTGACCGAACCCTTTATCTTGGGTGCAAAGGGCAGATCCTCGCCTTTGCGGGGGTCGCAATTACCGCCAAGCCGGGTAAGATCCAGCCCCGCACAGAAATCATTGATTTCCGCATCGGCAAAGGTGATCCCACCATAAATACTGAAATGTTCCGATAAATCGGCCGACCCTTCAAATTCAATGCCTTGGGTTCGCACATCCCCGGCATTGGTGAGATTGGTGGTCACAGCGCCGGCGGTGATGACAAAATTATTCGCCTGAAAATTTGAATAATCCTGCCGAAAACCCACCACACTGAAAACCGCACGATCCAATTGCCATTTGAACCCAAGCTCATAGGCATTGGATGTTTCGCCTTCAATCGGGGTGAAACTGCCATTGAAATCAGCCGTTTGCTCAAGCCCAAGGCTTTCCGCCGAAAGGGCATTGAAGAAATTATTGAAGGCTGGCCCCTTATAGCCCCGGGCATATTTGGCATAAACGAACAGATTTTCGCTTGCCTGATAATTAACCGAGAAGGTGCCCGAAAGATTGGCATTATCGGTGCTGCCCGATTGCAGGGATTGATCGGTTTGCAGGGCAAAAACCCCACCATCATTATTGGGATTGCCATCCTGATTACCCAGAATATCGATGAATTCATCCCCCACCCGCTCTCTTTGATGGGTGAAGGAAATCTCGTCATAGGTAAAGCGGATGCCGCCGGTGACGCTCCATTTTTCATCGATATTATAATTCCCATGGCCAAACAGGGCATAGCTGTCATTATCGATGGTCATATCCGCCGTGGCGCTGGGGAGCACAATATTGGACGTGGGGCAAAAATCTGTGGCCCCCAGGCCGCCGATATCAACACCCCCGATCAGCCCGCCGGGATCATTCACGCATAAAGCATCAAAGCGCGAGAATTGCCGATCCACATTGGAAAAACCGAGATACGCCCCGGCCTGCCACGTGAAGCGGGCATCGTCATCGGATGAAATGCGGAATTCCTGAGTCCATTGCTCCCATGTCTGCGGTCCGAAATCGCGCGCCGTGGGCTGCCCCACCAAAACACCATCCACGCTATCAAGGGTGATATTGGCCGGATCATCGCCATCGCGTTCGGTGGCGCCAAAGGGGCCATCATCGATATCCTGGCGCTCGGTATTATCCCATTCCCGATAAGAACTGATCGACGTCAGCGAAAAGCCATCGAAATCATAGGTGGAATCAAGGGCAAATCCGATATTTTCATTATCTGATCGCTGCAAAGCATTGATGGCGGCGAATTTGATGGCCTCTTCGCCGGTGGGCAATGTCGCGCCCCCCATAAGCACCGCCTGCGCCCGGATCGAGCCATCATCCCGGCGCACGAATTCGGCACAGCAATTATCATTGGTTTCGGAATAATCGGCGGTCAGCCTTGTGAACAAACGATCGGTGACCTTAAAATCCAGCATCGCGCGGGCGCCATAGCGTTCATAACCATCCACATCGCGATCCTGGGTCACATTTCGCACAATGCCATCCAATTCGCCATAAAAACCATTGACCCGCAAAGCGATCTTATCGGTCAGGGGGCCTGAAACCATACCCCGCACACGATATTCCCCATCTTCGGCAAACAATGCGCTGGCTGATGCCTCCAATGTTTCGGTGGGGCCTTTGCTGATGAAATGAACCACACCTGACGATGCATTTTTACCATAAAGCGTGCCTTGGGGGCCTTTCAGCACCTCCACCCTCTGCAGATCATAAAGCTCGGTAAAGGCCTGACCAGCCCGGGCCAGAACCACGCCATCCACAAGGGTAGAAACGCTGGGCTCGGCCCCCACACTGAAGGAAATGGTCCCCACACCGCGCAAGGAGAGATTGGAATTTCGATTGGTGCCGCCCTTCCCGAATGACAGGCTGGGCACCAGTTTTTGTATATCTTCAACGGTATTGACCTGCGCCGCTTCCAGCTTTGCGCCGCTAATGCTGGTCACCGCCACCGGCACCCGGGTGAGGCTTTGCTGGCGTTTTTGCGCGGTCACCACGATTTCATCGAGAACCGTTTGCGCCACGGCTTCTGATGAAGCCCCCGATAAAGGCAAACCCAAAAGCACAGACATCGTGCCAAGGGCTGTTGTTGCCAGAAATCTGCGTGTCATGGATTTTATCCTCCCTTATATAAGACCCGGACTGATACCAGCGATCCGCTCGGCTCTGTCCTCACCTAATCCCAAAGTTATCCTGTCACCATCCACGGCTCTTAGCAGGCCGCCTTTGATCTTGAGGCCGTTCCATCAGCATGGAACTGCCATGCTGTGATATGTCTTATATAAGACATATCAGATAGAAAAGCCAGACTGCAACGCCAGAATCAAAGCGCCCGAAAGACGATTTCATGTTTTCGTGATGTAAAAGATGATCTGATCGGCCGCACGGCCCGATGATCAGGCGCTGGCCAGCACTGCCGCCACAGATTGTGCGGTCATCAGGCTTACGCGCAGATTGGCTTCCCCGGTGATCCCGGCAATATGCGGGGTCAGCAAAAGATTAGGGACATCGCGCAGATGCGCCCCGCTTTCGGCGGTCATCGGCTCGGTTTCAAACACATCGAGCGCAGCCCCCGCCAAGCGGCCCGCCCGCAAGGCATCGGCCAAAGCCATTTCATCCACCACCCCACCCCGCGCGGCATTGATCAGGATCGCACCCGGCTGCATCCGCGCCAAGGCCGGAGCATCGATCAGATGGCGGGTTTCCTCGGTCAGGGGCACATGCAGGCTCAGCACATCGGCTTCGGCCAGCAGATCCGCCAAAGCCATGCGCGCAACCCCATCGAGATCGGCGGCGAGCGCCGGATCGCCTGCATCGAGATAGGGATCATAAATGGCCAGCCGCATCCCCATGATGCGGGCCCGCCGCGCCACCTCGCGGGCGATGGAGCCAAAGCCCACCAGCCCCATCATCCGGCCTGAAAGCTCGGCCCCCATCATCTCGAGCCGCGGCCAATGCCCGGCCAGCATCCGATCGCGCCCCGACCAGACATCACGCAACAGATTCATGCTGGCATTCAGCACATATTCCGCCACCGACAGATCATTCGCCCCCCGCGCCGGGCACACCTTGATCCCCCGCGCCGCGCAGGCATCAAGATCGATATTATCAAGCCCCACCCCCAATCGCCCGATCACCCGCAGGTGGGGCGCTGCCTTCAGCAAATCCCCGCGCACCTGGGTTTTATTGCGTATGATCAAAGCCCGGGCATCCGCCAAAGCCGCCAAAAGCGCCGCCGGTTCGTTCACCAGATCAGGATCATAAAGCACATCAAAGCCCTGCAATTTCTGCGTAATCGCGGCTTCATCCATGAATTCACTGATCACGATATCAGCCATGGCCAATTCCCTTCATGCTGCTGATGCTGCCAGTTCCTGCAGGCTTTGAAAAAGTGTGGCGGGCACCAAAAGGCCGTTTTCCGCAGCCCGCTGGCGATTGATCAAACGACGACTGCCGGGCAGGCGGACCTCCGCATCGGCCCCCAAAGCCGCCAGAAACACCGCCATCCGATCCTGATAGGCCCCGGCAGACAGCCGCATGGGATCGATGGCCAGCAAAGTTTGCCCCAGATCGGGGGGTGGCCCCTCGCCATCAAAAAGGGAACTGGCTTCAAAGCCGAAATGCGATCCGCTCAAAGCCGCTGCCAATATTTCGATCATCATCGCCAACGCCGCCCCCTTGGCCCCGCCAATGGGCAGCATCGAACCCGCCAAAGCCGCATCGGGATCGGTGGTGGGCTGCCCATCGCGATCCAGCGCCCAGCCTTCGGGAATGGTTTCACCGGCCTGTTTGGCGGCATTGATCTTACCCCGAGCCACCACCGAAACTGCAAAATCGATCACCAGCGGCGGTCCTTCGGGCAAGGGGGCGGCAAAGGCCACGGGATTGGTGCCCAGCATCGGGGCCTGCCCACCCCAAAAAGCAATGGCCTTGGGTGAATTACCAAAAACCAGCCCGATCAGGCCCGCATGGGCAAGCTTTTCAGCATGGGCCCCCGCCTGCCCGAAATGATGCGAGCGATAAAGCGTGGCACTGGCAATGCCCATCGTGGGGGCCAACTGCACCAGCTTTGCAACCGCCAGGTCCAGCGCCGGATAGGCAAAGCCAAAGCCTGCATCAATGCGCAACGCCGCTGGGGACACCGATTGCGCATGGGGCACCGCATGGCCATTCACCTTGCCGCTTTTTGCCTGGGCGGCATAGGATGGCACCCGCGACAGGCCATGGCCCGCCTGCCCATCCGCTTCGGCGGTCACCAAAGCCCGGGCGGTGATGGCGGCTTGCTCGGGCGCGCATCCGGCGGCCAGCAAAGCACGGGCCACCAGATCCTGCGCCGCATCAAGGCTCAGGCGAACGGGTTCCGTCATGTAAAAAAGCCCATGATGATCATCCGGTCAGGCGCTGCGATAGAGTTTGGTCATCACAAATTCCCGATGGCCCAAAGCCTCGGCCGCAGTAAAGCGGCCATTGGCCGTGGCTTTTATCATCTCGATCAGGGCATCGCCCGCCTCATCGATGGTCCATTCCCGGCGCACGATGGCTGAAACATCAAGATCCACATGTTCCGACATGGTGCGCACGGTGCGCGGATTCCCCGTCAGCTTGATCACCGGCATGATCGGATTGCCGATGATATTGCCCTGACCGGTGGGGAAGATATGCACCACATAGCCCGCTGCCGCCTGCAAAGTGCAGCATTCCGCCGCCGCCGATGAGGTATCCATGAAATAAAGCCCGGGGCCCTGTGCCGGGCTTTCCGCAGGCTCTAAAACATCGATATAGCTGACTTTCTTGCCGATCTTTTCAAGATTGCCCAGGGCCTTTTCCTCAATCGTAGTCAGCCCGCCTTCGATATTGCCCTTGGTGGGCTGCGAATCCGAAAGATCGGATGTTTTATGCGGCTCGATCACCTCGTTCTGATAGGCCATGAAGGTGCGCATGAATTTTTCACCGACCTCAGGCGTTGCGGCCCGCGCCTGACACAGATGCTCGGCCCCGGTCAGTTCGGATGTTTCCCCAAAACAGCCATAAATGCCTTTTGGGATCAGCTTGTCATACATATTGCCAACCGTGGGGCAGGATGCGAGGCCGGTGGTGGTATCGCTTTCCCCGCATTTGGCAGCAATCCAAAGCTCCGACAGATCACAAGGCTCGCGCAAAAGCGCCGTCGCCCAATGCACATAATCTTTCGCCTGCCGCGATGCCTTGGCGATGGTGGCGATATCGCCATTCTGCTCGATGGAAAAGCCGGTCACCGGTTTGCCCGTGGCGGCAATGCCATCCACCACTTTCTGGGTCCATCCCGGCTCGATACCGATCACCACACAGGCCGCCACATTGGGATTGGCCCCCGTGCCGATCATGGTACGGAAATGGAGATCAAGATCGGCGCCAAATTGCAGGCGGCCATAGGCATGGGGCAGCGCCAAAGTGCCCTTGATATTGTTCGCCACGGCTTCGCAAGCGGCATTGGAAATATCATCAAGGGGCAGGATCACCACATGATTGCGCACACCAACCCGCCCGTTTTCGCGCCGATAGGCCATGATTTTCTGGGAATTGCTCATTCTTTGGCTCCTTACCAGCGTCTGGTTTTCAGATTGTGGGTGTGCACATGCTCACCCTGCGACACAGCGGCCACCACCCGGCCGATATTTTCGCCATATTTGACGACATTCTCTTCGAGCTTCAGATCGGTCAGGGCGATTTTATGGCCGATGGGCACATCCTGACGCGCCACCAATTTAAAATCTGAATTATCCTGAGTGACCACGCACAGCATCTCGGTGCCTGCGGTCAAACCCTCAACCACCACAACGCCAACATTATCGCGTTTATCATGAACCAGAAGATGTGGAATACTCACGGCGATTTCCTTTACTTTTTTAGAATGAGCTTTTGACGTGTCTTTTGTCGCCCAATGCCTCGATAGCATCCTGATCACGGCCCCGGATAAGCCCCAAGCCACTTATCATGGGCCGGTCGAACAGCCATCCCTCAGACTCGTTCCTTTTATAAGCTATCTTATATAAGATACAATACAACAAATGATAGACAAAAGGGGCCAATGCGCGATATTCTGAATGTGCATCAGTCTTTAGCTCACCCTCACCCTCCCGCTTTCAAGGCCCTGATCCATGGATGGAGCGCCCGGTTTCCGGCCCTTATATCGACAAGTCTATGATCATCTGGTCAAGCAGATCAGCACCGGCGTGTGGAAAGCCGCCGAAGCCCTGCCCAGTGAACATGCCCTCGCCTCCAGCCTTGGGGTTTCCCAGGGCACGGTGCGCAAGGCGCTGGATGCCATGGCATCGGAAAATCTGATCGAAAGGCGGCAGGGCAAGGGCACCTATGTCAGCCAATATAACGAGCAAAGCGCCCTGTTTCGATTTTTCCGCATGGCCCATCCGGGGGGCGAAAAGGTGATCCCCGATTGCGGCGAAAAATCCATCAGCCGCCGCCCGGCCAATGCCACCGAAGCCCGCAAGCTGGCCATCAAGCCCGATGATATGGTGGTGGAATTGCGCCGCACCCGCTGGGTAGAAGGGCGCCCGGCGATATTCGAGATGATCGTGCTGCCTTTGGCCCTGTTTCCCGATATTGATCGCTATGATCCTCTGCCCAATGCCCTTTACACGCTTTATCAGGCGGAATTCGACATCAATATCGTGCAGGCCGAAGAAGAATTGCATGCCGATATCGCCCGCAAGGAAGATGCCAGCCGTCTTGATCTGCCCTTGGGATCGCCGATTTTACAGATCGACCGGATCGCCATTGATATTGCCGGGCGGCCGGTGGAATTGCGCACATCCCGCTGCGATACCGCGCGGCTGGTTTATGCCGTCAGCATTCGCTGAAATTTCCTGACAACACACGGAATATCTTAGAATACGGGTGCAGCCCTTTCACAAGGCTTGCCATTATCTTTTCTTATGTCATATAACTCTTATAGATAACTGCAATAATGCGGGCGCGCAGCCGTGCCTTAAGGCCCGATCCCACACGGCCGCCCGCCCCTGTTCCAATCTGTGATGGAGAACGATGATGAGCCTGAGCGCGGGAAAATTATGGGGTATGCGGCGCATGGCTGATCGTCAGGGCCGTTTCAAGATGACAGCGGTGGATCAACGCCCCCCGATCAAAAACCCTATCGCCAAAATCAGGGGGCTGGATGAAGCCCCGTGGGAGGATGTGGCGGCGTTCAAGGCGCTGTTGATCGAAGAATTGCAAAGCCAATCCACCGCCATGCTGCTCGATCCCCATTATGCTTATCCGGCGGGCCTGTCGCTTTATGATCCGGCTTTGGGCCTGATCCTCACCCTTGAAGATTCCATCTTCAAGGAAACCGACAAGGGCCGCCTGTCATCGGAAATCGATGATTGGTCGGTGGAAAAAATCAAGCGCGTGGGCGGTGATGCGGTCAAGGTTCTGGCCTGGTATCGCCCCGATGCCGATGCCGCGATCTGCCGCGCGCAGCAGGATTTCACCAAGCGCATTGGCGAGGCCTGCGCCCGTTTCGATCTGCCTTTTGTTTTTGAATTGCTGGTCTATCCCTTGGCTCATGATGCCGAACGCACCGGCGATTATGTGGAAATGAAAAGCAAAAAGCCCGATCTGGTGCTGGAAAGCGTGCGGGTTTTTTCCCATGCCGATTATGGGATCGATCTGTTCAAGCTGGAAAGCCCGCTGGCCGCCGATGATGTGCCCGGCGTGGGGGGCAAGGATTGGGAACAGGCACAAAGCTGGTTTGATGCCATGAACCAGGCCGCAGGCCGGCCTTGGGTGATGCTCTCGGCGGGGGCGGGGATGGCGGCTTTTCGCAATATTCTCACCCATGCTTATGCGGCGGGGGCTTCGGGCTATCTGGCGGGCCGGGCGATCTGGCTCGATGCCTTTCAAGCCTTTCCCGATATGGCGGCAATCCGGGAGGCTTTAAGAGAAGACGCCATCCCTTATATGAAGGATCTGAACCAACTCACCGATGAAAAGGCCCTGCCCTTCACGGCGCATGATTGCTATGCCCCCGATGGGCCGGGGCTGGTTCCGGCCGATGCCCGCTTTCGTCATGTATATAAAGGTTTTGGAGGCTGATTATGAGTCTCAGCTATGCCGTCTTTCCGCTGGCACGCCCCACCTTCGACGTGCCCTTTGCCACCGAAATGAAGGATCAGGCCTTTGCCGCCCTTGATCAGGCGGGGATCAAAACCATCGGCCCGCGCGATCTTTTATTCGATGCCGATGCTGTCAATCAGGCGATGGAAAGCCTGAAGGGGCAAACATTCGATCTTGTGCTGATCATGCAGATCACCTTTACCGATGCCACCATGACCCGCACTTTGGCCGATGTCCTCAAAGCCCCGATGGCGATCTGGGCGGTGCCCGAACCGCGATTAGGGGGTCGGCTGCGGCTCAATGCCTTATGCGGGCTTAATCTGGCGGCCCATGCCCTTAAAAAATCGGGCCATGATCTGGGCTGGCTTTATAGCGACCCCAAAGCCCCGGATTTGGGGCCCGATCTACGGGCTTTGGCAAGCCCCAAAGCAAAATCTTCGGCAAAAGCGCCTTCGCCCAAAGCCGATGATATGGCCCATGATGAGAGCACGGATGAAGCCGTGATCCGCGCGCTTGATGCCATAAAGGATGCCAAAATCACCGTGATCGGCCATCATCCCGATGGCTTTGATACCTGTGCTTTTGATGAAGGCGTGCTGAAGGGGCTGGGCGGGCTTTCGGTCAACCGGATCAGCATGGATGATCTGTTCAGCCGGGCGCGGGGCATCGATGCGGCGCGGGTGGCCCGCCATCATCAGGCCGAATCCGATGCCCTTGGCAATCTTGATGAGGTGGATGCCGATCAGCTTGATCGCTCTTTACGCAGCTTTTGCGCCCTTGAAGATGTGCAGGCGGAAACCGGGGCCAAAAGCCTTGCGGTGCGCTGCTGGCCGGAATTTTTCACGGATTATGGCTGTGCGGCCTGCGGGCCGGTGGCGATGCTCAATGAGGCCAGAATTCCCACCGCCTGCGAAGCCGATGTGCATGGGGCGATGAGCCAGCTGCTCTTACAGGAACTGGCGGGCGAACCGGCCTGGATGACCGATCTGGTGGATCTGGATTTCGCCGACGATACGGCGGTTTTATGGCATTGCGGATCGGCCCCTTTATCGATGCGCGATCCGGCATCCAAGGCCGAAGCCACGATCCACACCAATCGCAAGATGCCCCTGCTCCATCAATATAAAATCAAGCCCGGGCGCATCACCATCGCCCGCATATCTCAGGCTAGGGGCGAAAACAAGATGGTCATTGGCGGGGCCGAGGTGATCCCCGCACCCATGGCCTTTACCGGCACATCGGGCACCATCCGGTTTGATCTGCCCACCCGGCAGGTGTGTGACACCATCATGGATGAAGGGTTGGAGCATCATTTCGCCATTGCCTATGGCGATCATCGGGCAGCACTGCGCATGGTGGCCCAAAGGCTTTCTTTGCCGGTTCTGGAGCTTTGCTGATGCCCATCCCGCAAGAGGGCCCACAAGGGGTTTTGACCCATGGCTGAAGCCACGATCCCCACCCCATCATGGGGCCGGATTGCACCTTTACGCATCATCGCGCCACCCGAAATCATGGAGGATCGATCCGTCCTTCTGATCAGCAACCAGGGGCCCCTTGCCATCAGCTTTTATGATCAGGGTTTGCGCCTGCGCAGCCTTGATGAGGGGGCCATCCTTCATGATTATGGCATCATCAGCCACGAACCGGATGCCCGCGCGCCCACGCTTGCTTTGGCGGAGAATGGCGAGGCCGCCACCATCAGTGCTGGTGATCTCAGCCTTGTCATCCAGTTCGATCCTTTTTCCTTTGCGCTTTTAAAAAACGGCCAATGCCTGATCAAAAGCGCCGATGATGGCCATTTCGTGCGCCGCCACCGTCTGCCGCCTTTCGCGCGCCGACCCAAAAGCGGGGGCACTTCCCGGGGCTGGCTCATCTCCCTTGCCCTCGATCATGATGAGCCGATCTATGGTTTGGGCGAAAAATGGGGGCGGCTTGATCGGCGCGGCCAGATCATTTGCAGCCATAATGAAGATGCGCTGGGGGTGAATGGCGAACATTCTTATAAAAACACCCCCTTTGCCTTCAGCCCCAAAGGCTGGGGCCTGTTTTTACACACCCCTTATGATGTAACCCATGCCATTGGCTATGCGCCCTGGTCGCATCGCAGCTATGTGCTTGATCTGGAAGATGATCATCTCGATCTTTTTCTGTTCAGCGGCGATGATGGGGCAGCGATCATCGGCCAGTATACGGCGCTGACCGGCCGCCCCCCTTTGCCCCCGCTTTGGAGCCTTGGGGTTATTTTATCGAAAGCCTATTACCGCACCGCCGACGAGATTCTGGACGCCGCCAAAGCCGTGCGGGATCATGATATGCCGTGCGATGTCATTACCTTTGATGGCCGGGCCTGGCAGGATACCGATCGCCGCTTTCAATTCGGCTTCGATCCCAAACGCTATCCCGATCCCAAGCAGGTGATCAGCAGCTTGAAATCCATGGGCTTTCGCATCTGTGTCTGGGAATATCCCATGGTCTCGGTCGATGGCCCCTTATTTGACAATCTGGCCGCCAAAGGCTGGCTTTTAAAGGATGCCAAAAGCGGTGAAGCCTATCGCTATGAATGGGATCTGGAGCCGTTCGGCGCGGTGCTCACGCCTTTGCCGGCCTCAGGCCTCATCGATTTCACCCATCCCGATGCCTATGCCTTCTGGCGCGAATCCCATCAGGCCCTGTTTGATCTGGGCATCGATATGCTCAAGCCCGATTTCGGCGAGCAGGTCACCGAGGACATGATCGCCCATAATGGCGCAACGGGTGCCGAATTGCACAATGTTTACAGCCTTTTATATAATCGCTGCTGCTATGAGGCGGCGACCGCTTTTTGCCCTTCGGGGGCCTTTTTATTCAGCCGATCTGCTTGGGCGGGTTCCCAGCGCTATCCCGCCCATTGGGGGGGCGACCCTCAGGCCGATTTTGAAGGGCTGGCGGCGAGCCTGCGCGGCGGGCAAAGCTGGGGCCTATCGGGCGGGCCTTTTTATGCCACGGATGTGGGCGGATTTTATGGCGATCAACGCGATCGGGTGCTCTATACCCGTTGGGCGCAGGCGGCGGTTTTTGCGGCCCATATGCGCCTTCATGGCATTGGCCCACGCGAACCCTGGAGCTATGGCGAGGCGGCCGAAGGGGCGGTGATGGATGCCCTGCGCTTGCGCTATCGCCTGCTGCCTTATCTTTGGCAGGCAATGGAAACGGCCCATGAAAGCGGCCTGCCGGTGCAGCGCGCCATGGTTTTAGGCTTTCCCGATGATCGCGCCGCCTGGGGCTTTGACACCCAATTTTTATGTGGCCCCGATCTTTTGGTGGCCCCCTGCCTTGATCCCCATGGCCATGTGGATGTGTATCTGCCCCACGGGGATTGGGCTCGCCTGCCGATCCCGGCCCTGATCAGGGGTGAGGCCACAGCACCCGCAGCGGGCGAAGCTTTCATGGGCGGGCTCTGCCATCGCCTGCATCTGGCATTGGATGAGATCGCCGTTTTCGCCAGAAAGGGCGCACAGATCCCCCTTGGCCCGGCGATCAGCCGCACAGATGCCCTCAGCCTTGTGGAGGGCCGCCCGCCCATCAGCCTGATCTGGGAAGCGGGCAGCGGGTTCATCCCTTCATAGCGGGTAAAAGCGAAATTCGCTGATCTGGTGATAATCTTCACCGGGGCGGAGGATGGCATGCTCCCTAAAAGGCCCGTTCGGGCTATCGGGGGGGATTTGCGGCTCAAGGCACAGGCCGGAAAAGGCATTATAGTTATGGCCCTGATGCCCGGGGATGGTGGTTTTGATCTTGTGCCCGGCATAAAATTGCACGGCGGGCTGATTGGTCCACAGTTCCATCGCCAGATCCTGCCGCGCCCCCGATAGCCGGGCAGCCCGGCGCAGGCCATCGGCACCGATGGGCGACGATAGAATGAAACAATGATCATAGGGGAAGGCCTGATCCTTTGCCCCGGCTTTGGCGTGGATCGGCCGGGCGGTGCGAAAATCAAAGGGGGTATCGGTCACCGGCTGCACCCCATCATAAGGCAGCGCGGCCTCATCCACGGGCACATAATGATCGGCGGCAATCTCGAGCCGGGCCTCATGGATCGTACCCCCGCCATCAAGATTGAAATAGCTGTGATGCACCAGATTGATGATGGTGGGCTTGGTGCTGCGGGCCATCAGCTCCACCCGCAAAATGGGCCCGGGCAAAAGGCGATAGCTGCAGCGCACCTCACAGGCACCGGGATAGCCTTCTTCGCCATCCGCTGCCTCATAGCCCCAGTCCGCCCAATCCGCCCCATGATCCAAAAGCGTCCATTCCCTTTTGCCAAAGCCGCGCTGGCCCCCATGCAGATGATGGCGACCATCCTGATTGCAGCTGAGCTGAATGGTTTTCCCATCAAGCTCAAAACTGCCATCCCGGATGCGATTGGCATAGCGGCCTGCGGTGGCCCCGAAATGGGGCGAAAAATCAGGATAGGCGGCCGGATCGGGAAAGCCCAAAGTCAGATCGCGAGGGGCATCCGCCCTCGGTAAGCTATTGGGTAAATTGTTGGGTACGCTGTTGGGCAGGCTGATCTGCAAACGCTGCAAAACCGCCCCCATGGGGATGAGATCGGCCATCAGCCCATGGCCTGATAAAATAATCCGCTGCATCATCCGTTTTCATGCCCCCAAAATTGATTTTACATGCCCCAAATCGCCCGGATGGTGCGACTTCAGGCGTGGTAAAAAAGCCTATCCTTACTGCATCATAAAAGCTATCATATATAAGATAGATAAGTTGGGATATCCAAGAATGCCCGAAAACCAGCCCAAGCCATCAGGTTTTTCGATCCTGTCCATCATTCATGGTCTGGGGCGCATCAATCAAGGGCTTTCGCGCGCCGGGCGCACGCTTTCGGTGGTCTTTTTGATGGCCATGCTGGGGATCGTTCTGTTGCAGGTGCTTTTCCGCTATGCCCTCAATGATAGCCTGATCTGGACCGAAGAACTGGCCAAGGCGCTGATGGTGTGGTCGGCCTTTCTGGTTGCCCCCTGGGCTTATCGCCGGGGGGCGGCGGTGGCCATCCTGATGCTGATCACCCCGCTGCCGGTTCGCCTTCAGGCCGCCCTCAAAATTCTGATCGATGCGCTGGTTTTGTGGATTTTGTTCGTTCTGTTTGAACTGAGCTTTGGATTTGTCGCGCGCGGGGCGCATATCAGCGCCGCCAGCCTGCCCATCCCCATGGCTTTTTTCTATGCGATCATGCCCATCGGGCTTTTGACCCTGATGTCGGTGGCGATCGAACATCTTTTGCGCGGGGTGATGCATCTGATCGATCCCGATGGCGGCTATCCTCTCGCCCCTGCCCGCCCTGTGATCGAGGGGGAATAGCCGATGTCGCTGGCTTATTTCTGGATTTTCATCTTTTTGCTGGCGATTGGCACGCCGGTGGTTTTTGCCCTGCTGATCGGGCCGGGATTAAGCCTTGTGATCGATGGGCAGGGGCGTTATCTGCCCGCCCTTTTATCGCGGCTTTATAATGGCATGGATAGCTTCCCCCTGATGGCCGTGCCCTTTTTCATTCTGGCGGGTGAAATCATGAACCGGGGCGGCATCACCGAAGCCCTTGTGCGTTTTTCCCAATCGCTGATCGGCCATGTGCGGGGCGGCCTGGCTCAGGTGAATATTCTGTCATCCATCCTGTTTGCGGGGCTTTCCGGCTCGGCGGTGGCCGATACTTCGGCCTTGGGCAAAATGCTGATCCCGGCCATGCATAAAAGCGGCTATTCCCGGCCCTTTGCCGCGGCCATCACGGCGGCCAGTTCGGTTGTGGGGCCAATCATTCCACCATCGGGCATCATGATCATCTATGCTTTCATCATGAATGTCTCGGTGGGCGGGTTGTTTGCCGCGGGTATCGTGCCCGGTATTCTGATCGCCGGGGGCATGATGGTGCTCACGGCACGGCTCGCCCGCAGCCGCAATTATCCCATCTCAAGCCGCAAGGCCAGTTTGCGCGAACGCTATGATATCTTCAAGATCAGCTTCCCCGCCCTGCTTACCCCGGTGATCCTGCTCGGAGGGATTTTGGCCGGAATCTTCACCCCCACCGAAGCCGCAGCCATTGCCGCCGCCTATGCCCTTGTGGTGGCCTTGTTCGTCACCCGCACCTTGCGCTTTCGCGATCTGCCCGATGTTTTTCGTGAAGCGGCGATGCAATCGGGCGTGGTGCTTTTACTGGTGGGGGCGGCTTTATCCTTTGCCTGGATGATTTCGGTTTCCGGCATGGCCGATACCATCGCCAGCGGGCTTGGGGGCGTATCGGATAATGTGCTGATCCTGCTTTTTGCGGTGAATATCTTTTTGTTCATCGTGGGCATGTTTCTGGATGCCGGCCCGGCGATCATGATTTTGGGGCCGGTTTTAGGGCCTTTGTTCATCAATCTGGGGGTCGATCCCCTGCATTTTGCCATCGTGATGTGCGTGAATGTGACCGTGGGGCTTGCCACCCCGCCCATGGGGCTTGTTCTGTTCGTAGCGGCCTCGGTTTCAGGCGAAAAGGTGGAAAGCATCATTCGCGAAATGCTGCCCTTTCTGGCGGTGCAGGTGTTTGTCATTTTCCTCATCACCTATATCCCCGCTTTGACCATGACCCTGCCCCGGCTGCTGGGTCTGGGATGAGGGGCATGCCATGAACCCGCAAATCCGCGCGATGATCATTCTGGCGGCCCTGTTCGTGATCGCGATCATCGGCGTTTTGACATCGGCAAAAGACCAGCCCGAACGCATCATCACCATCGGCTTTTTAAGCTCGCCTGAAGATGAGGATTATAAAGGCGCTGCCGCCTTCAAGGCGGTGGTGGAGCGCGAAACAGCGGGCCGGGTGCGGGTGGATATTTTCCCATCCGGGCAATTTTGCGGCAATGAGCGGGAATGTCTCGATGGGCTGGGCAGCGGCCTTTTGGATATTCACATGACCACGGTCGGCGGCATTGGCCGTTTGTTTGGGGCGGCTCAGGTGCTTGATCTGCCTTATCTTTTACCCAATGATGCGGTGGCACATTGTGTGCTGGATGGGCCGATGCTCGATCAGTTGCGCCGTGCCGCCCTCGAGCGGGATCTGGGCCTGCGCCTGATGGTGATCTCAGATACCGGCGGCTGGCGGCATCTGGCCACTGCAAACAAGGCGATCCACAAACCCCAGGATCTGGCGGGTTTGAAAATCCGCTCCACCCCTTCGGCCATGCAGCAGGAACTTTTGCGGCTTTTTGGGGCCAATCCCACCCCCATCGCCTGGGGCGAGGTTTATACCGCCCTTGCCACCGGCGTGGTGGAAGGCACCAAAAACAGCGTGCAGGATATTGTGGGGGCAAAGCTTCATGAAGCGTTGGATTATCTCACTCTTGATGGCCATGCCTATATGGCGGCCATGTGGTGGTATTCTGAAAAGCAATGGGCGATGCTGCCTGATCAGGATCGCGCGGCGGTGGAAAAAGGCTTTGCCGCCCTGAAAACCATCACCCGCAGATTGCCAAAAGAAGGCGAGCAACACGCCCTTGAAGCCTTCAAGGCCGCAGGCGGCACGGTGATCACCCTTGATGCCGAAGAAAAAGCGGCCTTCGTCAAGGCGGCCCAGCCTTTGCGCGCATGGTATAAGGATCGCTATGGCACGGAATGGCTCGATCTTTTGACCACGGAAATCGCCCGCTGCGAAGCCCTGAGCGGATCATCCCGGGGTCACGCGATCAGATAGAGCGCGCCAATCGCGGCAAAAGCCAAAAACACCGTTTGCCCCAGCACCAGCCCCAGATAGCGCGGCCCCAGATCGGTCATCGCCTTCAGGGATGTTTTCACCCCCAAAGCGGCAATCGCCGCCACCAGAAGCCAGCGTGAGGCTTCGGTCATCGCCCCGGCCAGAACGGGCGGGATCAGGCCCAGGCTGTTGGCCAGCAAAATCACCCCAAAAGCAATGGCAAAGCCCGGAATCGCCGCTTTTTTTTCGCCGCTTTTATGCTTGCGATACATAAAGGCAATGGCCAGCACCACAATCGGCAGCAGGCTCACCCGCAGCATTTTCACATAGGTGGCCACATCCCCTGCCCCATCCGATACCGCATAGCCAGCCCCCACCACCTGCGCCACATCATGGATGGTGGCCCCCAGCAAAAAGCCGATCCCGGCATCATCCAGCCCCAATGTGGCATAAAAAATGGGATAGGCGATCATCGCAATGGTGGATAATGTGGTGACCGCAATCACCGTGAACAGGGTATCCTTCTCGCCATCTTCCGCGGGTAAAACAGCGACGATGGCCAAAGCCGCCGAAGCCCCGCAGATTGCCACCGCACCGCCGGTGAGAAGGCCCAAACGCACCGATTTGCCAAGCAGGCGGGAAAACAGGATGCCAAATAAAATAGTGATCAGAACGAGCGCCGGGATCGCAATCACCGGCCCGATCCCAAGGCTGGTGATCTGCCCGGCCGTGACCCGCGCCCCCAAAAGCGCCACCCCGATCCGCAACAGGCGCTTGGCCGTGAACTCGATCCCCGCAAGGCATTTGCCATCTTCGGCCAGAAAATGAAAGGCCATGCCCAAAAGCAGGGCAAACAGCATCACCGGCGCGCCATAATGCTCGGACAGAAAATTCGCCGCCGCCGCGATGGTGAAACACAGCACAAGGCCGGGGACCAGGCTTCGCATCTGCGCCAGATATTGGGTCACTGTGATGAAACGCCTTTCTCTCGATCTGCGGGCCGCTTTCAGGGAATGGCATGGCTTCCGGGCTGGACAAACCGCCAGCCCTCTGGCTTTTATATCTTATAAAAGAGTTAGCAATATTTGCTTTTGCATATCAATAGAAAAACTATTGCCTAAGCTCATGGCTTTATAGATCAGCGGCGAGTGGCTGAACAGGGCTGAGATGAAAGGAGCATAAAGAGATGGCACGAATTCTTTGTCTTGGCCATGCCGTTCAGGATCTTTTGTTTTCTGTGGAAAGCCTGCCCGATCGCGGCGAAAAATATCGGGCCAGTGCCTGCAGCCAGATGGGGGGCGGTCCGGCGGCGACGGCAGCGGTGGCCATTGTCCGGCTGGGCGGTGAAGCCTCGCTGATCACCCGCTTGGGGGATGATCCCATTGCCGATCTGATCACCGCCGAATTGGCCGCTTATGGGGTAGAGCTCAGCCATGTCCGCCGATTTCCGGGCTGCCGCTCCTCGCTCTCATCGGTCTGTGTGGATCGGTCGGGCGAACGGATGATCGTCAATTTCCTTGATCCTGCGATCCCTGATGCCTGTGATTGGTTGACCTCGGTGGATATCCGCCCCTTTGCCGCCTGTTTGGCGGATTGCCGCTGGCCAAAGGGGGCCACTGCCCTGCTCGATCAGGCCAGAAAGCATGGAATTCCAGCGATATTGGATGCGGATATGCCGCTGGCGGGGCAGGATGGCCTGATCAGGGCGGCCAGCCATATCGCCTTTTCCCAGCCGGGCCTGGCCGATTATTGCGGCAAGGATGATCCCGAAGCGATGCTGGCGATGATCGCCCGAAAAACCGGCGCATGGTGTTGTGTGACTTTGGGCGCCGCCGGAACCTTGGTTCATGATCAGCGGGCAATCACCCATTTTCCGGCCCCAAAAGTGACGGTGCGCGATACATTGGGGGCGGGCGATGTCTGGCATGGGGCTTTTGCCCTTGCTTTGGGCGAGGGCAAAGACGAGCCCGACGCCGTGCGCTTTGCCAATCGGGCGGCGGCGATCAAGGTCAGCCGCCCCGGTGGCCGCGCCGGGGTGCCCAGCCGCGCTGATCTCGAAGCCTTTCCCGATCCCTGAAGGCCCATGCTTGCATTGCTTTCCGGCTTGCTCTTTCAAATTATATGATTAATTCTGTTGCCTTGCGCATCCCGATCCATTGTCCTTCTACAGTGAAAGGCCCAAAATGCCCCAGCGCCCTATCCGGAATATCGTCATCGTGGGCGGCGGCACGGCGGGATGGCTCAGCGCCTGTTTGCTGGCCAGCCATTGCAAAACCGAACAGGGCCGGGGTGGCACGGTCACCCTGATCGAATCCCCCACCATCCCCACCATCGGCGTTGGCGAAGGCACATGGCCCACCATGCGCCAAAGCTTGAAGCGCATCGGCCTTACGGAAACCGATTTCCTGCGCGCCACCACAGCAGGGCTGAAGCAGGGCAGCCGCTTCATCGGCTGGGCGGATGGATCGGCTGATGATCAATATGATCATCCTTTTTCCCCGCCCCTCGATGCCCATGGCTTTGATCCCTTTGCCCTTTGGTGTGCGATGGGGGCAGAGCAGCGCCCGGCTTTTGCCGATTTCCACCATGTGCAGGCGCGATTATGCGCAGCCGGTTTTGGCCCCAAAACCCCTTTACAAGCCGATTATGAGGGGCATCTCAATTATGGCTATCATCTGGATGCCGGGGCTTTCGCCAGCCTTTTATGCCAGCATGGCACCACAAATCTGGGCATCCGGCATCTGCGCGATGATGTATTGGATGTGGGGCTGGATGAAGATGGCGCCATCGGCCATCTGATCTGCCAGCAAAGCGGGCGGGTGGACGGCGATTTTTTTGTCGATTGCACCGGCTTTTCGGCCCGTTTGATTGGCACGGCGCTGGGGGTGCCTTTTCGGGATTGCAACCACATCCTGTTTGCGGATCGCGCTATTGCCGTGCAAAAGCCCCATGCCACAGCAGATGCCCCTTTAAGCTGCCAAACCCATGCAACAGCGCAAAAAGCCGGTTGGATCTGGGATATCGCGCTTAAGGAACGGCGGGGGCTGGGCCATGTTTATGCCAGCGATTTTCTATCCGATGATGAAGCACAAAAGATCCTGCTCGAACATGCCGGGCTGCAAGAAGCCGAGGCCACGCCCCGCCTTTTAAAGATCAAATCGGGCTATCGCCAAAGCCTGTGGCAGAAAAATTGCGTGGCCATCGGGCTTTCTGCCGGATTTTTCGAGCCTTTGGAAGCTTCGGCCCTGATGCTGGCCGAGCTTTCAGCCCAGGCTTTGTGCACCCTTTTGCCCCTTGATCAAGGCGATCTGGCCATTGCCAGCCGCCGCTATAATCAGCGCTTTGCGCATTTCTGGCCCGCCATCCTGAAATTCCTGAAGCTCCATTATATCTTAAGCCGCCGCACCGAGCCTTTCTGGCTGGCAAACCGCGAGGCCCAAAGCTGGCCCGATGATCTGGCCGAACTGCTGGCCCTCTGGCGCGATCAACCTCCCCTGCCCGATCATCTGGGCGCTGAAAATGAGGTTTTTTCCTATCTCAGCTACCGCTATGTGCTTTATGGCATGGGCTTTGCCGCCCCAATGAATCCGCATCGGGGCCAGGGCATGCCCGCCCGCTGGCAACAGATGCTGGATGGCCTTATGGGGCGGATGGAAAGCACCCTGCCCCGCCATCGGGATTTGATCGACCATGTGCATCGCCACGGTTTTCAGGCAATCTGATGATGGATGACATGATCACCGCCCTCAGCCCCGCCCAACATGGGGATTATGGCCTGCACCCCGATCGCAGCTTTGCCCATGCTGCCAATTGGCGCAGCACGCCCCTTGGCCTTTCGGAAATTCTTGAAGCCGCAGGCTGTTTCCCCCTTTTTCTGATGAAAAGCGAGCCATCGGGCACATTCCGGCTCAATGCCCTTTTGGGGCTATCGAAACCATGCAATCTTTATTGCCGGGATGGCGGCTGGGGGGCCGCTTATATCCCCCTCAATCTCCTGCGCTATCCCTTTGTTTTGGGGGAAAATGACGATGCAGCGCCACTCTTATGCGCCGATTTCGCCTCACCCTCGCTGGTGCGCGATGACCTTGAAGCCCTGCGCCTTTATGATGAAAGGGGGGCACCCAGCCCCCTTTTGGACGATGCCCTGCGGCTTTTACTGTTCATGCGCAAGGATCATCAGGAAACGATCCCCTTCATCGCAAGGCTGCTGTCTTGTCATCTGATCCGGCGCAAGGATATTGAACTGACCCATCAAACGGGCGCGACGTCGCAGATCACCGGGCTTTATGGCATCGATGAAGAGGCTTTGGCCGATCTCGATGGAGCGCATCTTCAAAGCCTCAATCTCGATCAGTATCTGGGGCTGATTTTTGCGATGCTCCAATCGGAGCGCCATCTTCAGCGCCTGCTTCATTTAGCAATCCGCCGGGGCGACAATCTCGTCTCCGCGCATCTTATGATGTCATAAATAAGGGCCGATGCCCTGATCCGGCACCGGCCCATAAAGTCAGCAAGACGGCTTAATTGCGTGGCGGTTTTTTATCGCCGCGCTGATGATCGAGATCGATCCGGCCCACATCCAGCCGCCGTGCCTGTTCCATCAGATCAGGCCGATCAAAGGAACGGCTGTGGAATTGCTCGGGCACGAAAGGCATGGTGCGATACACATTATGCAAAACCGGCCCCAAAGCATTGGGCAGCCCCTTGATGCTGGCAAGGGTGACACTGCCAAGGGTCAAAGGCCCTTTCGCCCCGGCCTCGCTCAAGGCCAATCCGTAGAAACGAAGATCGATCCAATGGGTGCCGGCATCGAGATTTTCCGCGCTTTGGGCCGTGACCAAAGGAACGCCGCGCAGGCTGTGCATGGTTCCCGAAAGATGAAAGCGGCCCTTTGTGGTGGCTTCGATCTCGGCACTGATCACCAGATCCCCATCCACCAGCTTTTCAACATATTGGCCGGTGAGCCTGGCTGCGGGATGGCTGTATAAAAAGCCGGTGATGCCTTTATATTCCTCGCCCTTGCCATTGCTGGCGGTGACGACCACGGCAATATTTTCGGCATAGCCCGGCAGTGGATCAAAGGCTTCGGGCAAGGTGAAGCGGGCGGTATAAATGCCATCGCCCGCCTGCTCATCGCCATTGCGGCCATCATCTTGATAGCTGATCGTGCCCAGCGGCCCCGAAAGCTGGCCGGTGACAACGGCGCTGATCTGCCATGGCCCTGCGGCCCCATCAGCATTGGGGATGCTGAGCAGATCCTCATCATTTTTGCCCGTGCTTTCGAGGCGCGCATAAAGCCGGGCCTCATCCCCGGATTCAAAGCGCATATCATCAGGCCAAACACTTAAGCCCATGCCGCTTTCGCTGGGCAAAATCTGGCGGGTCGGGATGCGTTCGGCAAGCACCGGATCCACCGCGCCCCGCGCCACCGGCTGCGACCAGGCCGGGAAGCGGGCCTGCTGGCGATAGCTGGCCGCCGCATGGGCCGCCAGATCGGGGATGGTTTCAGCAGACTCTTGCGCGCGTGCCGATGGCGACCCCATCAACCCACCATCAAAAGCCCCGACCATCAGCACCGATCCGGCCATGATCGCGCCCAAAAGCTTTGGCGTAATCGAAGACAATAGTCTCTTCATGATCCTTGATCCTTTGCACATATCAATAAAGGGTACTGATGAAACGGGCCGTCGTCATGCCTGTTTGCACCCGGGTATTGGGCGCACAGCTTGCGCCACCACAGATCCAGAAACCATCCGGGACCTGACGGCGCTGGTCGGAATCGGTCGCATCCCGCTCATCATTATGATTTTCATGAGCGGAATCGAGATTGAAAAAGCCCGATGCTTCCTGCTTGAAGCCATTATTGCAAACATTGCTGTTATTATAGCTGGCCGTAGCACTGCCACCACAGGCAAACATGGAGGCATATTGCACCACCCCATCATCTTCGCCCGATAAACAGGCACTGGCCCCGAAAATGGCTTCAAAACCGCCAATCAGATACACATTGCGGGCCGGCGCATTGGAAAATGTCCGCACCTGCACATCATCGGAACTACGCAGCCAGAAGGTGGCATCATCACAATCCTGGATGAAGCCGGCAATGAAATTACACAAGGACGCCGCATCGCCGCAAACCGCATCCGCCCCTTGGGAACCACGATGGGCACCGCCAACCGACACCACGAGGCTGGTGCGCTGGGCCACCACATCATAAGCGCCATTGAGATTGAAATTGGGGGTGCTGCTGTTGGCATTGCCCAGAATGAAATCCATCACCGTGCCGCCCATGCTGTGCGCGATGATCCAGAAATTGCCGCCCGCCGCCCAGCTTGTGGCACAGCGATTGCCGCCGCCATCGGCACCGCCATTGGTTGCATTGATGATTTCAGCCGCAACCTCGCCCGCCGCCAGGGAATCCCAGAAGGGCCGGGTGCCATTATAGCCCACCACATAATGCGAGGCATTGAAATTTTTAGTCGAAATGCCGATGAAATCCGAACTGCCCGAACGCCAATAATCCCGGGCCTTGGTCCAATTGGTAAAACTTCCCGTATCGGTTTGTTTTCCATGCACAAAAATCATGCAGGGCATGGCCATGGCGGTACTCCCGAAAGCCAGAAGCAGCCAAGTGGTCAGGATCGCCAGAATCGATTGTCTTTTCATGTTTGCACTCCTCATGGATCCGGCCCGAGCGCTGGGGGTAAAGCCCGAGCGGCAAGCCATCATGGACCTTGTCCAGAAGCGTTCAGCCCTTCTAGAGAAGGTGAGAAATGCAAACTAACAGTTTATAAAAATCTGTTCAATTCTATCATTGCGCGCTTTTTGTTGAGCTACCGATGCTGGCAGCTTTTTGCAGTTCATCAGCCTGTGATTGCTGAATGAGCATCATCGCTTCAATGATCAGGGCGCGCATCGCTTCGCTGGCCGCTTCGGGGTCACGGGCAATGATTGCATCCACCACCTTTTTATGATCGCGGATGCTGGCCAAAGGTACACCTTTGCGCTGGTTGGTCAGGCGGATGGAAATCCGCAAGGCGGTGTTGATCATGCCTTTCAACTGGGCATAAAAGCGATTGCCGCAGGCATTGAGGATCGACACATGAAAGGCGATATCCGAACTCAAGGGATCATCATTGCCCTTTTCCGCTTCGCGCATGCGATCCAGGGCCGCCAGAATATTCTGGATATCTTCGGGATGGCAGCGCTGAGCGGCAAGGGCGGCGGCCACCGGCTCGAAAGCCAGCCGCATTTCCGTGAATTCCACCAGCAACTGCGGGGAATATTTTCGCTCCAAAAGCCATTGCAGAACATCGGGATCGAGCAGATTCCAGTTTTCTTCCGGCTCGATCCAGGTCCCCTGGCGGGGACGTGCCCTGAGCAACCCTTTGGCCGTCAGCATTTTCACCGCTTCGCGCAGCACGCTGCGGCTGGCACCATATTGCGTACAAAGGGCGGCTTCGATCGGGAAAGGATTATGTTGGTCATAATGGCCTTTCACAATCGCCCGCCCCAGATCATGCACGATGACATAGGTCAGGTTGCGACCTGAATGATTCTGCATTATTCACCCACCCTTGGATTAGAAGGAACGTTTGCCCGGGATGAGCCCCTCATACCGATTTTCCGGCAAACCCGCCTGTTTTATTTTATAAATAAAAACATCGCCCGAATGCGGCGCCGTGGCAAGGGCTTCGGCGGAAAGCCCGGCTCGGGCTGTGGTGACGCACAGATAATCCAAATCCGGCCCGGCAAAACAAACACAACTCGGCTGGGGCGCCGACAGGGCAATATCGCCCATCAAACGACCATCCGGGGCATAATGCCGCACCAGCCCTGCCCCCCAAAAAGCACTCCACAAACCGCCTTCAGCATCGACCGCGGCGCCATCGGGAAAAGCCCCATCGGGGGTTTGCGCAAAAAGACGCGGCGATTGGCGAACGCCGCTGTCCCCATCATAATCAGACGCCACGATCCGACGGGTCGGGGAATCGGCAAAATAGGCTTTTTTCCCATCGGGGCTGAAACACAGCCCATTGGATATGGCGATACCGCCTTGGCGCAGATGCAGCCGGGCATCAAGATCGAGACAATAGAGGCTGGCGCTGGCCGCCCCGGCGAGGCTTTCATCCTCGACCATGCTGCCCACCCAAAAGCGCCCCGCCCGGTCGGCCCGGCCATCATTGAAGCGCCGCCCCGTTTCCCCCAATTCCGGGCGGGCAATCCAATCGATCGTACGATGCTCCAGATGATAAAAGGCAAGCCCCGATGCAAAAGCCGCCACAATCACATCCGGTTCTTTGGTGAAGGCAAAAGAACATAAGCGCTCCGGCAGGCTGATCTCGGTCGCCTCGATCACCGCGCCCGGATTGCGTTCCAATGCCTGGAAATCCGGCTTTGCCCGCCAAAGCCGGGCCTTTTCGATATCGGTCCACCATAAAGACTGCGAGGGTTCGTGCCATTGGATGCCTTCGCCCAAAGTGCACCCGCAGGCGATCCGCCCATAAGCTTCAGCCAACATGACGATGCCATGCCGCCACATGGGCCGCTGCGGCCTTTGCCACGGCATCAAGATGCAGACCCGGCTTATAGATCCCCGTACCGATGCCAAAGCCATCCGCCCCCGCCGCCGCCCAATCCGCCAGATTTTCCGGCCCCACGCCCCCCACGGCCAGAACCCGCGCATCATCAGGCAAAACCGCCTTCAGCGCCGAAATATGCCCCCGACCATAGCTGGCGGCGGGAAATAATTTCAAAAAACGCGCCCCTGCCCTCAGGGCCGAAAAGGCCTCGCTGGCCGTGGCGAAACCGGGAATGGGCTCAACACCCAAAGCAATGGCGCGCCGGATGACCGGGCCATGGCTATCGGGAGAAACGATGATCTCGCCCCCTGCTTCTGCCACCCGATCCACATCCAAGGGCGTGAGCACAGTGCCCGCCCCCACCATTGCGCGGCCCTTCAGGGCTTTTGCCAGCCTGCCGATACTATCCATCGCATTTGGCGAATTCAAGGGCACCTCGATCATACGGATCCCCGCATCCACAAGGATCGCCCCTACATCCTCCACCGCATCGGGGGTGATGCCCCGCAGGATGGCGATGATCGGCATCGCTGCAAGCCTCTCTCGCAACCGGTGGCGCAGCGCTTCGCCTTTTTGATCTTGTGGAGCAGGGGTTGGTGGAGAGACTGTTTCAAGGGACATCGACAGACCTTTCCAAATCTCGCAAGCGGGCAGCCATCGCCAGCAATCCCGTGCCCGATTGCTGCTTGCCATCCAAAGACTGGGACGCCACCCCATAGCGATCAAGGGCCAAGGCATAAAGATCGGATAAATGCCGGGTGGCGATGATGGTCACCCGATCATAGCCCGCATGGCTCCAATCCAGAATACGCAGGGCGGCATCCACATCCGCGCCGATCAAAAGCCCGGATAAAAACGAGGCCGCTTCGCCCACTGTCAATTCCCTGGAAATCTGGCGGGCCCGCACTTCAAACAGGCGATTGAGCAACATCGCCCCTTTGTTTGCGCAAATCCGCTTCACCCCTTCGATAAAGGCGGTTTCATGAAAGCCATCATCGGTGCCCGACCCCCGCAGCAAAACGCTATGATCCTTGATGATCCCATAAAATTCACCGGTCAAACTGGAAAAAAACCGCTCCACCACCCCATCTTGCAAAATCACCCATTTGCTGTGGGTTCCGGGCAGGCAGATGATCTGCCGCCCGATTTTCAGGGCCGGATCGCTCATCAAAGCCCCCAGGATCTGCGTTTCCTCGCCCCGCATATAATCGGCATAGCCTAAAGGATTGATGCAGCTCAGCCCGGGAATGATCGCCAGATCATGGCCTTCATGGCGGAAATGAACCGCCCCATCCACCAGCTTGTCACAGGCAATGGGGCATGGCCGATAAGGCACTTCGCGCCAGCCGATATTCGATCCCACCGTGCCCGCCAAAAGCACCGGCAAAGCACCATGATCCGCCCGCCAGCCTGCTGTGGCCCGCATGAAGGCATCGCCGGGATCGGCAATCGCTGCCGCCAGGCCCGGACCATCGCACTGATCGATGATCCGGTTATCATGAACCAGAAAAAGCCTGAGATGACTGGTTCCCCAATCCCCGACAATCGAAAACGCCCTATCCGCATTCCTATTCATCCACGCGGTCCCCGCTTGCGCATTTTCATGCTGCCCATTCTTTGGTTCTTTCATAGGCTGTAAAGGCAACATAGTCTCTTGGTCTTTATCGTCTTTTGCTCTTATCGGGAAAATCCTGAATGGCTCGTCCCTGTCATTCTAAATTTATATGATAAATAATCTTGTTGTAAAGCCCCACCACTGCTAAAGCATGAACTTATCTGTCTTTTCCGCATCGCATCCTTTTTATCCGGCACGAGAATTGATCATGGCCCAAAAAATCGAAGGCATTGCCAGCCAGCCATATCCTAAGCTTACCGATCTGGATGGGCAGTCCGTGTTCATCACCGGCGGCGGATCGGGCATCGGGGCGTATTTCGTCCATGCCTTCGCAAGTCAGGGCGCACGGGTTGCCTTTGTGTCGCTGACCCAAGCCCCGGCTTTGGCGCTCTGTGATGCAGTGGCCGAGGAAACCGGCCAGCGGCCCTTGTTCATCCCGTGCGATATTCGCGATCTCAGTGCCCTGCGCGCGGCGATGGCAAAGGCCGCCGATCAGCATGGCAGCATCGATATTCTGATCAATAATGCCGCCCGCGATACCCGCCACAGCCTGCTTGATCTGGATGAAAAAGGCTGGGCCGATAGCCTTGATACCAATCTGCGCCCGCATTTTTTCACGGCCCAAACAGCCGCCCCCGCCATGCGCGAAAAAGGCCGGGGCGCGATCATCAATGTGGGGTCAAACTCCGCCCATCTGGGGCTTTCGGGCTATCCTGCCTATGTGACGGCAAAAGCCGCGATTGAGGGGCTGAGTCGCGCTTTGGCCCGGGAATTGGGGCCGGACGGTATCCGCGTCAATAGCCTGATTCCCGGCTGGGTGATGACCGAACGGCAAAAGGATTTATGGGTCACCGATGAGGCTTTGGCGGACTGTTTGGCGCAACAGGCGCTAAAGCAAACCATATCGGGCGAAGATTGCGCCCATGCGGCGCTGTTTCTGGCCTCGC
This sequence comes from Iodidimonas sp. MBR-22, assembly GCF_029946565.1. Classification (NCBI taxonomy): domain Bacteria; kingdom Pseudomonadati; phylum Pseudomonadota; class Alphaproteobacteria; order Iodidimonadales; family Iodidimonadaceae; genus Iodidimonas; species Iodidimonas sp. MBR-22. The sequence goes on from NZ_JARKVQ010000010.1 coordinate 87,886, forward strand.
GGATGGCGGCCATGATCACCGGCCAAACGCTGTTTGTGGATGGCGGCCGGGTGATGCGCTAAAGGCTGTTATCAAGGCTTAATCATTGCGGCTGTCGAGCCATTCCTGCAAACGCGATTGCTGCGCCTTGGTCATGAACAGGCCGCGCTTGCTGCGCCGCCACACAATATCTTCGGCCTGCACCGCCCATTCATGGCGGCGCAGATACTGCACTTCCGCCTCATAAAGTCCGGCACCAAAATCCTCGCCCATGGCAGCAAGCGCGGTGCATCCATCAAGCAATGCAAAAACCGCCGTGCCATAGCTGCGCACATAGCGGCGCGCCACATCATCGGGCAGCCACGGGGCTTCAGCCTTCAGCCGATCATAAAGGGTGGCGGGGTTATCAAAATCACCGCCGGGCAGGGTTTGATCCTGGGTGCGGGATGGCCCCAGATCGGGGAACACCGCCTGCATTTTATCCACCGCTTCTTTTGCCAGCAGGCGAAAAGTGGTGATCTTGCCGCCGAAAACCGATAGCAGGGGCGCGCCGCCCTCTGTCTTGGCCCCATCTTCCCCACCCTCGGCCATTCCGGTCAGGGTCAGCAGATAATCGCGGGTCACAGTGGAGGCATCGCTGCTTTCATCATCAAGCAGGGGGCGCACCCCGGCATAGCTCCAGCAGATATCGCGATCCGTGATCTGGCGCTTGAAATAATGATTGATGATCGACAACAGATAGGCCTGTTCATCGGCATCGATGTCAACCTTGCCGGGATCACCGCTGATTTCCTTGTCGGTGGTGCCGATCAGGGTAAATTCCCCCTCATAGGGGATGGCAAAAACAATCCGCTTATCATCATTTTGCAAGATATAGCATTCCGGGCCCTCATAAAGCCGGGGCACCACGATATGGCTGCCCTTCACCAGCCGCACATGCCGGGGCGAGGGACGATGCAGCTTCTCTTCGATGAAGCTTTGCACCCATGGCCCTGCAGCATTCACCAAAAGCCGGGCCCTGACCCGGTGCGGCTCGCCGCTGATCTCATTATGCAAAAGCACCTGCCAGACCCCGCCCTCATATTGCGCCGAAACACAGCGGGTGCGCGGCAGGATCAGCGCCCCATGATCGCGCGCCGCCATGGCATTGAGCACCACGAGCCGGGCATCATCCACCCAGCAATCCGAATATTCAAAGCCTTTTTCGATGCCGGGTTTAAGCGGGCTATCGGGGCCAAAGCGCACAGATCGCGATCCCGGCAGGCTGGCGCGGCGGGCCAGATGATCATAAAGAAAAAGGCCGATGCGGATCATCCAGGCCGGGCGCAAAGATGGCAGATGGGGCAGGCGAAAGCGCAGGGGCCAGATGATATGCGGAGCGGCCCGAAGGAGCACTTCACGCTCGGCCAAAGCCTTCGCCACCAGCCGGAATTCATAATGTTCAAGATAGCGGATGCCACCATGAATGAGCTTGCTGCTCGATGAAGAGGTGGCACTGGCCAGATCATCTTTTTCGCATAATAAAACGGATAAGCCCCGCCCGGCGGCATCGGCGGCAATGCCCACGCCATTCACCCCGCCCCCCACGATCAGCACATCATAGATCTGTTCCGGGTCTTGCTCCATCATACTCATGGGATTGTCACGCTCTCCTCATTACGGATGTTCGCAGCCTGCTGGCTGCGCATGGGCAGTTCAAATCGGGCATGGCGGCCAAAAACCAGCCTATTGACCAGCAAGGAAACCGAAAGCGAGCTGATCAGGGTCAGAAACATCAGATGGATATAGTGTAAAGGGGTCCATAAAAAGGTGAAGATGGCATATAGCCCCACCCCGAAAACCACCGCAATAATCGCCGCCCGGGCATCCACATTCTGGAACAACAGACCAAGAATGAAAACAGACAAAATCGGCATCGACAACAGGCCATTCAATTGCTGCACCAGATTGATGATGCTGGCCGCCCCATCATAAACCGGCACCAGCATCAGCGCGGCCACAACGAACCCCAAGGTGATCGCCGCATTCAACCGCACCACATTGGGCTTTGCCTTGATATAGCGTTCATGAATATCACACACATAAAGGGTGGCCGATGAATTGAGCACACTATTAAAGCTGGTCAGCACGGCAGCGGCGATGGCGGCCGCAAACAGCCCCGAAAGCCACAAGGGCAAAACATCGCCCACGATCCGGCCATAGGCCGCATCGCCGATATTGCCATAAAGCTTATAAGAAACGATGCCGGGCAAAACGATCATCGGCGGGATCAGCACCAGCCGGATCAGGGCCGCCGCATAAACGCCTTTTTGCGCTTCTTTCACCGTGGGCGCGGCCATCGCCCGCTGGGTGATGGTTTGATTGGTGGACCAATAGAAAATCTGGATGAAAATCATCCCCGTGAGCAATGTGTGCCAGGGGATGGGGCTATCATTGCCGCCCAGCATCGTCAGCCTTTCACGCGGGATGCCTGATAAATCAAAGCCGATGGCATCAAGGGCCAGATAAACCACCAAAATCCCCATGCCCAAAAGCAAGATGCCGCTATAGGTATCGGAAACAGCCACCGCCCGCAGCCCCCCCAAAACAGCATAGGCCGCCCCCACGATGGCAAAGGCCGTGGCAATCAACAGGATCGGCGCTTCCACCCCGAACATCGATTTCATGAATAACGAGCCGGTATAAAGCATGATCGGCAGATAGATGAACACATTGCCCAGTAAAAACAGCAGGGCAATCACCGCCCGCACATGATGATCCTTGAAGCGCTTTTCCAGCAATTCCGTGGTGGTGGTGCATTGATAATGATAATAAACCGGCAGGAAAAGCCGGGCCAGGATCATCAGCCCCAGCACCGCAAATAATTCCCACCAGGCCAAGAGGGCCATCTGATTGCCATTCATCCCCACCAACTGATCGGTGGAAAGATTGGTAAGCGTGATCGACCCCGCCACAAAAACCCAGGAAAGCCCCCCGCCCGCGAGGAAGAATTCCTTGTTGCTATCGCTGCTTTTCCGCCCCGCGCCGCGCACTTTCCGCCAGGTGGCAAAGCCGATGAGCGCAGTGACGGCAAAAAAAACGATGACCTGAACCGATTTGAGATCCATCTCCTCCACGCTCTCAATCCCCTGTCACGTTCGCTGCCCCATCCGCTGAAGGGAGCAGATGTTCAAGCTGCAATCCCACCGCCCAGCGCCGATGAAAGCCCCGCCAATAGCCCGCGCTCGCCCCGGCCTCATCAGCCAATGCCGCGCCCACCTGCTCGCCCTGACCAATCGGCCAAACCCCATCATTAGCCAAAGGCGTGGGCACATCGAGATAGCTGCGGGCCGCATCATCGCCCTTCAAGGTCCAATCAAGAAAAGCGGTGATCATGTGAATATTGATGGCGAGGATTCGATCCGTGCGCCAAACCGGCTCTTCCAATCTTTCGCGAAACTGGAAATAATCCTTTAATTCCGGGGGCGCATCATTGACCGCGATATTATGCCGGGCATTTTGAAAGCTCAAAAGATAGCGATCCGAGCCGGTCATCGCCTGCCATAAAGGGCGCACGCCCTTGGCATAATCGGATACATCATCAAGATCCCCATCAATGAACAGGCTGGGCAGGGTGATCTGTGCCAAAGCTTCGGGCCGCCAGGATGAAAAAGGCGGCTGATAGCCCCAGGGGGCAAAAGCCACCAGAGCCTTCACGCCCTCGGGCGGCGGCGGCGCATCAGTGTCCAGCATGCCCTGCATGATATCTTTGGGCATGGATTGCATCACCAATGAGGCCGGATCATAGCCCGCACCGGCGGTGGTGATCGCCCCAAAGCCCCCCATGGAATAGCCCAGAAGGGCGATCTTTTGGGGATCATACAGATCATGCCACGGGCTTTCGCCATCCGCCGCCAATTCTTGTAAGGCCGTGATCACAAAGCGCTGATCCCGGCTGCGATGGGCCACGGTGGTGGCGAAGGATAATTGCTGCACCATGGCGTTCACCGGCAAAATATCGCGATGGGCGATGGCCACCACCACATAGCCTTTCGATGCCATCGCTTCCCCCAGCCAGCTATAAAGGCTGGTCCAGTTCTGATAGCCATGCGACACCACCAGAAGCGGAAAAGCTTCGCCCCGCACCGGTTCGCCATCCAAGATCGCCCGGCCCTGCCTTGTGATTTCCGCAGGCAGATCGGCAGGATCGATGGTGGGGGTAAAGGGGGTGGGGCTGCGATAGATGATCTCCTCCTTCTGATCGGGCCGGGCTTTTGCGGGATACCAGATGGCGAGATCAAGGGAGCGATCAGCGCGCCCGCCGCTTTGGGGATCGGGCTGATCGGGATTGACCAGCGTCAAGCCGGAATAGCCCACCGCATAATCGCCCCGCGCCGCCAGTTCCGGGGCATCAGAGGGTGGAAAGGCCCCCGCCGCAAAAGGGCTGATCACAAGGGCGGCACAGGCCAATAAAACGAGACGGATCATCAGATATCCTTCCAAATAGCAACATCATGAGCGGGGATCATCGCCGAACCCAGCACGAAATCCGCCCCCGCATGAGCCGGGGCCAGCTGGGCGGTGGCAGCATAGTTAAAGGCAAAAACCAGCCCGCCCCGGCGGCTGATCCGCAGATCATCAGGCAAATCGAGCGTCGGCAGATCAAGGCCGGGCAAGGCGCACAAATGGCGGAAAAAATCGCGCAGGAATGGCGCATCGGTGAGACCCGCCAGATAATAGGCCTGCCCCGACCGCACCAGCGCCGGGCTGCCATCATCAAAGCGGGCAAGGCATTCAGCCGGGCCGGGATCCACATGATCGCGCCACGCCCGGGCCCCATAGCGTTTCCCCTGCCATGTCAAACTGCCGCCGCAGCCGGGGCGCAGGGTTTCCGCCATCAAAATCCTGATCGGCAGCAAGGCCCGCAAGGCCCCGGGTGCCAATCCTTCGGGGATTGCACAATCCACCGTTTTTCCGCCACTGCGGGGGCCAAAAACCAGCGTCGCTCCGCTTTTTTGCAAAGCCTCCACCCCGGCTTCGCTGATGATCGATAAAACCGGCGCACAGATGAGCCGATAGCCTGTCAGATCATCATCCACGCTCAGGATATCCACATCCAACCCCAAAGACCTGAGCGCCGTGTAATATTGCCGCATCAGGCTTTCATGATCATAGCTGTCGCCTTGGCGCTCGATCTCGGTCACCCATTGTGATGGAGCCGAAACGATCATGGCAATCTTTGGCTTTGGGGCAGGCAGATCGGCCAATTTCAAATGCCTGATTTCGGCCTCGACAGCCTTGATTTCGGGCCAGGCTTCCGCCTCGCTATGGTCGGGCCGCAAAAGCCCTGCATGCATCTGCTCCTGCGCAAAAGGGGCTTGGCGCCATCGAAAATAGCTGACGCATATGGCCCCATGGGCAAAGGCTTCCAATGTCCATAGCCGGACCATGCCCGAAGCCGGACGGGGATTGTGCCGGGCCCAGTTCACCGGTCCGGGCTGCTGTTCCATCACCCAGAATGTGCGAGACGGGGTAAGGCAGCGGCTTTGATCGAAGGTCCATGCTCCCAGATCGGGATGGCCCGTGCGCATGAAGCGCTGAAAATCATCCGCCCCCGCATCGCGCAGCACCAGATCGGTCCGGCCTAAAGGATAATTATCATAGGATGCAAAATCGAGCCCCCGGGCGAGAGCAAAATTATCCACCCCGGTTTCCGCCATGGGGATGAAATTATGGGTGATGAACTGATCCCCCACATGGGGGCGGATGGCCGCGATCATCGTGCGATGCCACAGGGCCACCTGATCGGATGTGAAGCGGCGAAAAGCCAGACGATGCGCCGGGGCGGTTTCCGTTACCGCGCCATAGGGGGCTTCGATCTCGCTGAAATCATTGTATTCCATCGACCAGAATACATTTCCCCAGGCCTCATTGAGGGCGGCAATGCTTCCATAGCGCGCTTTGCACCAATCGCGAAAAGCCGCCACCGCCTGGGGCGAGATGGACAGGGCCGTATCATGGCAACAAAGCTCATTATCGGTTTGCCAGCCGATGACCGCTTTATGCCCGCCATAATGCCGGGCCAGTTTTTCACTGATGCCTGCCGCCAGATCGCGATAAAGGCGGCTTGAAAAATCATAATGACGCCGCGATCCAAAGCCCCGCACCCGGCCCGTATGGGGATCGACCGGCAGAATATCGGGATGCGCATCGATGAGCCATTTCGGCGGGGTGGCGGTGGGGGTGCCGATCACGATCTTCAATCCGGCATCGGCGAGGATATCAATCGCCTGATCCAGCCAATCAATCTGCCATGCTCCCGGCTTTGGCTCCAATCGCGACCAGGCAAATTCCCCGATTCGCACTACCTTTAGGCCCAGATCGGCCATGCGTTTGGCATCATCGGGCCATAAAGCGGGCGACCAATGTTCAGGATAATAACAAACGCCAAGCATTCCCCCTCCCCTTTCATCAAGATCGGCTTATGCTGCCAATCCTTTGTTCTAATTATATGGCAGGCTTTATTTTTAGATCGCTGCCTATTGATCATATTAATAAGATTTTATAAGGATGCAAGGCTGGCGGCTTCCGATGCTGTAAAGTTTTTCCGCCCCATTCTCTATGCTTTGCCCCAGATGAGGATCATGATGACCAGCAAACAGCGATCTGACCAGCCATTGGATGCACGGTCGGCCAAGACGCCCGAAAATAATCGCCCCGCTTTTCATGTGCTGAAGGGCGATCATCTCAGCGCCATCATCGATCTGCGGGGCAGCCTGCCGGCGCTGCTTTATCTGGGGCGGCATCTCTCCGCCGAAACCACCCCCGCCATGCTGGCCCATTTTGATGAACGCTATGAAGTGCCCGGCGGCCCGGCTATCGATGCCCCCCTCTCCCTTAGCCCCACACATGCTGCGGGCTGGCTGGGCGCTGCGGCGATCAGCCTGCATCAGGGGGGGTGTGGCTGGGATTTCAATCCCCGCTGGGACAGGATCAAAACCGATGAGATCGCAGGCGGACAGGCCCTTATGATCACCGCATCCGATCCGCGATTGGGGCTCATGATCATCCATCGGCTGGCAATGATCGGCGATATTTTGAAAGCGTCGACCGAAATACGCAATCAATCCGCCGAGCCAGAGCCTTTTGTCATCGATCATTGCGCGGCGATCACCATCCCGGTGCCCGATCCTCTCGATCATATCCTGTCATTCGAGGGGCGCTGGGCGGGCGAATTTCAAATGCGCACGACCAAAGGCTTCATGGGCCAGTTCGTGCGGGAAAACCGCCGGGGGCGCACATCCCATGACAGCTTCCCGGCGCTGATCTTGAAGGAAAGCACCACCGATTATCATCGGGGATCGGCCCTTGCCATCCATCTGGGATGGAGCGGCAATCACCGCCTTATCCATGGGCAATTGCCCGATGGCCGATGCTATCTACAGGCAGGGTCTTTGTTCCTGCCCGGCGAAATTCGCCTTGCACCGGGCGAGCATTATCAAAGCCCCGATGTGTTCATCAGCATCAGCGATCAGGGCCTGAACGGGCTGAGCGCACATTTCCATCATTTTGTGCGCCACAGCCTTTTATCGCCCGGCCTTAAAAACATGCCGCGCAAGGTTCATTATAATAGCTGGGAAGCGGTCTATTTCCAGCATGATCTTAAAACCTTATGCCAATTGGCCGATGAAGCGGCAGCGGTGGGGGCGGAGCGCTTCGTGCTTGATGATGGCTGGTTTTTAGGCCGGCGCCATGATCGGGCAGGATTGGGGGATTGGTTCGTCGATCCCGCAATCTATCCCGATGGCCTCGGGCCCCTGATCGATCATGTGCACGAAAAGGGCATGGATTTCGGGCTGTGGGTCGAGCCGGAAATGGTCAATCCTGATAGCGATCTTTTTCGCGCCCATCCCGATTGGGTGCTGGCAGCATCAGGGGCCGATCCCATCCCTTTTCGCCATCAGCTTTGCCTTGATCTCAGCCACGGGGACGTGAGCGCAATGCTGTTTTCCCGGCTTGATGATCTTTTGAAAACCTATCCCATCGCCTATTTGAAATGGGATATGAACCGCGATAATCTTCATCCCGGCGGGGCAATGGGTGAACCGGTGATGGAGCGGCAGATCCATGCCCTTTATGCCCTTTTGGATCGCCTGCGCGCGGCCCATCCCAAGGTCGAGATCGAAAGCTGCGCATCGGGGGGAGGCCGCGCCGATTATGGCATTCTGGCCCGCACCGATCGGATCTGGACATCCGACAGCAATGACGCCATGGACCGGCTGGCCATCCAGCGCGGATTTTCGCTGTTTTTTCCGCCCGAAGTGATGGGGGCGCATGTGGGGCCGCATCTGTGCCATATCACCAAACGGGCCTTTCCCATGGAAACCCGGGCGGCGGTGGCGCTGTTTGGGCATATGGGGATCGAAGCCGATCTGCGGCAGGAAACACCCGCCGATAAAGCCATTCTGGCCCAGGCCATCGCGCTTTATAAACGCACGCGCGGGCTGATCCATTCCGGCCAATTGGTGCGCTTTGATAGCCCCGCCCCCTTTGATGCCTTTGCCATGATCGAAGATGGTGGCGGGCAGGCGCTGGTCAGCATCGCCCATCTTGGCCATGATCTCGCTGCCAGCAGCCTCGCCCCTACAAGCCTGCCGCCCAAAATCCGCTTTTCTGGTCTGGAACCCCATCGCACTTATCAGATGCGCGCCCTATGGCCGCAAAATCCCGACCCCGGCAACAGTGCTTTCTGGGCCGAATTATTTGACGGCGGGATCACCGCATCGGGCGCGGTTTTGATGCAATCGGGCCTTTTGCCGCCCCGGATGATGCCCCACAGCCTTCTAATCCTGCATCTGCAGGCGATCTGAAGCCCATTTGGGCCGCCCCCTGATAAAAAAACCGACCGGGGTGGGGCCCCGGCCGGTTCAAACAAGGATGGGAACAGCCCCATCCCTTAGGATCAGAATTCCGTACGCACCCCAAAGGCATAGCGCGCACCGGTATTCACCACCTGCAAAAGCTGATTGTCAAAACGTCCGGTTTTAAAGACTTTTTCATTGGTGATATTGATGCCTTCCACAAAAACCGAAACATTGGGCGTGATGGCAAAGCTTGCCCGGGCATCGATCTGATCGAAGGTTTTGACGAAAATCGGATCACCCCCCACCGGATTGGAAACGGTTTGGAGGAATTCGCCCCGGCGATTATAGGCAATCCGGCTTTCAAAGCCGCCCTTATCATAGAACAGAATGAAATTCTGCGAATTGCCTAGCCCTTCAAGGGCAAAGGTCTGGTTGATGCTGCCCTGATCCACATCGGCATTGCTGGCAACGAAAGTGGCGTTCGCCGTCACCCCAAAGCCGCTGAGAACCCCGGGCAGATAATCGAACAGATGCTGGAAAGCAATTTCAACACCCCGCACATTCGCGCTTTCAAAATTGCGTGGCCGCCGCACATTGAACGGAGCCAGGCCACCGGGGAAGATATTATCGGCATTATCCACCGGGAAATCTTCCACCGCCAAAGTCGAGACGATGAAATCATCGATCTGCTTATAATACAGGGCCACGGTGAAATAGCCGCCCGGCGCATAATAATATTCAAAAGACAGATCGAAATTATCCGATGTAAAGGGCTTCAGATCGGGATTGCCGCCGCTGGCAATCAGATTGCCCGGGCGCAGCACATCGAAATTCACCCGGGGGGCCAGATCGGTTAATTGCGGCCGGGTCACGGTTTTCGAAGCCGCAAAGCGCCCGATGATCTCGTCGGTGAATTCGATCTTGGCATTCAGACTGGGCAGGAATTTATCATAGGAATTGGACTGCCGAACCGTTTCCACCCCGCCTGCAAACACCCCTTGGAAAATTGTTTCATCGCCAAAAACCGTGCGCAGATCATTCAAAGTGAGCTGCGAACCGGTCGCAGTCAGATTGGTGTGGGTATAGCGCGCGCCCAAATTCACAAACCATGGCAGGCCCGCCACTTCGCCCTCGATATCCGCTTCGATATAGGCATCGGCGACGATTTCATTCACCCGAAAGCTATCGGGCTGCACCTGTGCGGAAAATCCATTGGGTCCGATCAAAGATGCGGTGGTCCCGGGCGCCAGATTCAACAGCGTATCCCGGGCGGTGGCGGCCTCGGGGGATTCGAGGAAGGCAAAAAGATCATCAGGATCGAAGGTTTGAAACGCGCGGGGAATATCGCCAGAAAATCCGGCCAGAAAGCCGCTATTTTCAAAAGGCCGAAGGATCGAATCCGGCACATCCACGAAATAGCCGCAAAACAGGCACAGGGTATTGGGATCAGTCCGCACAAGCTCATTGGTTTTGGTGCGATCCGCATAATAGGCGCCGATCTTCAAACGCTTGAGATGCTCGCCATCCACTTCCCAGGCGCTATCGAGGCGGTTTTCAAAAATCTCATCGGTCACATCCCATCCCTCGCGAATGGCGATATGGGCCCGGCCAATGGATGGATCCTGCAGATTGGCGGGCAGACCGGTCACTGAAGGCAGATCGGTTGTGCCATCATTGCTGAAGCTGACACCATTATTGAAGCCGATCACCGCAAAGCTGTCATTGCCGCCATTATTGGACGTGGCGCGCGACCATGAACTATCAAACACCAGATTGATCATATCATTCAACTGCCAATCGGCATTGAAGCCAAGAGCCTTGATCTTGGTGGGCCGATTAAAGGTGCGGCTGATAAAATCGGTGGCGCCATTTTCAGAATGCGTGAGATTGGTCACCGTGCGATTGCTATCAATCTCGGCATCCAGAATCTGATCGGCGGTGAACCAATGGCCGATAGAGGCCGCATTGCTTTTCACCTTGAAGCGATTCCACAAGGCATCCACCGTGAAATGCAGCCGGTCCGTTGCCTTATATTCAATCACCCCGGTCACCCCGGTGCGATCCCGATTTTCAAAATTGGTGATCTGATCGAAATTCTGCGGCACAAACACCCCTTCAAGCCCGGCCTGTGGCAGGCTGCTATTGGGGTTGAAGCCACGGGTTTCCACAGAATCGATCTGGGCATCGCGCGATTGATGGGAAATCGAAAGCAAAAGACCCAGACGATCATCCATGAAGGTATCGCTGATGAAGGCAAAGCCCTGAGGCTGCACCCTTTCCGATAAGTCTTCGTACATGCCTTTGGCACTGGCCACAAATTTGAAGCCGCCAATATCAAGGGGCCGGGCCGTTTTCACATTGATGGTGGCCCCCAAAGCCCCGGTTTGGGTGGTGGCGACCGAACTTTTATAAACATCGGCGCCGGTGATCAGATCGGCAGCCAAAAGATCGAAGCTGAATTCGCGGCCCTGATTTTCGGTGGCAAAGCTGCGGCCATTCACCAGCACCGTATTGAACGACGGCCCAAAGCCGCGCACGGTGACAAACTGGCCTTCGCCGCCGGACCGATCAATGGAAACCCCGGAAATCCGCTGAAGGGATTCGGCGACATTCGAATCCGGGAATTTACCAAGATTTTCTGATGAAATGGAATCGACGATCCGATCAGAATTGCGCTTGATATCCATCGCCCGGTTCAAACTGCCACGAATCCCGGTAACGACGATCTCATCGATTTCAAAAGGTTCATCTTCGGCTGATGTGCCTGACCCCTGCGCCATAGCGGGGGCTGAAGCCAGCATAGACAGCAGCGCAAAGCGGCTGGTCATGGATGTGAAGAAACGCCGGGAACGGGGCGCATCCGTGGCCTTCTGTGTCATCTTAATCTCCCTCCCAAAAAATCCAAATGAGCCCGGGTGCTTTTTTTTATTGTGCTTTTTGGTGCACAGGTGCCGCCGAGCCCTGATCGAACGGGCAATCGTCTTCACCCGTTTATTTATATGACTTATGATATTAAATATCTTTAGTCAAGCCAGCTCATGCCCCTTCCAGCATCTTACGCTTTATAAGGGTTGTATTTGTAAATTATTGTAAATAAACAATTTTCAGTCGAAAATGAAAAAGGCCCAAAGACCGACGCGCCGAATGGCGGTGATCTTTGGGCCCTCAAAAGCCTGGGCACTTGCCGTCTTTCTTCACACAGTCAGAAGACGGCGCGCGGCCAAAGCATAAGCCGGTTGCTCGGTCCGGCCGCTTAGTCGGCTTGGGCGGCGCGCTTTAAATAAGCAATAACATCCAAGCGATCCTGTTCCTTCCGAAGGCCGGGAAAAGCCATGCTATTGCCGGGAATGAAAGCCCGGGGATTTTCTAGATAGCTTGAGATATTGTCTTCGGTCCAGGTGATGTCGGATGCTTTCATGGCATCGGAATAGCGGGGAAAGCCCTCAACCGTAGCGGCTGCGCGCCCCACCACATTATAAAGCGAAGGGCCCACGCGATGCTGGCCTTCGGTAACCGTATGGCAGGCCTGGCAACGGCGGAAAATCTTCGCCCCCTCATCGGCATTGCCTGCTTCCTGAGCCATCACAGGCAAGGCAGACACGCCCGCGCCCAAAGCCCCAAAGCCTAAAATCGGTAAGATCGCCGATAATAAACGCATCCTTGGCACATCCACTCTCCTTTTATAGCTCATTGATCTTCATAACTGATTGGCCATGATTGCGGCCCAATGTTCCTAACGAACACGAAAAATCGTCCATAACAGTTTGTGGGACAGATATGGCATGAATAAGGAAATCGAAAAGAGCGGTCTATTGTCGCGCTATGCTCCGCTTCACCCCCCGCCATCATGCTTTGGCTTATTGCCCGCCCAGAACCGCCTTCAAATCCGGCACCAGGGGCCGCACCGTTTCGATATTTTGTTCCGGCACATCCTTGATCGCGGCCAGCATGATCTTCATGCCTTCGATCTGTTCGCGCACCGCTTGGGGCATCTGCGCCAGCATGTCCGGGGTCATCTGTTCGGCCATGGCCCGGCTTTCATCAGGAATATTTTGCATTTCCATGGCCATGAAAGCGCCCATCACCTGATCGCCCACGCGTGCCCATTCATCCACATCGGAAAAGCCATGGTCGGCGGCCACATCCTTCATCTTCTGATAGCTTTCGGGGGCTGCCGTCTTCATCCAATCCGTGCCCCGCTGATAGGGGGAAAAGCCATGCTCCACGCTGGGCTTCAGGGCATTTTGAAACCCTTCAGCCAAGCCGCTTTCCTGCAAGTCTTCCCCCAAAAGGATCACCTCGGGCAGGCTTTCAATGAACCGCGCAGCCGAAGATTTATCCAGATCCTGCGCCGCCAATGGCATCGCAAACAGGCAAAAAAGAAGGGCGAATCCCATTTTCAGGCGCATCATAAAAATCCTTACATTATTCACTTTCATTGAAAGACAATCGTCCTTCATTCTCGTTTCCGATTCTTAGCAGGCACATCCGCCTGTCGGCAAGCGATCAACCCGCCCACTGGCCGCATCTGATCCCAGCCATCGGGGCTACTGAGGCGCAGCGTGCCTTTAGGAACGAGCGCACCGCCGATAATCCCCTCGCTGATCTGGGTTTCAAAGCTCAGTTGCAGCCGCAAAGCGCCATCCTCCGTAGCAAAAATCTGACGGGTGAAATATCCGGCCTCCACATCCCCTTCGGCCGCAATCCGGGGGATCGTCATCAGTGCCCCATCGATCCGCATCAAGGCCGCGGCAGCTGCAGAATTTTCATAAAAAACCAGCGCCGGTTCGGGGGTTTTGGAAAAGAGAAACAGCCCGCAGGTGCCCGCCGGCAGGTCCTGGGAGGGCAGCCGCCCGATTCTGTGCAGGCCCTCATCATCCCAGATAGACGATGCCGGGTTTGATGCTGTGGGGGATAAAGGCGCGGATGGCGAACCCGTTGTGCAGGCGGCCAATAAAAGCCCCGCCCCCAGCAACACAAACACCACCCGCCCCAGCCGCAACATAAGACCAACAATATAATGGCCCATAATCATCAGCCGTCCTTTCTGCCAAGGGAAAGCGGCACCAATGGAGCACCGGGGCTTGCCTGCTGAAAGAGATAGCGGCGGCCATCGGCGCGAAAACCGAGCATCGGCAAAAGTCCGGCCAAAGCCTCATTGGGCGCTTCGTCGCGCCATTCAACCACCATATCCACCTGCCAATGCTGATCGGGGAATATCCGCATCAAAGCCTCGATCCTGATCTGCGCATCCTGCCCGCTGAGGGGCAGATGCACAATCTTATCGCGACATAAAAGGCGTCCGTCCAATTCAGGCCCCACCCAGCCGAGCAGCGATTGGCTGCGGCTGAGGGCATCACTCCATAATGTGCCGGAAGCCGCACGGCAGCCTTCCCCGGGGACGAACCGCAGATCATCAATTTCAGCGGTAAACCGCCCCAAAAGCGGCAGGCGCAGGGGCAATCCGGCCAGATCGCCCTCCAGCGCCCCCTTAATATCCAAAGCAGACCCAAACAGGCCCATCACCGCGCGCCCCTGGCCCGTCAGATCACCGCCCGTAAGCTGCCAGCCCATATCCGCCTTGCCCCGCCATAAAGCCCAGCCATCAAGGCGATAGCCAAAATCCCCCAAAAGGCGGCCATCAAGGCTCAGCCCATCCAATGTGCCCGACCAAAGCGTGCCGTCAACCAGCCTCACCCCCACCCCATTGGTGGCCATCATCCGATCCCCAAAGCTCCGCCAAACAAGCGATGCGGGCAGCGTGGCAATCCATAAAACCAATGCGGCCAGAACGAACAAAAGGATCAGGCGTCCTTTCATCAAAACGCCCCTTTTTGCAAGCGGATCTGCGCCCGGATGCCTGCTTGTTCGCGATTATCAGACAGGCTGGCCCGCATCACCCTGATCCCATGTTCCGTTTGCAAATCGGCAATCCAGCTAAAAAGCTGCGGCGCTGAAATCTGATCGAACCAGATCGTAACCCCGCCATCCTCTTCAGGCATCAGGCGGGTCATCGACAGGCCCTTTTCGCTGGCCGTGCGGCTGATGATGCTGCGCACCGGATCCGCCATCGCATTGCCCTTGCCCGCCAAAGGGGCCATGGATTTTTGACGGGCGCGCAAGGCCAGCACATCGGCGGCCAGCCCTTCGATCTCATCAAGAGTGGCTAAAGCGTTCTGGCGCACCGCCATCTGCTCGGCCCGATAATCCAGCAAAGGCCGCAGGATAAATTGCCAGCCCCCAAGGATCAGGAGGATCAAAGCCGCGCCCTGCAAGAGCCTGCGTTCCCGACCGCTCAGATCCATCCACCAGCTTTTCATAAGGCCATCCTTATCACCACGCTGCCCTCGATCCGATCCCCCGATTGGCGCACCCCGCCATCTTCGAGCACCCCGCCGCCCGCCTCGATGCTGGCCTTCAAGGCTTCCAGATCATCAAAGCCCTGATAAACCAGATCGCAATGAAGGCTTTCGCTTTCATGATCATAGCGCATCATCACCAATTGCAGGCCTGGCTTTTGGGCTAGGGCATCCACCAAAAGACCCGCAAGACGCAGGAAACCGGCCCCACCCCCCGCCGCCATCAGGCGGCTTCGTTCCTGATCCAATTGCGCCCGGGGATTGATGATCCGCTTCTGATCGGGCATGGCATGGGAAAAAACCGCCTCGGCCCGCACAAAGGCGGCATCGGCTTCCGCCGCATAGCGCTGGCCATCCAGATAAAGCCACAGCCCATGGCCGAAAAATACCAGCGCCAAAAGCCCCGCCAAAAGCCGCAAGGCCCGCATATCAGGCAGAAAGGCCGAAGCCCGCCGATAAGGCCCCTGCAATAAATTGGCCGCCGCCCCCTCAACACCGCGTTTTCGCAGATGATCAAGGAAAGATAGCGGCGTAGGCGCATGATCGATTTCCCAGCCATCTGGCAATAAATCGGCGAGATCCCGGGCCAGTTTCGCCCCCGCACCCGCCTGCTCGCCTGCCCGATCATCCCCATAAAGATGCAGATGGCCGCCGCCCCCTTGGGCCAGCATCGCCGCCCGCCAGGGATGCGTTTTTAACACCGGGATCAGATGCTCGGCTTCAATCGCAAAGCCATCATCGGGCCCCAAGGCGACGATCATCATCTGACCATCGGCAAAAATCTGCACTTCTTTTTCCGATTGCCCCGATGCCAGCGCCAGATAATCGGGCAGCATCAGATGCGGGGTCACGCCGCAATCATGCAGGCGCGCGATCCACCCCGCCATCAGCCGATCCGAAAGCGCCAGAACCAGACGCCGGGATGGCCCATCGCCCGCCATCGCGGGCTGATCGGCGGGGGCCAGCGCCACATGCAGCCGTTCATGATCATGGGCCAGATCATCATCAAGGGCGATGGCCGCTGCGGCCTGCATCTGCGAAAACCGGGCCGGGGGCAAAGCCATGAACCGTGAGGCCACATCACTGCCCGGCACCAGCGCGATGATCCGATCTGCCGCGGCCGCCGCTTTTGCCAGATCATCGCATGCCAGACTCTCAGGCGGGGGCGCATCAGACATGACGATCCAATCCACAGGATCATCCGGCGATGCGGGAAGGCGGATCAAAAGCGTGCTGGTCATAGATCCTGTCCGATCTGCCGACGATGGCGGATCAGCCGCCCATTGGCTGCCTTTTCAAAAAGCGTTTGAAGAGCAAGGCTGCGGCTATCCAGTAAAATGGTTGATCTGATCAGGAAAAACCGGGTTTTTACCCCGATGCGCTGCTGCATCTCGGTGGGGATAACCATCGATCCGAACAGGGGCTGCGCCCAAAAGCTGCCCTGCCCGCGATAGCCGCCTTCGGGGCGATCAAGGATCAGCCCGCGAAGCTGGCTTTCGGTGAAGCGATCCCCGAAAATCATCGCCAACAGCGGCCATTGGCTCAGGCTCAGGGTATTGATATTGATCACCGATGGCCCGGCCATGGGCAAAACACAGAGCCAATCGCGCAGGGCCCGATAAAGCCCCGCATCCATCCCCTCCACAGCCCGCATTTCCATGCCCTCCACCATCAGGCTATCGGCGGTTCTATAGCCGATATCCTTACCCCCATAGGCAAAATCTTCGGCCCCGCGCGGGGAAACACGCTGATCGCTATCGATCCAATCGCCAAAGCGGGCAATCAGCCGGGCGGCCTGTGCCTCATCCACATCAAGGTGATCCAAAAGCCGGGCCAATTCTTCGGCAGCTAGGGAGTCGATCACCAGCCGCCCCCCCATATCGCTGACCAATCCATTGATATTAAAACAATTCCCGCCATCGATGATCCCCCCCCTGATATGCCCGCCGGTGATGGGAAAGATCTGTTCGCCCTGCGCCCAGGGGCTTTGAAGGCTATCGCGATCCGGGCTGATCCGATGACTTTGGGTGATCACCGCTGCGGCCAGTTCCTCGGCCCCCAGGGCATACCAGAAGGCCTGATCGGATTGCCGTAGCAAAGCCAGCTTTTCTATGGCCGCGCGCCCATCCGCCAGCATCACCACCGCCATGGCCGATAATAACGCCACCAGCACCAGAACGCTGAGCAAAGCCGCCCCCTTTTGGCGGCGATCGGGATCGCGCACCCTCATCCTCACGGCCCCCCGGGAAGCAGGAAAAGCTGCCGCAAAGACCCAAGGCTTTGGCTTTTGGTGATGATCTCCAATGCCCGGGGCAGCATCGCCAGATTGCCGCCGGCGATGGTGGCATTGCCCCCGCTGCGCAGTTCATAGCGATCAAGCCATTGATCCCCCACCCGAAAGCGCAAGGACAGGCTTTCAATACCCAAAAGCAGGGGCTGATCAAAACAGGGGGTTTCGGGCACCCGATCCGGATAAAGGCAGGCCCGGCGGATCAGCACCCCATCCTGCAGCCGATAATCCACCCATTGCAATCCGCCGCGCGGCAAAAGGGCATCGGGATTATCCCAGCCATGCCGGGTCAGGATGAGCAGGGGTTGATCTGCGCCGCTTTGATCATTGCCATAAAAAACAAAAGGCTGGCGATTGCCCATGGCATCGCGCACCGGGCGACGGGCGATTTGTGCGAAATCCGATTTCATCAAGGCCCGGGCTTTATTGAGGCGATCAAGATCATCCGCCAGATCGGCCATTTGCCCCCGGCCATCCACAGCCACCGCCAGCACCCCGGCCCCTGCGGCGGCAATCACCGCGAATATCGCCAGTGCCAGCAGCACCTCAACAAGGGTAAAGCCGCCGGTTGCCCGCCGCCCTTGGTCATCGGCCCGCATTTTTATGGGGCTCGCCTTGATCATGGGCTTGCCCTGCGAAATGCCGTGAGGCTGGCCAGAACATCCCCGCCACCCTGATCCGGGGCGACACCGCTTTCCTCAAAGCGCCGCACATCGATCTCGATCCGGCTGATGGCAGGATCGGCGGTGGCGATGATCCGCCCGGTCCAGATCCAGACCATCCCGGCTTCCTCGATCCGGCCCTGATCAATCCCCGGGCCGGATAATTGCGGCTGGCTCATCCATAAAACCATCTGATTTTCCGCCACGATCTGGGCCAAAGCCCGATCCCGTACCCCCCCGGATGTAACGAGGCTTTGGGTTTGCGACGATAAAAGCGCCAGCACCGCAAGGGCAAAGACCCCCAAAGCCACCATCACCTCGATCAGGGTGAAGCCCGCCATGCCGCCTTTCCCGTTCATGGATTGCGCCTTTGCAGATCAAGGGCGATATGGCCATTGGCCTTTATCCCGATCTCTGCCTGCATATTTTGGCTCGCCAGCATGATCCGGGCCTGGCTTGCCTGCCCGGTGCTATCGAAAAATATCTGCGGTTCCCGGCTATCAGGGGCAAGGGGCTGGCCATTGCGTTCGATAAAAAGGGTGACATCCTCCGCCTGTTTACGGGGCCAGGGGCGATGCGCTCCGCCGCCCAAAGATCGGCTTTCAAAAGCCTGCCAGCGGCCTTCGTGGCGGCGATAAAAACCATAGCCATCGGGATCGATCAAAATGCCGATGCTTTGCCCGCCTAAAATCGCCATCTGCCCGGCCATCTCCAAGGAGCGGGTCAAAGCCCGCGCATTCTTCTCCACATCGGGGGTGGCGGGGGGAAGGCTGAACACGACCACGACCGATGACAATCCCACCACGAAAAGGACCAGCATCAATTCAATCAGGCTGAGGCCGCATTGCGGGCCAAAGGGGCGACAATCGGCCATGGCTCAATTCCAGTTGCCCAGATCCGCATTCTGCCCCTCGCCGCCCGGCCGACCATCGGCACCATGGGAAAACACATCAAATGTGGATCGCTCCCCGGGATAAAGATACAGATAGGGATTGCCCCAGGGATCGGCGGGCAGGCGTTTGATATAGCCGCCGGTGCGATAGCGTTCCGGGCGATTTAGCCCCCCGGGGGCGCTGAGCAGGGCTTCCAGCCCCTGTTCCGTGCTGGGGTAGGCGAGATTATCCAATCGGTACATTTCAATCGCCTGCTCAAGGGTGGCGATATCCGTGCGCGCCTTATCCACCATCGCCCGATCCTGGCTTGGCAAAACATTGATCACCACCACCGTTGCCAAAAGGCCGATGATCACGATCACCACCATCAGTTCGACAAGGGTGAAGCCCGCCTGATGATCCGCACGCGGATGGCGGGACTGTGCAGCATGAGCGGTCATGGTCATCTCCTTATAACAGGCTTAAACTGTTCAATTGCAAAATCGGCAGCAGGATCGACAGCACGATCAGCGCCACCATCGCCCCCATGATGATAATGATCGCCGGTTCCAAAAGGCCCAGCGTGATCTGGGTTGCCTGTTCAAATTCGCTTTCCAGATAATCCGCCGCCTTTTCCAGCATCTGCGGCAATTGCCCCGAACGCTCCCCCACCGCCGACATATAAACGATCAAAGGCGGGAAAACCGCCAGCCGCCGCAATGCCTGCGCCAATGCGCTGCCCTCGCGCACCTGCGTGATCACCTGCCCCAAAGCCTCTTGCAATGGCATCGACCGCAGAACCGGCCGCGCACTTTCAAGGGATTCCACCACCGGCACCCCCGAAGCCACCAGAGTGGCCAAGGTGCGGGCCAAGCGCGCCCCCTCCACGGCGCGGATCAGCCGCCCCAGGATGGGCATCGCCAAAAGCCAGCTGCTCACCCGGCGCGCCACGGCTTCCCGGCGCAAGGATAGGCGCACCACCCCCCCAACCCCGCCAAGACCAAGCAAAATCATAAGCCCATGATCCCGGATGGCATCCGACAGGCTGATCATGAAAAGCGTCAGGGCCGGCAGGCTTTGGCCCAGATGATCGAATTGATCCACAACCTTGGGCACCACAAAGGTCATCAGGGCGATGATCACGACCACTGCCGTGATCGCGAGCATGATGGGATAGATCAGGGCGGTGACGATTTTGGTGCGCATCGCCCGGGATTTTTCAAGATGCACCGAAAGCCTAAGCAAAACCGTGCCCAAAGCCCCCGATGTTTCCCCGGCATCGACCAAAGCCCGATAAAGCGGATTGAAACTGCCGGGATGCCGGGCCATCGCCTGCGATAAGCGGCGGCCTTCCATCACATCGGCCCGCACCGCCAGCAAAATCCGCCGCACCGCCCGATGATCGGCCTGCATTGCAATGGATTGCAGGGCTTCATCCACCGGCGCACCGGCATCAAGCAGGGTTGCCAATTGGCGGGTCACAAGGCTTAATTGCTTATGATTGATCGGGCGCTTTTGCCCGGTTTTCCGCCCAAGCCTGTTGCCAATCCCGGTCGCAGCTTTCCGCCCGACTTGCCCATGTGCCTCGGTTCCCTGCCCGGCGCTGCCCGTTCCCCCCTGGGCCAGACCAAGGGCCACCGGCATCAGCTTTCTGGCACGCAGATCAAGCCGCGCCTGCCGGGGGCTATCGGCGGTGATGATGCCCTTTCGGCTTTTGCCCCTGGCATCCAGCGCTTCATAATCAAAGGCTGGCATCCGCTGCTCCTTTTGGCTGACACACCCGCATAAGCTCGGTAAGGCTGCAGGCCCCATCGAGACAATGATCAAGCCCGCTTTGCAGCAATGTCTGGCGCTTCATGAAGGCCACCTCGGCCAGCGCATCTTCGGTCGCATTGTCATGGATCATCTGCCGAAGCTGATCTTCAATGGTGACCAGTTCATAAAGCCCGATCCGCCCCTCATGGCCGCTGTGATTGCATCTGTCGCAGCCCGTGGGGCGATAGAGCAGCGGCGCAGGGGCTGCCGCATCAAGGCCCAAAATCCGCCGTTCCGCCGGATCGGGGGCATAAGCCTCTTTGCAATGGCTGCATAAACGCCGCACCAGCCTTTGGGCGATGATCGCCTTCACGGTCGAGGCCAGCAAAAAAGGCTCCACCCCCATATCGCGCAGGCGGGTGATGGCCGCCACCGCCGAATTGGTATGCACGGTTGAAAGCACCAGATGCCCGGTAAGGCTGGCCTGAACCGCAATCTGGGCCGTTTCCACATCGCGGATTTCACCCACCATCACCACATCGGGGTCCTGGCGCAAAATCGCCCTGAGACCAGCGGCAAAGCTCATCCCCACGCGGCTGTTCACCTGTGTTTGCCCCACCCCATCAAGGGCATATTCCACCGGATCTTCAATGGTGAGGATATTGCGGCTGCCATCATTCAACTGGCTCAGGCCCGCATAAAGGGTGGTGGTTTTGCCCGAACCGGTGGGCCCGGTCACCAAAATGATGCCATTGGGCTGGGCTAATGCCTGCTGCAAATCGGCAAGGGCTCGGCGGCTCATGCCCAAAGCATCAAGATGGAAATGCGCCTGATCCTTATCAAGCAAGCGCATCACCACCCGCTCCCCATGGCGCGAGGGCAAAGTCGACACCCGCACATCGATGCTTTTGCCGCCCAAACTCAAAGACACCCGACCATCGAGAGGAATGCGCTTTTCGGTAATATCAAGCCGGGCCATCACCTTGATCCGCGAAATCAGCCGTGGCGCCAAACGCGGCGGCAGGCGCAGGGCCTCATGCAAAATGCCATCGATCCGAAAGCTGATCAAAAGCGCCGGCTCGAAGGGGGCTATATGAATATCCGAGGCCCGCCGCCGCACAGCCTGCGCGATCAACCCATTGATCAGCCGAATGATCGGGGCATCATCGGCGCTATCCAAAAGATCGGCGCTTTGGGGAATATCATCGATCAGGCTATCAAGATCATGATCCCCTTCCCCGGATGCCAGATCATCCCCGGCCATGCCCTCTAGGGAATAGCGTTCCGACAGCAGCCGATCAAAATCCGCCCCGTCCAGACTATCCACCCGCAACGGACGCCGCAAAACCCGCCGGGCTTCCAGCAAAGCATGGCCGTCCAGCGGTTGGCGGGCCCCCAAAACCGCCTTTGTGCCATAATCGAGCAGCACCACATCATGGGCCCGGGCAAAACCATAGCTCAGGCGCGGGGCCTGTTCCTCCCGGCCCTCCGCCGCCGCATCAAAGGCATCCGGCGTTTTGATCTCAGGGTTGGGGTTGGTCATCGGAGCCTGCTCCCAAAACCTTATTCAGATAGCTATCAAGCCGGGCTTCGCCATCATTCGACCGCAGCATCTGTTCCGCGCGGATATAATCATATTTGCGATCCGTTACGCTGGCGGCGGTCTTTTTATCGCGCACGATGGTGGGCCGGATAAACACCATCAGATTGGTTTTGGCGCGTGATCGACTTTCCGAGCGAAACAAGCGTCCGATGCCGGGGATGTCTCCCAAAAAAGGCACTTTTTGCAGGGATATCCGCTCATCATCCTCGATCAAGCCACCCAGCACGATGATCTCGCCATCATCCACCATCACCGTGGTGGTAATCTCGCGCTTATTAAAGATCAGTTCCGATGAGGCCGCGCTCACCGGCCCCAAAATACTTGATACCTCTTGGCGGATGACCAGCCGCACCGTATCCCCTTCGGTGATCTGCGGGCGCACTTCCAATTGCACCCCCACATCCTTGCGCTCAACCGTGCGAAAGGGATTGACCAGATCCGCCCCCACCACTTCGCCCGTGGTGATCGGCACTTCCTGACCCACCGAAATATTGGCCAGTTCATTATCCATGGTCATGATATGCGGGGTCGAGAGCACATTGGATTGCACATCTTCGGCCAGCGCCGTAAGAATAACCCCGAATAAAGTGCCATTATTGGTCAGCCCGCCAATGCCTGCGGCAAAGCCGCCAACCCCCAGCAAAGAGCTGATCGCCGCCTGTTGCAGACCATCGAGGAGCGCACTATCACCGCTGGTTTGCTCGCCTACGGCAATCGCCCCGGTGGCGGCCAGAATATCGGGCGCGGTATTGGAAAAATTGGTTGCAGTGAAGGGGATATTGCTACCCGAACCACCCCCCAGAACATATTGCAGGCCCAAATCCCGGGCGGCATTATCCGACACTTCAACAATAATCGCCTCGACCAGCACCTGTGCCCGGCGAATATCAAGCTGATTGATCACCTGTTCCAAAGCCAGCAGCATATCGGGTTCAGCGCTGATGATCAGGGCATTGGTTTCTTCATGCATGGCAATGCTGGCACGCCGTGGCCCCGCGGCCGCCTCTCCCCCTGAGGTCGCCAGCGATTGCGAAACCTCTTGCAGCAGGCTCACAAGCTCGGCGGCTTCGGCATGTTTCAGATAAAAAACCCGGATCGAACTGCGCGCCGCACTTTTGCTGTCGATATCCTCGATGGTTTCCATCAATTCTGCCAGCGCCTTTGGTTCACCGCGCAAAACCAATGTATTGCTGGCCACCACCGGCACCACCCGGGGCACCGCCCCGCCGCTGCCGGGTTCCGCATTGCGGCTTTTACCCAAAAGCTCATTCAAAATCCCGGCCATTTCAGTGGAAGAGATATTTTTCAATTCCATCGTGCGGGTGATCGATTGATCGGCATCGATCTGCGCGATGATCTGGCGCAAACGATCCATATTCGAGGCATAATCCACCAGGATCAAAAAATCGCTGCCCGCTTGGGCAATCGCCCGGCCATCCGCACTGATGATCGGCTGCACCGAACGCATGGCCATGGGGCCATCCACCCGGCGAAGGCGGAAAATTTCGGTTACGAAACGGTCTTCTTTCCCTTGAGCTTCAGGCCCAAGCGGCTGGGCCTGCTGGGCGGCGCGGCTTTCTTCGATAATCTTATAGGCCCCGGATGCGGTGGGGGTCACGGTAAAGCCATGCACCTGCAAGGTGGATAAAAACACATCAAAAACCGCAGCGGGGCTCACCGGTTCTTCAGAAATCACCGTGACCTTTCCCGTGACCCGTGGCCCCACGATAAAGGCCCGACCGGTCATCATCGACACATCTTCGATAAAGGCGCGGATATCGGCATCGCGGAAATTGAGCACCTGCCCCGCAGCCAGACCTTGGGGATTATCCTGCGCCATGGCCAAATCAGGAAGGCCGAACGCAACAAGAAAAGCCACGCCCGGTAAACTGGTGCCAAAACCGGATAAAGTGACCGCATAGGCCAAAATTCCGGCAGCCAGGCCAACGCGCCCGGACCTGCGCCTTGTCTCCCCGCTCTGTGGTCTTGATGTCATTCTCGTGGCTTACTCACCGAGCGCATGCTGATGGTTTGCCGCTCCCCTTCGCGCTCGATTTCAAGGGTCACGGTTTGTGTGCCGCTTGTCGATTGCGCCAGCTTTTGCAGATTGGCGACCGAGGTCATCGGCACGCCATCAACAAAGAGCAGCACATCCCCTGAAATAAGACCATTTGATTGCAGGATTGTTGCAGTGCCTCGTTCTTTCACGATCAATCCGGTGATCGCTCCATTCTCGATCCGGGGGCTGATCTGAACCGATTGCAAAAGCCCTTCCAAATCAAGCATCTCAGCCGTCTGATCCAAAGCTTTGGGCGGCTGATCGCTGATGTCTGGCGCAGAAAACTTTTCTGCCGCAGGGCGTTTTCTATCGGTCAGATAAAGGCTTTCCCGGGCGCCTCCACGGTCGATGATCACATGGTCAGGAAGAATCTTGTCAAGGTGCACCCCATTAATCAGCCTATCACCCTGACGATAAACCTGCTGGCGATGATCGGGGGTGCGGATGATCGCCGTGGCCCGCTGTTCAACATCACGGGGATCAAGGGCGACCCTGACCCCATAAAGCTTCAGATCAAGGCTGGTTTGGGGCAAATCCGCCGGGCTTTCGGCCTGCGGAAGCTGGCTTTGCCGACGTTCAAATGGATCATAGCTGTGCAGGATTTCAAGCTTTAAAGGCCGGGCCAAAGGCGGCGGCGCCCGCATGGGCAAAAGCGCCGAAACGGGGGCCGAAGGGCTGATGGAAAGCGGGGCGACCACAGCCCAAAAAAGCCGCACGAACAGCCAGGCCAGCATGATCACAGACGCGATCTGCAAAGCCATGATGGCTGCCCGCACGGCCCCTTCGGCCCTGATCCCGGGCTTATCCATGAAGGCAAACGCTGCCATCAAAAGCGCACCGAAGCACCGATGGAAATCTCGCGCCCAAGGCGATAAGCTTCAATATCGAGCCCCCCCTGCACCAGC
Source organism: Iodidimonas sp. MBR-22 (assembly GCF_029946565.1). Taxonomy (NCBI): domain Bacteria; kingdom Pseudomonadati; phylum Pseudomonadota; class Alphaproteobacteria; order Iodidimonadales; family Iodidimonadaceae; genus Iodidimonas; species Iodidimonas sp. MBR-22. The sequence goes on from NZ_JARKVQ010000010.1 coordinate 113,213, forward strand.
CGGAAATCTTCACCCAAAAGATTATCCGCTTGGAGGCTGAAGGTCCACAAACCACCAAAAAGTTCAACATCCCGGGCATAGGTCATATTGACCATGATCGGCGGATCTTCAAACAAATCAGGGGCACCGGAAATCCCGATATCGGTGATCCGCTTGCCGGTATAATTGATATTGATGGCCAAACGTTCATCAAGATCCGTTGTCTGCCAGCCCAATTGAGCATTGCCCAGCCATTTGGATTGACCGGTCAGGCGGCGTTCGAGATTGGTTTGCGCCCCGGTCGCAAAATTGGGATCAAGCTTGCTTTCCGCATCGATAAAGGTGGCATTCCCCTTGAAAAAGAAATCCCTGTTCTGGAAAAAATCGCCAGATAGCCATTGCCCCAGCGGGATCAGCTTTTCCACTTCCAGTTCAATGCCCCATAAATCGGCACTATCGGCATTGATAAAGGTGCGGACCGGGCCATCTCCCAAAAAGACGAAGGTCCGTTCGATGGGATTATCAAGGTTTTTGTAAAAACCACCCAAAGTGATCTGTTCGCCATTACCAAAATACCATTCCCAGCGCAGATCATAATTATCGAATTCCGTGATCCCCAGAAAAGGATTGCCAATCACATCACGATCGCGTTCGGGATCAAGAAAGGCTGAAGACGACAATTCACGCAAAGAAGGGCGGCCCAATGTTTGGCTGAAGGCCCCACGAAGCTGCATATTATTGGCAAATTCCCATGTCACCGTTGCCGAAGGCAGCAGCGAATCATTATCCAGCCGGGTTTCGATAGGGGTCCCATTGGGCAGGCTCACCGGGCTGCCGGGAATGGGCGTGAACACCGTTTGGGTGATTTGCAGGGAATTTTCCACCCGCACACCGGCGGCAATGCGCACCGTATCCAGAATTTGCGCGTCAAATCCGGCAAAGCCCTGCCAGTTTTCAAAGCTGCCCCCTGAAACATCGGATTGCCGCGTGGTTTCGATCAAGCGTATCTGACCGGGGCCGATATTTTCCGGTGCAAAGATCAATTCGGGGATAAGCGAGCGCAGTTCAAGCAAAGGCCCCAAGCCGCCGAGATTGAAGCTGAACCTGCGAAACACGGATGAGCGCTCCTGATCGAAATAGCTCATCCCGAAATTGAGATCCACCGCACGTCCCCAAAGGGTCATGCTTTGCCGACCATCAAAACCCACATCAAAAACCTCATCATCCAAAGCCCCAAAGCTGGTGACATTCGATGAAGCCCCCGTGGGCAGGCGGAACGTTTGATCAAATTCCGTAAATTCAAAGCGGAAAGTCCGGCGCAGGGGGGCGATCCGGCGACCTTCGGAATAGGCAAGTCGCCAATCGATTTTGGTATCCTGCAAAAGGGGCGTATCGAAAAGCTCGAAAAAATGCTCGCCAGACAGCATATTCATCCAAAGCTGCTCTTCGACCCACTCGGTCCGGTTATCGGCCACAAGGGTGCCCGGATCATCCGCCGCCTCGCCTTTTTCGATGGCCGCTTCCCGCGTTGTTTTCCGCAAAATCAGATTATCATATTTGAAGCTGTGTTGATCATTGAGCTTCAGCCCAACGCTGAGCAAACCATTGAGCTTGATTTCCCATTCCGTGGAACGAAAACCGCAATCATCGCCGCCGCCTTCAAATTCCTGACGCTCGCACACTTCCGGCGAAAAATTATCATTGAAGCCAAGGCTGCCATCAGCGCCCTGCACCGTTACACTGCGCCGAATGCCAAATTTATTTTGAAATTCACTATCATAATTTGCCGCCGCGATGATGCCCAATTCCGCCTCATCGCCAATTTCATAACGCCGCCCCAAGGAGAAATTAACCGCCACATTGGGGGCATTCGGCTCGCTATCGATGGAATAGCGATTTTGCGGCAGGGATTCACTCGCCGCTTCCAATTGGGCACCACCAAGGGAATTAAGCGCCCCAATGGGCAGATCGCGCAGGATAGTGGGAAGCTTGCGTCCGCCCGTATCAACGCCTGAAATATCAAATCCGCTACCTTCAACCGAAAGGCCCTTATCAAAGCTGCTGGCCAGATCGAAGCCTAAAGAACCGCCAAAACTGATGAAATTTTCATCCGGCAGGCCCTTGGTCCGCAAAGCCACCACACCACCGCCGAATTCGGAAGGATATTGCGACGAATGGGTTTTTTGCACCAGCACGCTATCCAGAAAACCGGCTGGGAAAACATCAAGGGGGACCACCCGTTCCAGTGGTTGCGGGCTGGGCAATTCCGCCCCGTTCAACAAAGCCTTGGAATAGCGCTCACCAAGACCACGAACAAAAACAAAGCCATCCCCCACCAGAGACAAGCCCGTAAGCCGGCGTAAGGCAGAGGCGGCATCGCTATCACCCGCTAAAGCAAAATCTTCCGCCGAAAGCAGGTTTGATATTTCAGAAGTCGCGCGCTTTTCATCGGGAATATATTTCCCGGAAACAACGATCTCTTCGATCGCGGGCTCGGCTTGCGCCAGAACATCCCCGGCCGCAAGACCCAGAGAAAGCGTGGAAAAAGCAGTGCCAAGCAAAAGCTGCAGGCGTTTAATTTGGGCGGCTGTCATGAGATTCCCCTAAGCCTTTTGGGCCTTTAATGAGGCTGAAACAGAGGATGATGAAGGATGAGATGCTGCGGCAGAGTTGACCCCACCGCAGCATTTGTCCCTTGGCCTTAATTGGCCGGGCGGTCGAGCCAGATGGTCCAGCCTGCGGTCCAATCCGTCTCGGGGCTTTCGATGGCTCCGATGAAATCTACACTGTCAAAGAAAGGATCGATGGCGGATGGATCTTCCGCCGGGCGTTGGGCTTCATTCGCGCCATTCACAAAAGCCTTGCCCCCACGCAGCGGCTGTTGAAGCGATGATGCGCCAATGGCATTGCCAGCCCCGGCTAAAAACCAGGCTTCTAAGCCAAAAGCCACATCATCGGCTTCGTTTTCAATGGGAGCCGCGCAATCGAGCAGGGTATGGCCGATGCGCAAGCCCGCACCCGCTGCCGTAGCAGATTGAGGATCGGCTTGGGCAAAGGTGGCGGGATCATCCAGATCGAGGCAGGCATCAAGGAAATTGCTGACCACGCTATTATAGATTTCACCCCCGGTGCCGCGCCGCAAAACGATCCCGGTATCGCCAATACCACGATCAGCCGCCCCAATCAGGGTCAGATTGGAAAGGACAGGCTGTGAGCGCGGAGTGAAATTATTATTTTCCTCGAAATTGTCTGCTTCGATGGCTCGATCCGAATTCGGCTGATTGGGATTTTGGACAACCAGACCGAATTGCAAGCGGCCCTGCCAGCCATCAGTCCAATCAATGGAGTCATCATCGGCACCAGTGACCACGATATGCTTTGCATCCACCGTGCCGCCAAAGAATTCCACACCATCATCGGCATTATTATGCACCTGCACGAAATCAATCTCGGTGCCCCGGCCCACGCCTTGCAGCGCCAAACCATTCAGCTCATTGCCCGGGGTGATTTCAAAACCGGCATATTCCACACGGGTGAAGAAAATCTGGCCGCTATCATCATCGGGATCATTACCGCCAAATTCGCCACTATCGCCTTCGCCCAGCTTCACACAGATCGTTCCGGCATCACCGCACACATTGATCGGTGCCCGGCCATTGACGATAAAGCCGCCCCAAAGACCGCTATCAAGATCGACATTGCGGGTATCAGGATTGATGGCGGTCATCACCACCGGCGCGGTTGCCGTGCCATTGGCAAAGATTTTCGAGCCACGGGAAACCACGAGGATCGATGACGTATTCTCGCCCTGCAAAGTAACACCGGCATCGATGATCAATTCACCCGGTGTGCGCCCGGCAATGGGATTGGCCGGATCGGGGCCCAGATCTTCGCCCACAAACACACCGCCACGCAGGAAATAATCAAGCCCGGCCGCAAGCCGCACGGTTCCGGTCAGGGTGCCTTCCAGAATGCAGCCATCGCCATTGGCGGTGGCGGTCACACCCACCGCATCCGGGCAGGTTGGATCGGGATTGAGCCCAAAGGTCCAGCCCAAGGTCCAATTGCCTTCCTGCTGCGCCGTGCGGGCATCCCCATTCGGGATGGCTCCGATGAAATCAACCGCATCAAAGAAAGGATCGGTGCTGGCAATATCAAAGGCTGCCGCTGAGGATTCGACCGGGCCATTGATGAAGCCTGAAAGCGAAGACGACCCAATGATATTGCCGGCCCCGGCTAAAAACCAGGCTTCTAAGCCAAAAGCCACATCATCGGCTTCGTTTTCGATGGGGGCTGCGCAATCGAGCAGGGTATGGCCGATGCGCAAGCCCGCACCCGCTGCCGTAGCGGATTGAGGATTTGCCTGAGCGAAGGTGGCGGGATCATCCAGATCGAGGCAGGCATCAAGGAAATTGCTGACCACGGTATTATAGATTTCACCCCCGGTACCGCGCCGCAAAACAATGCCGGTATCGCCAATGCCGCGATCAGCCGCCCCAATCAAAGTGAGATTGGAAAGGACAGGCTGCGAGCGCGGCGTGAAGTCGTTATTTTCTTCAAAATTATCCGCTTCGATGGCCCGATCCGAATTCGGCTGATTGGGATTTTGCAACACCAGAGCGAATTGCAAACGGCCCTGCCAGCCATCGGTCCAATCAATGGAGTCATCATCGGCACCAGTGACCACGATATGCTTCGCATCCACCGTGCCGCCAAAGAACTCGACACCATCATCGGCATTATTGTGCACCTGTACGAAATCAACCTCGGTGCCCCGGCCCACGCCCTGCAGCGCCAAACCATTCAGCTCATTGCCCGGGGTGATTTCAAAACCGGCATATTTAACCTGCAAAAAGGCGATTCGCCCGCTATCATCATCGGGATCATTGCCGCCAAATTCACCGCTATCGCCTTCGCCCAGCTTCACACAGATCGTCCCGGCGTCACCGCACACATTGATCGGTGCCCGGCCATTGACGATGAAGCCGCCCCATTCCCCGGTATTGGGATCATCGGTGGCATTGCCGGTGAAAATCGCTCTTTGGGTACGGCCAAATTCGGCTGCCAGCCCCAGATCTTCGGCGCTGGTCATCACCACAGGTTCGGTGGACGTGCCATTCACGAAAATTTCCGACCCGCGCGACACGACAAGAATCGCATCCGTTGTCTGGCCGTAAATCACCGTTCCCGGCTCGATGGTGAGGCTGGCCGCGCTGCGCCCGGCAATGGGATTGGCCGGATCGGGGCCCATATCTTCACCCACAAACACACCGCCATTCAGGCTATACACATTGTTCGCAGTCAGGGTCACATCCCCGGTCAAGGTGCCTTGGATTTCGCATTGGGTTTGTCCGGCAATCGTCAATTCGCTGGTACCCGCGGGGCACGCACCCTCGCTGGGAGGCGGATCGCCGCCATCACCACCGCCATTCGTGGGGGGCGGCGTGGTCGTTGGCGGCGGTGTGCCGCCGCCGGTGCCGCCTTCGGAAATCAATTCGCTGGTGCTGTCACTGCACGCGGCAATGGCCAGCGCCGAAATCAGGGCCAAAAGTGTTTGGCGTCTTTGATAATGATTAAACATGCTTTCCCCACAAGAGGTTGTGTGTGCAAACAAACAGAACTGGATCATCCCAGCCGAAAGGCTGCGCTGAACGGATGCCGCATCGCCCCTTCAATGGGAACGTGACTGTGGCTCGCGAAACGCTAATGCTGTTGGGTGACAGTTCTATTTCACGGTCGTGACTATTCTGTCACAAGGCGCGGACACGCCCTCTTTTGGGAATGAAAGCGGGGACTCTCATGGGATTATGAAGAAGAATTTTTTGCGGCAATGCTACAAAGAGCGTCACCCCGGCCCCCGAGCCGGGGCCCATCTGGTGAAGGGCCACAGCCTAGCAGCCCCACAGCCTTGAGCGCGCTTCATGCGAGTACCGGCGCCAACACCAACGGTTCGATCATGCGCCGCGCCGGGCGGAGCGGAAGCAAACAAAGAGTGGATTCCGGGTCAAGCCCACTGCTGTCCGGTTTAAATTTGTGGACATGATGCACGGTGTTGATTCTACTCGTGTTCAGACGT
>NZ_JARKVQ010000011.1:0-118329 GCF_029946565.1 Iodidimonas sp. MBR-22
CATGCGAAAAATCATCGTCATCGCTAACGCAAAAATCAGAGATATGAAACTCCAACAACAGAGTTGATGACGAAAGATAAATAGCCCGGGGTGACGATTGAGGGGCCCCGGATGCAACGGCAGATATCAGGGCCGTGTAATGGTTAGAGGTGGATCAGAGCCTCATTTCGGCTCATTGCTCTCGCGGTCGATCGAAGCCAGCGCCTTGCCCGCGATATCTTTCACCGATTGGCCATAGCCGGAAGCCAGCCCAGCGCGGGGATTTTGTTCCAGTTCAAGCACCCGCCGATAAAGGGCTGCGGCTTCTTCCATGCGGCCGGTTTTTTGCAGAACCAGCGCCAGATTAATCAGTCGGTAAGGGTCGTTTTCATCATAGGCTTCGGCGTTGCGCAGGCGCTGTTCTGCCTGATCGAAATCACCAAGCAAAATATCCTTCATGGCATAATGATCGGCAGTCGCGGGCTTGATAAGCGCCGCATTGCGCGAGGCATGATAATCCGGGGCATCCGATACCGTTGCGCAGGCCGCCAAAGAGGCCATCGACAGCCCTAAGATGACAGACCGTGCAAGGGGCCCGGAGATTTTTGTTGTACGCATTTTATCTCTCCCGCAAATATTCGTTACGGGAAAATGATAACTTCATGACAGCTATATGACAAATTCTTTATTTATTCGCAATTGTTTAGAGCCTGAACGTATAAAAACAAGAACTTGAAATTGAACAAATAGACAGCTTGATTGATATCAGGCTTAGCCGAATTGTTGTAATTGCGAATCCAGGGCCATTTCGATTCGATTTCGGCCATCGCGTTTGGCCCGATAAAGGGCTTCATCGGCCCGTTGAATGAAATCATCCAACCGTTCGCCATGGATGAAGCTCGCCACGCCGAAAGAGGCGGTGATTTTGCCATAGCTTTCCGATGTCAGGCGGTTTTTAAGGGCGCTTGAGGAAATGGATTGGCGAATATGTTCCGCCACAGTCATAGCGCTTTCGGTTGAGGTTTGGGGGAGGATGGCGATGAATTCCTCGCCGCCATAGCGCACGGGCAGGTCTTTGCCTTTCAGGGTCAGCTTCAATTTCGCGGCAACGATCTTGAGAACTTCATCGCCGATTTTATGGCCATAGCGATCATTGAATTCTTTGAAATGATCGATATCCATCATGATGAGAGACAAAGTCTCGCCGCTTTCCGCCGCATCCATGGCGCTTGCTTTCAAGACATTGAGGAACTCACGCCGATTGGCAAGCCCCGTCAGAGGATCGGTGGTGGCGTCCTTGCGCATCTGAACCAGCGACGAGCGTAATTCAGTGATTTCACAGCCCGTGACGCTGAGGTTTTTTTCAAGGCTGCTGCTGATTTCAGTGATCGCCCGCGCTTCTTTCAACAGGCCCAAAGCCAGCCTTTTGATTTCATCACCACTGGCCAGATTGCCAGCTTCCGTTGACAGGCTGGCCACGCGCTTGCCAAATTTCTGGCTGCCCGCTTTGGTATCCTGCACATGGGTGAGAATCGTTTTGGCGATGGTCTCTAGGCGTTCGGTGGCTTCATGAACTTCCCGACTGCCGCGCCCCGAGCCAAAATACTGTTCCGCGATCTCGGCATTGCGGTCTTCGTTAAAATCGCAGCTATTGCTGATCAGCACATCGATGGCCGTTTTCAGGCTTTGATTGCGGCCCGTGGCATAGCTATACCAGATCTGGTAATTTTGCGGTGTAGGCGGAATTTTATGCTGTTTCATCAGCGCATGGGCGCTTTGTGCGAATTCCTCTGCCTGATCCAACCCGTCGTACATACTGACCGCCCTGAAATCATTCCTAGCCTTCTTATGCCAGAGACCCGTTAAGGAAAAATTGTAAGAGCAGGCAATTCAAAGGATATTATGTTTGATTTTTTTGCATTTCCGCGCGCATAAATTCTAATCATTGATCAGTTTTTATCCCTGCTTTCATCTCTGGCCTTGCGGCAAGGCATAATTTTATGTCCATTATGCCGCCCAAAGAGTCTATATCCGGGCACCTATGGCCGTATTTACCACAGTTTCCGAAAGCGACCTTGCGCACTTCCTTGCCGATTATGATCTGGGCGAGGCGGTGACGCTGACGCCTATTGCCGAAGGTGTGGAAAATACCAATTACAAGCTTTTGACCAGCACCGGCCTTTATGTGCTGACCTTGTTCGAGCGGCGCACCCCTGCGGATGCCCTGCCTTATGTGGTGGATCTGATGTTGCAGCTCGATGCCCGTGCGGTGCCGGTGCCCCGGCCCATTGCCGATCGCGAAGGCCGTGCGCTCAAATCCCTGTGCCAGCGTCCGGCTTTGATCGTCAGTTTTCTGGAAGGCAAATCCCTGCTCGATCCCGGCGTCGATGCCTGCCGCGAGGCGGGGGGCGGGCTGGCTCGGCTGCATCATGGGGCCGAGGGCTATGGCGGCTTTCGCCCTAATCCCTATGGGCTTTCAAGCTGGGGGCCATTGGCTGAAAGCTGCGAACAGGCGGCGGATCGGGCGGCTAAAAGGCGGCTGCCATCCATCTTGCGCGCCCTTGATCGGCTCACCGATAGTTGGCCCTATCATCTGCCCATGGGATCGTGTCATACGGATTTTTTCCCCGATAATGTTTTTTTCAGCAATGGCCGGTTCAGCGGGGTGATCGATTTCTATTTTTCCTGCGATGAATTGCGCGCCTATGATCTGGCGGTGGCCTTGGCCTCATGGTGCTTTGATGCGCAAAATCGCTTTGTGCCGCGCCGCGCCGAAGCGATGATCGCGGGCTATAGCGCAAAGCGTGGCCTTTCGGCGGATGAGCGGGTGGCCCTGCCTCTCTTATGTCTAGGCGCTTCGGTGCGCTTTACCCTCACGCGGCTTTATGATCGCCTGCATCCACAAAATGATGCGCTGGTGAAGGAAAAAGACCCCGAGGAATTTGCCACCCGCATGGATCTTTTCTACGACATGACAACAGCCGGAAAAGGGCTTTTCTGATGCGCTATACCAGCACCCGGGCGGATTTGGATATTGATTTTGCAACGGTGGTGGCCAGTGGCCTAGCGCCCGGCGGCGGGCTTTATCTGCCCCAAATCTGGCCCCATATCGATCAAGCCGAGCTGGAGCGGCTAGGGGCGGGCAGCTATGCCCAAGCCTTGGCTTTTGTGGGGGGGCTGTTTGATGGCGGCGCGCTTTCCGCCGCAGCCTGGGCAGATATCGCCCGCAAAGCTCTCGCCGGATTTCGCCATTCCGCCATTGCCCCCCTCAATCAGCTTGGCGCCCATCATTGGCTTTTGGAGCTGTTTCACGGCCCCACATTATCCTTCAAGGATTATGGCCTTCAGCCCCTGTCGCAATTGCTGGCGGCTTTATCGGCGCATAAGGCGCGCAAGCTGTTTATTCTGGGGGCCACATCGGGGGATACAGGCTCGGCGGCGATTGCCGCCTTCCGGGGGCAGCCGGGGGCGCGGATCGTGATCCTGCATCCCCATGGCCGGGTATCAGAGGTGCAAAGGCGGCAGATGACAACGGTGGATGATGCCAATGTGCTCAATCTGGCGGTGGAAGGCAGCTTTGATGATTGCCAGCGCTTTGCCAAGGCGCTTTTGGCCGAGCGGGCCGAACGTCCTGATGAGGCGGTGTTGTCGGTCAATTCCATCAATTGGGGGCGGCTTTTATTCCAAACCGCCTATTATGTGTTTATCGGCGCGCAGATGGCGCGGGCGGGCAGGCCCTTTGCCGTGGCGGTGCCAAGCGGCAATTTCGGCAATGCTCTATCGGCCTTGATTGCTGCGAAAATGGGGGTGCCGATCCGTCATCTGATCGTGGCCACCAATGCCAATGATGCCTTGAGCCGGATTTTCACCGAAGGCAAAACAACCCGTGGGCCGGTGCGCCAAACCCTGAGCCCGGCGATGGATATTCAAATTCCCAGCAATCTCGAACGCCTGTTATTCCTGCTCAATGGCTGCGATGCCGTAAAAACTGCCGCGCAAATGGCGGATATGGTGGAAAGCGGGCATCTTGCCTTGCCGCAAAACTGGGCCGATGATCTGCCCTTCAGCCTTGAAGCCCATGCGGTGGATGACGCTGAAATTCTGCAAACCATCCGCGAAACCTTTGCCAGAACCGACCGGATCATCGATCCCCATACGGCGGTAGCGGTGGCGGCGGCCCATCGCGCAAAAGGGGCGGCGGGCTGCGAAGTTCTGTCGGTTTCCACCGCCCATCCGGCAAAATTTCCCGATGCGGTGGAGCAGGCCCTTGGTTTCGCGCCGCCCGTGCCCGAGCCTTTGGCCCGGGTTTATGATGCGCCGGAACGCTTTGATATCGTGTCCTCAAGCCTTGATGCCGTGCGCGCCGCCATCGGCTGAGGGCTCGGAATGGCGAAAAAACGGCCTCGAATGGCGCGTGATGGAGCTTGACCTCCCTGAAACGAGGCGATGACAGCCCGATTTTTTCCCGGCACAGTGGGTAAAGCCTATCAGACTGTGCAACAGGAGACCTGCCCCATGACCATGCCCGCTGCCCTTAAGGGGCGCTTGCGCCTGCCGGTGATCGCCGCGCCGATGTTTCTCGTTTCCGGCCCGGAATTGGTGATTGCCTGCTGCAATGCCGGGGTGATCGGCACTTTTCCCAGCCTCAATGCCCGGCCCATCGAACAGCTCGATGGCTGGCTTCAGGATATGGAAAAGCGCCGAAACCCTGATGCCGCGCCTTTCGGGGTCAATCTTATCGTTCATCGATCCAATAGCCGTTTGGCCGAAGATACAGCCCTTGTGGTGGCGCATCAGGTGCCCATCGTGATTACATCGGTGGGGCATCCGGGCGATATTGTGGCCCAGGTTCATGCTTATGGCGGGCTGGTTTTTCATGATGTGATCAATATGCGCCATGCGCAAAAGGCCATCGAAGCCGGGGTGGATGGCATCATCGCCGTGTGCGCCGGGGCCGGCGGCCATGCCGGGCAGCTTAGCCCCTTTGCTTTCATCCCCAAGCTACGCGAACAGTTTGATGGGGCGATCATTCTGGCGGGCAGCATGTCCGATGGAAAAGGGGTGCGGGCCGCGGAAATTCTGGGCGCGGATTTTGCCTATCTGGGGACGCGCTTCATTGCCACCCGCGAAAGCATGGCCGATCAGGCCTATAAAGAAATGATCGTGCAATCGGATATCAGCGATATCGTCTATACCGATCAGGTGTCTGGGATCATGGGCAATTTTCTGGCCCCCAGCCTTGTGGCGGCCGGGGTTGATCCCACCCCGGGGGCGGTCGCTAAATCGGTGGATATGGATTTATCCATGCGCGAAACCGGCGAGAAGAAAAAAGGCAAGGCCTGGAAATCGATCTGGAGCGCGGGCCAGGGCGTGGGCGGTATCAGCGATTGCCCATCGGTTCAGGAGCTTGTGGACAGATTGGCGGCAGATTATGAAAACGCCTGATAAAATGTTCTTGATATGTTCCTTTCCGCCCCTTATCATCAAGCATTATGCAGGATTGGCCGCCCATAGATGAAGACCCTTTCCCATCGGCAGCTTATGCGGATGCGGATGGGGGCGATGATGAACGCTTTGCCACCGGCCCCATGGGTTCCATCAGCCCTATGGGTTCTGCCAATCCTGTGCGGGCGCCCCTGCGGCGGGGCCGGGGGGCGGTTTCCAATGCATCGGGGCGGCACGAGCCATTATCGCGTCAGGCCGTTGAGGATGGCTGGGCCGAGGATGAGGCGGATCTGGCCCCCCTTGCCACCCATATCACTTTGGAAAAAGCGCGCAGGATCATCACCAAAAACAGCTCGCCCGATATTCCTTTTGATCGGTCGATCAATCCCTATCGGGGGTGCGAACATGGCTGCATCTATTGCTATGCCCGGCCCAGCCACGCCAATATGGGGCTGTCGCCGGGGCTGGATTTTGAAACCCGGCTGTTTGCAAAGCCCGATGCGGCCAATCTTTTAAGGGCAGAGCTTGCCCATCCCCGCTATCGCTGCGCTCCGATAGCCATTGGCACCAATACCGATCCCTATCAGCCGATCGAGCGTGATCAAAAGCTCATGCGGTCGATTCTCATCGTGCTGGATGAAACATCCCATCCGGTGACCATCGTCACCAAATCGGCCCTGATTTTGCGGGATCTGGAACTTTTATCATCTTTGGCCCAGCGCAATCTGGTGAAAGTCGCGCTGTCTGTCACCACCCTTGATCATCGGCTGGCCCGCCGGATGGAGCCACGCGCCAGCACGCCCGGTCGCCGCATCGGGGCGATGAAGGCGCTGGCCGAAGCCGGAGTGCCGGTGGGGGTGATGGTGGCCCCGGTAATCCCGGCCCTGACTGATCATGAAGGCGAGAAAATCCTCGCCGCCGCCTATGCAGCCGGGGCCCGCGAGGCAGGCTGGGTGATGCTGCGGCTTCCCCATGAAATCAAGGATCTGTTTGAAGAATGGCTGCATGAGGAACGCCCGGATCGGGCATCGCGCATCCTGAAGCTGGTGCGTGATATGCGCGGCGGGCGGCTGAATGATGCACGCTTTGGCCATCGGATGCGTGGCGAAGGGGCCTATGCCGAGATGATCACCGCCCGGCTGCGGCTGGCCATCGCCAAAATCGGCTATAATCGCGCGATCAAAAAGCTTGATTGCAGCCTGTTTACCCCGCCACCCAAAGCCAATGCCAAGGGGGACCGGGGCTCAAACGCGGGAGATGCAGGCGACAGGCGGCAATATTCGCTTTTTGGCGATTGTTAGGACCAGCTTTCGCCTTACGGATCAGGCTTCGCCTTACGGACCAGCTTTCGCCTTACGGTTCAGGCTTCGTCTTAAGGTTCAGGCTTCGCCCATGGTTTCCAGCATGGCGGCATCAAGGGCTTCACGCGGGGTTTTACCGGCCCAGACCACAAATTGAAAAACCGGATAAAAGCGTTCGCATTCGCTCAGGGCGGTTTCCACCATCACGGCCAGATGATGGCCGGATAGGCCGCAGCCTTCTTCATCGGCGATGGTGGCGTGGCGATACATCAAAAGCCCTTCATCGCACCACATTTCAAAATGCCCCAGCCACAGCCGCTCATTGATCAGGCCCAATGTTTCATAAACGGCGGCGCGCTTGGCTTCGGGAACCCGGCCATCAAAAACACAGGCAACCTGCAAAACACGTTCTTCTTCGCGCCAGAAAAAACGGAGCTGATATTCGCAATAGCCGCCGGTTACCGCAGCGGTCAGTTCATCATCTTGTCGATCATAAATCCAATCATTGGCATTGGCCAAATCTTCAACCAGATCAAGGGGATTGGATTCTGTGGCGATGCTGTCGTCGGCAATGAGCGTTGTCATGCGCTGTCACTCCTTTGGCTGCTTCCCTGTAGAAGCCACCGGGGCTATGCAGGCCACCGGCTGGTCTCGTCAAGACAGTCTTGTCGATCTTGCCAAAACACCAACATCTGCCAGGCCACTGGTTTTTGGCCAATGATCTGGCCGCTCTGTGACATTTGACACGAGAGCAATGGTGCCAGCTTGCCAGGCACTGTGCAAGGGAACTCTGGGGAAGCCGCCTCAATATCTTGTGGATAACTGCAAGATCTGGTTAAATTTTCGTTACAACTTACCAGACCTAGTATCATTCAATCGGTTTTGGGGTCTGTTGATCGAGTGCCCGTTGCTTTATTGGCGCTTGTTTTGCCTGAAGCCGGTTTGCCTTGAACGGGCTTATCGGCGGCCTTGCGGGCGCTGGGGGTCGGCTTTTTGGGGCCACTTTCGTCCGTCATTTCAGCCAGCCGGTCTTCAAGGGCCTTGAGCCTGTCGTTCAGGCGATCATTTTCCGCCCGGGCTTTGGCCGCCATTTCCTTCACCGCGTCGAATTCTTCGCGGGTCACAAGGTCAAGCTCGCCCAATCGACGATCAAGAAATGCGCGCACGGCGCCTTCCGCTTCGGAGCGAACGGATGTCAGCGCCCCCGCGGCCCCGGTGGCAAGCTTTGCCAGATCATCGAAAAATCGGTTATCGGTCTGCATGGTGTTTCAGTCTTTCAAGCGTTTAGAATCATCCTCCGAATATGGGGGGATAGCCGGCTTTTTGCAAAGACTGTTTTTTCGCCCGCCTGACAGCTTTGGTTCTCCGGCGATCCCTGCCGGCTTTCTGCAAAGCGTGTCCCCATCAAACTTGACTTCACGCTTGTGGCGCGGATGATGTGCCCCCACGAAGGGGCCGAGATAAACGGAAGGGCACAGGCGACCATGCTGGAATTTATTGATATGGGGCTGCAGCCCATGGCCAGTGGGCCTGCCTTTTTGCTGGCCAATGGGGTGCTGGCTTATCCCCAGATCGATCCTGTTCTGGTCAGCATTTTCGGATTTCCCATCCGCTGGTATTCCCTTGCCTATCTGGTCGGCCTTTTGGGGGGCTGGCTTTGGGTGCGCAAGGTTGCCGTGGCTTTGGCCGTGCCGATCACCCGCCGCCAGATCGATGATTTTCTGACATGGGCCACCTTGGGGGTGATTCTGGGTGGTCGTCTGGGCTATGTGCTGTTTTACAAACCCGCCGTTTATCTTGATAATCCCATGGCTATTCTACGCCTTTGGGATGGCGGCATGTCCTTTCATGGCGGGCTTTTGGGGGTGACGCTGGCGATCATCTTTTATGCCCGGGCGCAAAAGCTGCCCTTGCTGGGTTTTGCCGATATGATTGCTGCCGCCGTGCCCATCGGCCTGCTTTTCGGGCGGCTGGCCAATTTCATCAATAGCGAATTATGGGGCCGCCCCAGCACGGTGCCCTGGGCGATGATTTTCCCCACCGATCCCGTGCAGGTGCCGCGCCATCCCAGCCAGCTTTATGAAGCCTTGCTCGAAGGGCTGATCCTTTTCATTGTGTTGAACGCCCTCATATATTGGACGCATAAAGCGCGAAAACTGCCGGGGCTGATCGTGGGTTTGTTTTTCATCGGCTATGGTCTGGCACGCTATCTGGTGGAATTTGCCCGCCAGCCCGATCAGCATCTGGGGCTGTTTGCCGATTTCATCTCGATGGGCCAGATTCTCAGCCTGCCGATGATTTTTTTCGGCCTCTGGGTGATCTGGAGCGCCGCCACGGGTCATTTCCCCCGCTGGCTCGATCCCATTTCTGCGGCCCAATCGCGCAAGAGTGCCCAAATGCGTGGGGCCGGGCAGGCCTCAGAGCGTTCGGCATCTAAAAATGAGCGGGGGCAGCGGTGAGCACGCCCCTTGCCCGGCTTTTACACGAGAGGATCGCATCCGATGGCCCCATGACCGTGCATCGCTATATGAGCGAAGCGCTGATGCATCCCGATCATGGCTATTATCGCAAGAATGATCCTTTGGGGGGCGCGGGCGATTTCATTACGGCCCCGGAAATATCCCAAATTTTTGGGGAGTTGATTGGCCTTTGGTTGGCGGATCGCTGGGAAGCCATGGGCCAGCCACGGCGGGTGCGGCTGGTTGAACTGGGCCCCGGTCGGGGCACCCTTATGGCCGATGCCCTGCGCGCGCTCTCTGTCGTCCCCGGCTTGAAAGAAGCGGTGACGGTGCATTTCGTGGAAGCCAATGAAGCCCTGATCAAGGCGCAAGCCCAGCGATTGGGGCGCATGGGGATCGCCAAGCCGCAGTGGCATGATCATTTCGATGATGTGCCCGATGGCCCGGTTCTGTTGATTGCCAATGAATTTTTCGATGCCTTGCCGGTCCATCAACTGGTGAAAACAGAAAATGGCTGGGCTGAACGGGCCATCACCAGCGATGGCCAGACTTTTTCCTTTTGTTTGTATCCTGCTGATCAGGATCAGATCGATCTGGTCGATCTGGTGCCTGAAGCCCTGCGGTCTGCCCCCATTGGCAGCATCGTGGAAATCTGCCCGGCGGGATTGGCTGTGTGCGAGGATATCAGCCGCCGGATTCTGGCTTTTGATGGGGCGGCCCTGATCATCGATTATGGCCATTGTGTTTCCGGAGTGGGGGAAACCCTGCAGGCCGTGCGCCGCCATCAAAGGGTGGATATTTTCCACCGCCCCGGGCAAACCGATCTCACCGCCCATGTGGATTTCCAGCAATTGGCGATCACCGCCAGACATCATGGCGCGGCGGTGGCGGGGCCGATCACCCAAGGGGATTTTCTCAAGGCTTTGGGTATCGATGTGCGGGCGGCCCTTTTGTGCTCACGCGCCGGAGACAAGCAGCAAAAAGAGATCAAGGCGGCGGTGCGGCGCTTGACGGCCCCCGATTTGATGGGCGATCTTTTCAAGGTGATGGCCATTGTGCCTCTACGGCGTCTTCTTCCCGGATTTAGAAGGGCAGCCCATAGTGACACCGAATGAACCCACGTCCTCGGCAAGGGGTCCGTCTCTTCAGTCGGATGCGCCTCACCCCATTCCGTCCGCATTACTGGGGCAGATGCCGGGGGTGGTTCATGGATTTTTCAGCCGGTCGGGCGGTGTTTCAACCGGCCTTTATTCCAGCCTCAATGCCGGGCGCGGTTCATCGGATAAGGCGGCTGCGGTGGCGGAAAATCGCCGCCGGATCGAAGGCGCCATGGGCGGTTTGACGCTGCTCACCCCCTATCAGATTCACAGCAATCTGGCCCGCCCGATCCGGGGGATCAAAGCCTTTCCAGAAGATCGGGGCGAGGGGGGCGATGCTTTATATGATGCGGATGATCCGCCACGCTGCGATGCCTTGATCAGCGATCAGCCCGGCCTGCTTTTAGGCATTGTGACCGCCGATTGCGCCCCGGTTTTATTGGCCGATCCCAAAGCCGGGGTGGTGGCAGCCTGCCATGCGGGCTGGCGCGGTGCGGCATCCGGGGTGATCGAGGCCACGATTGAGGTGATGATCGCTTATGGCGCGCGGCCCGATCAGATGAGCGCAGCCATCGGCCCGATGATTGCGCAGGCTTCCTATGAGGTGGGGGCCGAGGTGCGGCAGGCTTTTTGCGATCAGGACCCCGCTTTTGCCGATTTCTTCATTGGGGGTGGGCGGCCAGAAGCCTTTCAATGCGATCTGGAGGGGATCGTGGCGGCCCTTCTGGCCCGTGCCGGGGTGAGGGCGGTTGATCCCCTGGGCCTTGATACCTATCGCCTTGCGGATCGGTTTTATAGTTTTCGCCGGGCCACCCACCTTGATGAGCCCGATTATGGCCGTCAGCTTTCGGTGATTGGGTTAAAGCCATGAAGTTGGGCCCCCGCTTTGGGGCATTCCATGGGCTGTTTTCTTATGAGGCGGTCTTTCCTGAGGATGGTCTGTTTACAGCAGGGGCAGCGCTTGCTAAGAGCGCTGCAAGATTGTCGCAGAACGGTTGGGTGACCTGACCGCCGGGTTTGTGATGGGCATGGCCAGCCATGGCCGCAGCCGATGCGGTGATGGACGCAAAAGATGCATACGGAGCAGAGTATGAAAATCCTGACCGGTAATTCCAATCCGCCACTGGCCGAAGCCATTGCCGCCTATCTCAATATTCCCCTTACCAAAGCCAGCGTAAAGCGCTTTTCCGATCAGGAAATTTTCGTGGAAATCCATGAAAATGTGCGCGGTGAGGATGTTTTCGTGGCGCAATCCACCAGTTTTCCGGCCAATGATCATCTGATGGAATTGCTGGTGTGTATCGATGCTTTAAAGCGGGCTTCGGCTCGGCGAATCACCGCTGTTCTGCCCTATTATGGCTATGCCCGCCAGGATCGCAAACCGGGGCCGCGCACGCCGATTTCAGCCAAGCTGGTGGCCGATCTGATCACCACGGCAGGTGCGGATCGGGTTTTGACCATGGATCTTCATGCAGGTCAGATTCAGGGCTTTTTCGATATTCCCACGGATAATCTTTATGCCCTGCCGGTTTTGGGCCGCGATCTGCGCGATCATTACAGCCAGGATGATCTGATGATCGTATCGCCCGATGTGGGCGGCGTGGTGCGGGCCCGGGCTTATGCCAAGCGGGTGGGCGCACCTTTGGCCATTGTTGATAAGCGCCGGGAGCAGGCCGGGGTTTCAGAAGTGATGAACATCATCGGCGATGTGAATGGCAAGGTGTGTGTGCTGGTTGATGATATCGTCGATTCGGCGGGCACCTTGTGCAATGCCGCCGATGCCCTGATGCAGGCGGGGGCAAAAGCGGTTTCGGCCTATGTCAGCCATGGTGTTTTATCGGGCGGGGCGGTGGCGCGCATCGGGGCTTCATCTCTGAAGGAACTGGTGATCACCGATTCGATCCTGGCCACCGAAGCGGTGCGCCTGTCCACGAAGGTGCGGCGCATCACCATTGCGCCCCTGATTGCCGAAGCGATGAACCGCATCAGCCATGAAACATCGGTTTCAAGCTTGTTTGATTGATTTTATCTCTATCATTTTTTGGGTCTGATTTTCGGTGCCTTTTTCAAATCCTCACCAAAACATGCCTTATTTTGCCATAATCAAAACCGCCATCCTTAATGATGCGTAAAGATCGACAGTGCCTGCTGAATGATCAGCGCACAGACAAGCTTTATCAGCGCATAGGAGGCGAAGACGATGAAATTTCGTTTGGTTCTGTCTGCCCTTTTGGCCCTCTTCATGGTGGCCCCGGTGGCTGCCGATGATCATAAATCCGGGAAAACGATTGTTGAAATTGCTGCAAGCAATGACGATTTTTCAACGCTTGTCGCAGCCGTGAAGGCGGCGGGCCTGGCGGAAACCTTGTCGGGCAAAGGGCCCTTTACGGTTTTTGCCCCCACCAATGCCGCTTTTGCCGCATTGCCTGCGGGCACGGTTGAAGATCTTTTGAAGCCGGAAAACAAGCAAAAGCTTGTTGCTATCCTCACCTATCATGTGGTGTCGGGCAAGGTGATGTCGGCAGATCTGGCCGGGAAAACGATTGACGCCAAAACGGTTGAGGGTGGCACCCTTGCCATCGATGCCACATCAGGGGTTTCGGTCAATGATGCAACGGTGACAACAGCCGATATCGCCGCCTCGAATGGCGTTATTCATGTGATCGATCAGGTCCTTTTGCCCAATTAAGCCAGGCCTTTTGATCCATATTCAACGGAAAGAAAGAGCGGTCACATGATCAGGGGCCGCTCTTTTTTATGTTGATGCGCCCTTATTTTGAGGGGTTCGCATTGATCCGGTTTATCGCAAGCCCGATGCCAAGAGCGAGACCCGTCCTGCTTTGGCCAGTAAAAGCCCCGGATCAAGGGCTTCGTCGGCGGGCTTCAGGCCTTCGGGATAGGCCGAGGATAAAAGCGTCAGGGTTTCATCAAGGGCATCGCGAAAACGGGGATCAAGTTGCTCGCGGATCAAATCGGCGCGCCTTTGGGCGGCTTTCAGATAGCCATAACCATCAAGCCAGGCATCCTTATTATCCCCGGCAGCCACAAGGCGATATTGCAAAGCAGCGCGATCCACCATATCGGCAATTACCGCCGCTTCGATGGCGGCGGTGGCGTGGTTGGCTCGGGGGGCTTTTTTCGCTGCGGCATCAGTGGCGGCCAGCACCGTTTTAACCGCCGCTTCCACCTTTTCGGTGGGTTCACCGGCGAAAGCCAGATCACCAGCCTTGAACATGGCCTCAACGAAGGGATCGACCCCTTGGGCTTTGAAGGCCGCTTCCAGATCATAATAAACTTCTGAAATGGGGTGAACGAACATTTCCGCCCCGGCCTGATGATCATCAGCGCGATAAGCGGCCAGACCGGCCAGATAATGCGCCCTGATCACATCGAGAGCGGTGAGATAGACCACCGGATCATGCTGAGCGGCAACAGGATCGACCCCGCTTTCACCCCCTTCGCCGCCGCTTTCACCCCCTTCGCCGCCTTCGCCGCCCTGTTGGATCACGCTGGCATAAGCCGTTCTGGTCAGATCGTCTCCGCGTGGGTTATGAGCGCGCTCTTCAGCGTCTTGGTTGGCGGCCGCGGATAGCCCCGGCTCTGATAGAGGTTTATCGGCCATGGCCAAGGCCCCTGTCGCAAGGCCCGGGGTGATCAGCGCGGCTGCGCCAAGGCTTGTCCAAAGTCTGCGACGACGCCATTGTGTCATTGTCTTATCCTGAATCTAGGATTGCAAATCATGTTCATTCTCATTAGTGATGCCTTGAATTCTGATGATCTGTCAAGTTTACAAGAGATGCTGCCCAAGCTGGAATATGAGCCGGGGGCGAAAACGGCGGGCTGGCATGCGCGTGCGGTGAAATCAAACTGGCAGGCCAAATCTTCTGCCGCGCGCAGCCATTGCCAAAGGCGGATCAAACAGGCTTTGCTGGAGCATCCCCTGTTCAAGGCCGTGGCGTTACCCGCGCGGATCGCCGATCCTCTGATCAGCCGGACCGGACCGGGGGAGGGCTATGGCCGCCATGTGGATGATGCCCTGATGGGGCGAGACTTGCTGCGCACTGATTTATCCTGCACGGTTTTTCTCAATGATCCCGAAAGCTATGAAGGGGGGGAACTGGTGCTGGCGGGCTTGGGCGGAGAGGAAGCCTTCAAGCTCCCCGCAGGCAGCCTTGTGCTTTATCCCTCCACCAGCCTTCATTGGGTTGAGCCGGTGCGCTCCGGCCTGCGCTTTGTGGCGGTCACATGGGTGGAAAGCCTTGTGCGGGATGCGGGCGCGCGGGAGGTTTTATTCGATCTCGGTCGCGCGATGGACCAACTCCATCAGCAGGACGGCAAATCGGAAAGCTTTGATCTCATCGCCAAAAGCCGCGCCAATCTGCTGCGTCGCTGGGCTGGTCAGTGACCAGCCCCCTTTATCGAATACGCGCTGGTCAGTGACCAGCCCCTCTTTGTCGAACAAGCGCTGGCCAGTGACCAGCCCTCAGCGTTATTTGGCAGAGAGGCGAGCGGCGATTTTCTCGGCAATATCGAGATAGGCGCGGGCCTGCGGACCATCGGGCGATACCGAGACCACCGGGGTGCCCTGATCGGATGTGACGCGGATATCCATATGCAAGGGAATTTCGCCTAAGAAATCGGCCCCCAAAGCGGCGGCGGTTTCGCGCGCCCCACCGGTGCCGAAAATATCGGCGCGATCCCCGCAACTGGGGCAAAGAAAATAGCTCATATTCTCGATGATCCCGAAAATCGGCACATCCACCTGGCGAAACATCGCCAATCCCTTGCGGGCATCGATGAGCGCAATATCCTGGGGCGTGGAAACGATTACCGCCCCCGCCAAAGGCACCTTTTGGGATAATGTGAGCTGCGCATCGCCGGTGCCGGGGGGCATATCCACCACAAGAATATCCAAAGCCCCCCAATGCACATCGCCCAAAAGCTGGGTGACGGCCGATCCCACCATGGGGCCGCGCCAGACCATGGCTTTTTCTTCATCCACCAGATAACCGATCGACATGGTTTTGATCCCATGGGCGATGATCGGTTCGATGATTTTCCCCGCCACGTCTGGCTTGCCATGCGCCCCCACAAGCCGGGGCACCGAGGGGCCATAAATATCGGCATCCAAAAGCCCGACCATGAGGCCCTGACGCGCTAAAGCGAGGGCGAGATTAACGGCGGTGGTTGATTTCCCAACCCCCCCCTTGCCGCTGGCGATGGCGATGATCGCCTTTACATCCTTGATCCCTTCCAAGGGAGGCGCGGGCTTTGGCCCCTGTTTTCCGGGCATTTGGGGGGGGTGAGGGGGGCGAGACGCGGCGGGTGTGGAGCCTTGGGGGCGTTCGGCGGTGAGCACCACCGTGCTTGATAAAACGCCCGGAATGGCTTTCACCACCTGTTCGGCTTTGGCGCGCAAAGGCTCGGACCGGCTGGCCTTTTGGGCATCGGGAAGCTCAAGCGAGAAACCGATATGGCCATTTTTTATCACCAGCCCTGTTACATAGCCCAATGACAGGATATCCTGCCCGCTTTCGGAGTCGATGACGGTTTTCAAGGCATCGAGAATCTGTTGTTTATCGGCGGTCATATTGGGCCTTTATCTGTAGTCAAATGGATATTTATCGTGACTTTATGTCATAGAATGGAAAGCTGACATTGCGACAGGTCCCCGTCTTTCATATATAGCGTTACAGGAATTCTTTGCAAAAGCGCAGTTTTGAACCGCAGTGTTTGAAGTGCTCTGATTTTAAATCAACGGGAGAGAAAATTTATGCCCTGGCAAAATACCGGCGGCGGTGGCGGAAATGGCCCATGGGGTGGCGGGCCGCAAGGGCCTCAGGGGCCTCAGGGGCCAAGACGACCCCAAGGGCCTCAGCCCGATCTGGATGAGATGATCAGAAAAGGCCAGCAGCGCTTGAAACAAATGCTGCCCCAGGGCGCAGGCGGTAAAAGCGGGATCACCCTTTTGATCATTTTAGGGCTCATTCTTTGGGCGGCGACCGGGATTTATCGGGTGAATGCCGATGAGCAGGGCGTGGTCCTGCGCTTTGGCGCGGCGGCCGAGCAGCCAACCCTTCCCGGCCTGCATTGGCATTTGCCATGGCCGATTGAAACCGCTCTTACCCCAGCGGTTACGGTTGTTAATCGGGTTGATATCGGCTTTCGTCAGGGCATGGGGCAGGCCAATCGCCCTTCAGCTTTGCTTGATGAAAGCCTGATGCTTACCGGTGATGAAAATATCGTGGATGTGTCTTTCACGGTTTTTTGGCAGATCAAGGATGCCACCAAATATCTGTTCAATATCCAAAGCCCACAGGAAGGAACCGTTAAATCGGTTGCGGAAAGTGTGATGCGGGAAATCGTTGGGCGCACCAACATCCAGCAGGTTTTGACCGAGGGGCGCGGTGCGATCGAAACAGAAGCCCAAACCCTGATCCAGCAATCCTTGGATACCTATGAAGCGGGGATATTGGTCGGCGGCGTGAAGCTTGAAAAGGTTGATCCCCCCATGCAGGTGATCGATGCTTTCCGTGATGTGCAGGCCGCCGAAGCGGATCGTCAGCGGTTTCGCAATGAAGCGGATCGCTATGCCAATCAGATCATTCCAGAAGCCCGTGGGCGCGCCAATCAGATCCTTCAGGAAGCCGAAGCCTTCAAGGAACAGGTGATTGCCGGTGCTCAGGGGGATGTGGCGCGTTTCTTATCGGTTTATGAGGAATATGCTCAGGCCAAAGATGTGACGCGCACCCGCATCTATCTGGAAACCATGGAAAATATCTTTACCGATATGGATAAGGTGATCATGGATCAGAATGCCGGTTCGGGCGTTGTGCCCTATATGGCGCTGCCTGCGATCAAGGGCCGCAATGACAAAACATCAGGCGGAGACAGATAATGAACGCACGCTCGATATTTTTGCTGATTGTGCTGGGCGTGGTGATTGCCATTGCCAGTACCGGTTTGTTTACTGTGCGGGAAACCGAACAGGTTATCGTGATGCAATTTGGCGATCCCCGAAGGGTGGTCAAGGAGCCGGGGCTGCATTGGAAGCTGCCCTTTTTACAACAGGCGAATTATTTTGACTCCCGCATTCTCAATCTTGATATCGACACGCAAGAAGTGATTGCCTCGGATCAAAAGCGCCTGCAGGTAGATGCTTTTACCCGCTTTCGGATTACCGATCCTTTGCTCACCTACCAAACTGTGCGGAATGAATTAGGGGCCAAAAGCCGCATCGATACCATCGTGGCATCTAATCTGCGGCAGGTTCTGGCCTCTGAACCTTTGCGCAACATCGTGTCTGGTGAACGCGCCAAACTGATGGAAAGAATCCGCGAACAGGTTAATCTCAATGCTGATCGCTTTGGTGTCGAAGTGGTTGATATGCGCTTGCGCCGAGTGGATTTGCCGGATGCCAATTCGCAGACCATTTTTGATCGGATGCGGACCGAGCGTGAGCGTGAAGCTGAAGAAGCCCGGGCGGAAGGCCGCGAATTGGCGGCACGGATCAGGGCGCAGGCTGATCGTGAACGCACTGTTTTGCTGGCTGAAGCCGGCCGCGAAGCGCAAAAGCTGCGGGGTGAAGGCGATGGGGCTGCGGCCAAGATTTTCGCCGAGGCTTTTGGCAAGGATGTGGATTTCTTTGAATTCTACCGCTCTATGGAAGCCTATCGCAATGCACTGGGCAATAATTCCACCACCATCGTTTTGTCACCGGATAGCCCTTTTCTTGAGTATCTTGGTAATCAGAACGCGAAAAAATAAACTGAGGCCAGCCCCATGAGCTTTCTATGGACTGATTTTATTGTGGCTTTGGGGTTGGCTTTTGTTCTGGAAGGTGTGGCCTATATTTTGATGCCGGATCAGATGCGCCGTTTGCACGCTTTGGTGCTAAGCTCGGGAAACGAGAAACTGCGCCTTGCGGGCATTGGCGGCCTGCTCTTTGGCTTTGTGATGATTTGGGTGGGGCGTTTTTGATCCGCCCTTAGGTCCGGTCCTTGTCTAAAAGATGTTCGATCAGGGAAAATGCAGGGGATATGAGCAGGTGAATTTGTATAAAAGGAGGTGTCATGCGCCATAAAAATGCGACAGCGATAGCGATAACAAAAGCCAGTGATGGATTGAGCGCCAGAGCTGATGCCAGAACTGATGCCAGAACTGATGCCAGCCGCGAAAATCGGATCAAGCATCTTTTCTTATGGGTGGGGTTGCTTGCGGCGGTGGTTTTTCTTGCCACGGCGTCTCTTTCGCAGGCCCGGCAAATGCCGGAAAGTTTTGCGGATCTTGTGGAAAAGCTCTCTCCGGCGGTTGTCAATATCTCCAGCGTGCAAAATGTCGAAGCCACAACGCGGCGTTCGCCTTTCCCGCCGGGTTCGCCATTTGAAGATTTTTTTGATGAATTTTTTGATCGCCGTCAGCCCGGTCAGGGGGGGGATGGGCAAGCCCCTACGCGCAAGCTGCAAAGCTTAGGGTCTGGCTTTATCATCGATCCCAAAGGGCTGGTGGTGACCAATAACCATGTCATCGAAAAAGCCGATGAAGTGACCGTGCGCACAGTGGATGGCGAAGAATATCAGGCCGAGGTTATCGGGCGCGATCAGGAGGGTGATCTGGCCCTTTTGCGGATCAAATCGGATCAGGATTTTCCTTTTGTGAAATGGGGATCGAGCAAAAAAGCCCGGGTTGGCGATTGGGTTTTGAGCATCGGCAATCCCTTTGGCCTTGGGGGATCGGTGACGGCGGGGATCATTTCCGCCCATCATCGCCAGATCAGCGGGGGCCCTTTCGATGATTTCATCCAGACCGATGCCTCGATCAACCGGGGCAATTCGGGTGGGCCTTTGTTCAATCTCGATGGTGAAGTGATCGGCGTGAATACCGCCATTTTCAGCCCCACAGGCGGGAATGTGGGGATCGCCTTTTCTATTCCATCGGATCAGGCCCAACGGGTGATTTCGCAGATCGAAGAACATGGCTATGTGCGCCGGGGCTTTTTGGGCGTGCAGATCCAGGCCGTGGATAAAATGACGGCCGAAGCCCTGGGCCTTGAAAAGGCCAAGGGTGCCTTGGTCAATTCCGTGACCCCCGATAGCCCGGCGGCCAAATCCGGGATCAGAGAAGGCGACATCATCGTCGAATTCAATGACGAAGAAGTAGAAGACAGCACGGCTTTGGTGAAGGTTGTCAGTGCGTTGGGTGTCAAAGAAAAAGCGACCCTGACGGTCTTGCGCGATGGCAAGCGGGTCAATCTTTCGGTGGTGACCGGCGAACGGCCAAGACCCGATGATCCCACAACCCCTGCTCAGCCTTCGGTGACTGAAGAACTGGGTATGAATTTGTCAGGTTTGACGGTGCTGCTGCGCCAGCAATATGATGTGCCTGATGATGTGAATGGTGCCATTGTTCTTCAGGTGGCACCGGATCTGCGCCAGCGGATTGCCCCCGGCGATGTGATTGTCGAGGTGAATCGCAAGGCTGTGTCTTCACCCGAGGATGTGAGTGCGGCGATCAAATCCATCCGCGAGGAAGGACGCTCGGCGGCCCTGCTCAGGGTTTATCGCGCGGGTAATTATTATTTCATCCCCATCCCGCTGGATGAATAACAGATAAGGCCCTGATTTTTCAGTGCCACTGGCACATTGGGGCAAAGAAACGAAAAGGGCTGCTTTCGGGCGGCCCTTTTTTGTATTTATGGCGTTTTTCCAAGGGGATGTTTTATGGCTGGTGGATCAATTCCGCCTCGATCATGATCGCCACCTCATGCCCCACGGCGGGAGACCATTTGCCAAGGCCAAAGGCTGAGCGATCAAGGCGGGTGCGGGCGGAAAATCCCAAAGTGGGGGCCCCGGTCAGCGGATTTTTGGCATAGCCATTAAAGGTGACCTCAAGGCGGATGGGGCGGCGGCGGCCATTCATTTCCAACTGGCCTTCGATGGTGCCATCCACCCCATTCTGGCTGCGGATGCTTTCGGCAGTAAAATGGATCTCTGGATAGCGGGCCAGATCAAATAGATCCGTGCGCAGGATGTCATCAATCGTTGAACTGCCGCTATTTACCGATTGCAGGGGGATGCGCACATCCATCATGCTTTCCAGCGGATCATCAGGCTTTAAATCAAGGCTGATGTCGATGGTGTCAAAACGCCCGGTAAACTGGCTATAGCCCAGATGGCTTAAGCTGAAATGCACCGAAATATGATCGGGATCGGCGCGATAAATCCCGGCGGGGGCTTTGCTCAAGCGGGTTGTGACATCATGGCTCAACACCGCGATGCCCTGCTCGATTTTTGTGCAGCCAGATAACGAGATCAGTACAGTAGAGACAAGGATGAAGGCCAAGGACAGGCGGAACGCGGCAGGCCGGGTTCTTGTAACACAGGGGGTGGCGGGCCATTTATGACAGGAATGAAAGGCAGTGGGGGCAGGGTGGAAGCGATCAGGCTGCATGATTTCCGGTCCTTTTAGAGCAGCCCCATCGAGCCATTGGGGGAGAGGGTGAAAGGGACGTTCAGCAGATGTTCAGCCCCTTTATAGCAAATTTTAAAGGCACAGTGCAGGAGGTTAGCATGATAAGCGCAGATGTGATCAAAACCACTATGGCCCGCATTATTTATCCACCAAGTGCGGCATTGGCTTTATGTGCATTTTTCGCAAGCCCGGTGCTGGCTCAAACATCCTCTGCGATTGCCCCCCAAATGGATGGCTATCAAATCGAAACGGTGTTCAGCAAAGCCTTGAGCAAGCGGATGGAATCGATCGATGATCTGGAGCGGAGATTGGAAAAACGCTTCCGCAAAACCGGTACCGATGATCGATCCCACCTGCGCAGTTCGATTCATCGTTTTGCCAAAAGCCGTACGATGAATACCCAATGGGCAGGGGAAACCCTGATCCCCGATGCCGAGAATTATACGATGAGCAATCTCATCACTGCTTTGGCGGCAGATAATCTCAATCGTGCAGTGCCAGATTTTCAGGGAACCTTGCGCCTGACCGTTGATCGATTGAAGGTTTCGTCCCATCCCATTGCTTTTCTCAATGCGTCCAGTTCCTATGTTTTGGGCAAGGTGGAATGGCTCGATTCTGAAGGTCATCTTGTGAAATCACAGGATGTATCGGCCAATCTGGTCATCGATCCCAGTGTTGATTTAAACTATGATGGGCCAAAATATGCCTTCATCGAAACGGATGAAGCGGATCGTGTGGGGCCGACCCTTGCTTATTTTGTTGAAAGGGCCCTTGAATCCCTTTGGCCTGAGCAGGATGACGAGATCAACGGGCCGGTGATCATTCGCCTGAGCGGCCCCAATGAATCCATCATATTCAATAATTAAAAGCATATCAGGCGACCGGGGGATGAGGATGCGCAAGGCCGGTTTTTGGGCGGCAGCGATCAGGATAGGGGTTGGGTTGGTGCTGGCTTTCGGGCTTGTTTTGCCACCCGCCACGGCTTTGGCTGAAAACAAGGCTATGATGGCGGATGCAGAAACAAGCGTGGCATTGCATCCTTATGAATTGACGATTGAATTTTCCGGAAAACTCAAGCGCCATATGCGCGCCATCAACCGCATAGAGCGTATCCAGGAAGAACGCTTTCGCCGCAGTCTGTCTTCACGCGATGAGAGTGCCGATGTTCAGGGGAGCGAAAAGCCCACCGCCCCCCGATTGCCTTGGGCCGGGGCGGCGCTGATCCCTGATTTGCACGCTTTTTCGGTGGAAAATCTGCTCATCGCTATGGTGGAGCATAATATTGCCAGGGCCCAGCCCGATTTCGATGGCAGCATCCGCTTGAAGATTGATCGGATCAAGCTCGATGATCATAGCGAGCCTTATTTGCGGGCATCCAGCAGCTTTGTGGTGGGCAAGATCGAAATGCGCACGCGCGCGGGCGAAAAAATCATTGAGGATAAAATGACCGTAACATTGGAAGCGGATCAGCTCATGCGCACAGGCCCTGCGCAACAGGGCTTTATCTTTTCCAGATATGAAGCGGATTATCGCCTGGCGCCGGTTTTGGCACTTTTTGTGGAACAGGCGCTGGAAAAAGCATGGCCCCAGAAATCGGAGCAGATCGAAGGGCCGATTTTCATCGTGCCCGATCCGGCGGATGTGTCGGCCGCCCGCTGAAGATGAAGGATAAAAGCGTTCGGATTTCTCAGGAAAGCCCCCCTTCCTTCAATCAATCCGCTCCTTCAATATAGCAGGGTGCTTTTGGCTTCGGCATAGGCAAGGCCAAAGCTTTGACAGCCCTTTTCAGGGCCTTCGGCACGACCGAAAGCGGCATGAGCATTGAACTCCACCCGTCCCCCCGCCAGCAAGACCCGATCTTCGCTTTCTTTCGCCAGTCGAGCCATCGATTTGGCAATGAATTCTTCAATATCATCGCCATCATAGCCGCAAAATTCGGCATTTCCAGCGGTGCGCCCCAGCTTTTGCGCTAATAAAATGAGATAGGATTTATCCGGTCCTTGCTGCGGACCCATGCCCTGCGCCTTGGCAGACAAGGCCAAAATCGGCCCGGAAAGCCCGGCAATGATGCCGATCATCAAGAGCCAGGAGTGATTATATCGAAGCATCGGTCTTTCCCCGCATTTGTCCATCTCCAGCCTTTTGGGCATGGGGAGCATGAACACTCTTTTGATCACGCAATTTGCACTTCAAAGTTGTTTTAAGGAAAGCATGCTGCCGCTTGCCTTCGTTTGATCCTTGTAGGCGATTTCCGTTAAACTGCCAAGAGAGACCACCCATGAGCAGCATCAGAAGCTTCGGCGAGAAGTGCCAGGCGTTTCTTAAAAGGGATGCGCGGAAAGCCTGCCTCATCCCTCATTGCTTTTGGCTTCATCATCCGCGCCGCCCTCAAGCTTTTGCATCAGGTTTTTTTGCGGCGCGCGTTTGAACAACTCCAGCCGGGTTTCCACCGGCTTTCTTGGCCAATGATTATTGGTCATATCGGCATCGGCGGTTTCCAGATTGGGATCAATGCTGATCGATTGGATGGTTTGATCGGTGATGATCAGCTTGGTGACATGGGATTGATTGCTGCGCCAGATTTCTGCCGGGATCGGGCGCTTTTCTGTGCTGCCATCTTCATAGGTGATTTCTAAAAGAATGGGCATCACCAGCCCACCCTTATTGCTGAAATCAAGGAAATAAAGATTGGAGCCAAGCGCCAGAAGCTCTTGTTCCCATGGCTCCAGCTTAGCGATCAGCTTTTCAGCGGCCTTGCGATCAGATGGGGCGACCGTGAATTCATCATGCTCATTATAAAAATCGCGCAGATGGGGTTCGCGGTCGGTGCGACGTACCATCCCTTCATCGCGCTGCAGGGTGATGGAACGGGGAACCTCAGCTTTTTGGGCGCGTTTCCATTCGGCTTCCACATCGGGATTTTTGGTATCGATGGTCGCCAATGTAACCTGATCAAGGCTGATATCCACATGATCGGTGGAATAAAACCAGCCCCGCCAGAACCAATCGAGATCAACGCCGCTGGCATCTTCCATGGTGCGGAAAAAATCGGCGGGCTGGGGCCGTTTAAAGGCCCAGCGCCGGACATATTCCCGGAAAGCGAAATCAAAGGCTTCGCGCCCCATCACCGTTTCGCGCAGGATGGTGAGAGCGGCAGAAACCTTGGCATAGCCTGTGATGCCGCGATTGATATAGGCATCCGACTGGGTCATGATCGGCACCTGATTGGGCCGGGTCATTCTTTCGGCCAGATCGCGGGGTTCGCTCCGCAGGGGGGCATCGGGATCAAATTCGGCAAGCGCCAGTTCATCGAGGAAGGAATTGAGCCCCTCATCCATCCACAGCCAGTGGCGTTCATCGGAATTGACGATCATCGGGAACCAATTATGGCCCACCTCATGGATCACCACCCCGATCAGCCCATATTTGGTGCGCCGGGAATAGGTGCCATCCTTTTCCGGGCGCGGGGCATTGGCCGCCAGCATGGGATATTCCATCCCCGAGCGGATGGGCGCATTGATTGATGTGGCATGGGGCCAGGGATAATCCATTGCCATCCGGCCATAGGTTTCAAAGGTTTGGATGATCGCCGGGGTGGAATAGCGGCTCCATAAAGGCTCGCCTTCTGCCGGATAAAGGGATTGGGCCATCACCATGCGGCCATCAGCAGTTTCATAACCCTGCGCATCCCAAATAAAGCCGGGGGCGGCGGCAAAGGCGAAATCGCGCACATTTTCGGCCTTATAATGCCAGATCACCTCGCTATCGGCTTGGCGCACGGCATTTTGCGCCGCTTCATCGGGGGTGATGATGAACAGTGGCTTTTGGGCGGTTTCCGCCTGTTCCAACCGCTGGCGTTGGGTGCGGCTCAAAACCTTATCGGGATTTTGCAAAACGCCCGTGGCAGAGAGAATGAAGGTTTCGGGCACGGTGATCGAGACATCGAAATCGGCAAAATCAATGGCGGGTTCGCCATACAGAAAAGCCTTGGTGATCCAGCCACCATAATCGGTATAAGCGGCCAAACGCGGATACCACATGGAGATGAAATAATTCGGGCTGCCATCCTGCAAAATTTCATAGGCCGTCCGGTTCGACAGCTCTTTGGCCGATAAGATGTTATACTGATAATCGACAATAAGGCTGGTGCTGGCCCCCGGAGCCAAAGGCTGGGGCAGATCCACCCGCATCATGCTATCGGTGATCATTGTGGGCAGGGCTTTGCCATTCTGATCGGTCACGGCTTTGATCTCATAACCAAAACCGCCGCTTTCGATCAGCCGTATTTCGCGCAAACGGGCATAGGACAGGCGACCGGCCAAGGGATCGCTCAGGCTTTCCTGCGATGTGGAATGGGGCTTGAAGCGGTTTTGATCAAGCTGCAGCCACACATAGGAAAGACGATCAGGCGAGCGGTTTTCATAGCGCATCTCAACCCGCCCCGTGATCCGCTTATTTGCATCATCAAGGCGCACATCGATTTTATAATGCACATATTGCTGCCAATATTCATGCCCCGGCGCGCCGGATGCCGCCCTGATGCTGTTGGGTCCGGGCCATTGTTCTTCCAATTGCCGGAAGGCATCATGATGGCCCGCTTTGGTTTGGGCTATCGGATGGGCATCGGCCATAGGGGCCGCAAAGGATGCAATCAGAAAAATTGACAGCAAATGAACGATCCGCATGAAACGATCCCTTTTATTTTTTTGGCAGCTTTAACCAATTTGC
Organism: Iodidimonas sp. MBR-22; assembly: GCF_029946565.1. NCBI lineage: Bacteria > Pseudomonadati > Pseudomonadota > Alphaproteobacteria > Iodidimonadales > Iodidimonadaceae > Iodidimonas > Iodidimonas sp. MBR-22. The sequence continues at coordinate 25,480 of NZ_JARKVQ010000011.1, forward strand.
TATTTCGCAGCATATCTGTAGAAGACTAGCAAAAGGCGAGATGAGAGGGCAATGCGTGTTGCAACAGGCTCATGCGCTTTTGCAGGAAAAGGATGAAGACCGGATGGCCGATCAAACCAAAAAGCGCAGTTTATATATCAGGCAATTCCAGTTTTCCGATATTGATGATGTGGTGGCGCTTTTGAAAAAAGCCTATCCCACCATGCCCACCATGGCCCCGGAAAATCTTCGCGGGCCGCTCAGCCGCTATCCCGAAGGCCAGTTTGTCGCCATTTTGGATGAGGCCATCATCGGGGTGTGCCTCACCTTTCGGATTTCTCAATCCATCGCCTTAAAGCCCCATAGCTGGGCCGAGATTACCGGCAATGGTTTTGCCTCGCGCCATGATCCCGATGGATCCGTGCTCTATGGCATGGAGGTTGCGGTCGATCCCGATGTGCGTGGCTTGAAAATCGGCCAAAGGCTTTATGATGCGCGGAAAAAACTGGCTCGCGAGCAGGGACTCAAAGGCATTGTTTTTGCGGGCCGGATGCCCGGCTATGGGCGGCGGCGGCGGCGCTTTCCAACGCCTGAAGCCTATCTGGAAGCGGCCCAGGATCGCCGCGTGCGCGATAGCGTGATCGGCTTTCAATTACGCAATAATTTCGAGCCGGTGCAGATTTTGCGCGATTATCTGCCCAGCGACAAGGAAAGCTTTGGCTGCGCTGTTTTGATGCAGTGGCATAATCCCGATATCGCCAATACCGAGGAAACCAAAGGCATTCATCGCAGCCGGGTCAGCGGGCGTCCGGTGCGGGTGGCCACCGTTCAGATGGAAATGCGGGCGGTGGATTCCTTTGAGGAATTTATTAAGAATGTGGCCTATTTCACCGAGGTCGCCAGCGATTATCGCTCTGATTTCGTGGTGTTCCCTGAACTGTTTACCCTGCAATTATTGTCTGCCGAGCCGAAAAAGCTGACCCCTCAGGAAGGGATCGAGGCGCTGACCCGCTATGCCGAGCAATTTCGCGAAACCATGCGCGATCTGGCGATGCGCTATAATATCAATATCATTGGCGGCTCAACCCCGGTGCGGATGGAAGGGGGGGATGTGAAAAACATCACCTATGTATTCCTGCGCGATGGGGCGGTTCATGCTCAGGATAAAATCCACCCCACCCCCAATGAGCGTTTCTGGTGGAATATCAAGGGGGGAACAGAGGTGGCGGCGATCCCCACCGATTGCGGCATGATCGGGGTTTTGATCTGCTATGACAGCGAATTTCCCGAACTCGCCCGCCGATTGGTGGATCAGGGCGCCCTGATCCTGTTCGTGCCTTTTTGCACCGATGAACGGCAAAGCTATTTGCGGGTGCGCTATTGTGCCCAGGCGCGGGCGGTGGAAAATCAAAGCTATGTGGTGATGGCGGGGAATGTCGGCAATCTGCCGAATGTCGAGAATATGGACATTCAATATGCCCAAAGCTGCATTCTCACCCCTTGTGATTTTCCCTTTGCCCGGGATGGAATCGCCGCCGATACCACCCCTAATGCCGAAACCGTGGCTTTTGCCGATCTGCATCTTGATGATCTGGTGCGGGCGCGCAATTCCGGCACGGTGACCAATCTGAAGGACCGGCGCTTTGATCTTTATCATATCGATTGGGAACGAAAATAAATCCCAGTGGAATCATCTTGGCGGATGATCAGCGCAGCCATCAGATTCGATCTGAATGGTGCTGTGGGTGATGTTATAGCGTTTGGCAAGGAAATCTTTTACGCGCAGTAACACATCATCGGCGCGATCTTCGGGCCGGATGGTGATATGCATGGTCAAAAGCGGGCGTTCGGCGGTTAAAAGCCAGACATGCAGATGGTGCACATCGCAAATTTGCACGATTTCGTGTGAAAGTTCGCGCGCCAGAGTTTCGGGATCGATATGATCAGGCGCACCTTCCATCAGGATATGCAGGGTTCGCCGGGTGATCGACCAACCGGCGCGGATCAAAAGCCCCGCCACCAGCAAGGACAGCAGCGGGTCGATGGGGGTCCAGCCCGTATAAAGAATGACGATGGCGGCGATGATCGCGGCGATTGAGCCCAGAATATCGCCAATCACATGCCATAAAGCCGCGCGGATATTGAGATTGTTTCGATCCGCCCCGTGGATCAGACGAAAAGCGACGAGATTGACCAGAAGCCCGACGATCGCCACCGCCAGCATCGGTCCGGCCATCACCTCGGGCGGGGAGGCGATACGCTTTAACGCCTCGATCACGATCCAGATCACCAGAGCAAAAAGCGCCAATCCGTTGATAAAGGCGGCGATCACCTCGAATCGGTAATAGCCAAAGCTTTTGCCCCGATCATGGGGGCGGCGAGAGATGCGAAAGGCGGAAAAGGCGAGCGCCAGCGCCGCCGCATCGGTCAGCATATGCCCGGCATCCGCCAAAAGGGCGAGAGAGCCCGATATCAGCCCCCCCGCCACTTCGATCAGCATGAAACCGCCGATCAAAAGCATTGCAAAGAATGTGCGGCGCTCGTTTTGATGATCATGCCCACCGCCATGGCTGTGGAGGGCGCCATGGCTGTGGCTGTGATGATCTCTATGCATAAAAGCGATCCCCGGGCTTTGGCCGGTTTTGATGATTTATTGGCTTTTGATCAGATCGCGATGGCGGAAAAGCAGAGCTGCGCTGGAAATCCACACCAGCAGCGCCATGATGAACAGGCTGCCGCCATCACTGGCGATTTGATCGGCTTCGCTGCCCACCACAATGCCAAGGGGGGTGAACAGATGAAAGAAGATCGCCCCACTGATCACCCCAAGGGCCAAAAGCGCGCCCACGGCATGGGTTTTTGCGGCCCGGCCTTGCCCCTTCAGGCCGCCAAGGGCCGCCCCCGCAAGCAAAAGCAGGCTGGCAATCAATTCCGCCACCCCCACGATCTGTTGGCTGAAAATGCCGCCGGGGGCAAAAAGCCCGGAAAGGCCAAGGCTGCTTTGGGCCCAGCCTTCAATGGTTTTGAAAATATAGACCGGTTCGGGCGCTCCGGTAAATTTGAAAGCCAAGGATTGCACAAAAACAAAGGCAATGAACACGGTCAGCAACCAGGGCAGAATTTTTTTCACAAAAGTCATGGCTCTCTCCTTTATTTCGCATCATGCTTGCATCTTATAATGTGAGAGTGCCACTAAAAATGACAAAGGGGATCAAGATGATGTGTTTTCTAAAAATTTCGGGGCCGAGGTCGTGGCGGCTGGGGCGTCATCATCTGGGGGTTTTTGGGCTCATGGCAGCCTTCTTTGCGCCCGGCCTCAGTTGGGCGCAGGTGTCTGGCTCTCAATCGCCCGCAGATGATGCCGCCATCGAAAGCGGCATTGAAAGCGATTATGCTTATCTCGAAAAGCTTTATACCCATCTTCATGCCCATCCTGAATTGTCGTTTCAAGAAGCCGAGACCGCAGCGCGCATGGCCAGCGAGCTTGGGGAATTGGGTTTTGATGTCACCCCCGATGTGGGCGGCCATGGGCTTGTGGGGGTTTTTAAAAACGGCCCCGGCCCCACGCTTTTGATCCGCGCCGATATGGATGCCCTGCCGGTGAAGGAAATGACCGGCAAGCCCTATGCCTCAACGGTGACGGCGGTGGAACAGAATGGCCAGGATGTGCATGTGATGCATGCCTGCGGCCATGATGTGCATATGACCGTTTTTGTGGGCACGGCGCGGCGGCTGGTGTCTTTGCGTGATCAATGGTCGGGCACTTTGGTGATGATCGGCCAGCCGGCGGAAGAACGCGGAGCCGGGGCCAAAGCGATGATTTCCGATGGCTTGTTCGAGCGCTTTCCCCGTCCCGATTATAATATCGCGCTGCATGTCAGTTCATCTTTGGCGGCGGGTAAGCTGGCTTATGTGCCGGGCTATGCCCTTGCCAATGTGGATTCAGTGGATATTGCGGTGCATGGCATTGGCGGCCATGGGGCCTATCCCCATGCCACCAAAGATCCGGTGGTGCTGGCCAGCCAGATCGTTTTGGGCCTGCAAACCATCGCCAGCCGCGAGGTGGACCCGCAAGATCCGGTGGTGGTGACGGTGGGATCGATCCATGGCGGCACCAAGCACAATATCATCAGTGATCGGGTCGATCTGCAACTGACCGTGCGCAGCTATTCCGATGCCACCCGCAGCCGGGTTTTGGCAGCCATCGAGCGGATCACCAAAAATACCGCGCTGGCTTTTGGCCTGCCCTCAGATCGCTTGCCCGAAGTGGTGGTGAAGGATGAATTCACCCCCTCCACCTATAATGATCCCGATCTCACTGCGCGATTGGTTGCAGCCCTTAGCGGGCCTTTGGGGGCAGAGAATGTGTTGGAAACCCAGCCGGTGATGGGGGGTGAGGATTTTGGCCGCTATGGCCGCGAAGGCATTCCCAGTGTGATTTTCTGGCTGGGTGCGGTGGAGCCTGAAAAAGTGGCGGCGGCTGCGCGTGGAGAGATCAGCCTGCCATCTCTTCATTCGCCATTTTTTGCGCCCTTGCCCGAACCCACGATCAAAACCGGGGTGGAGGCGATGACCCATGCAGCGCTTGATCTGTTTGGCAGCGAATAGGATTTGGGGCGGAGCTTTTGGCTTGGCTCGGCTTTCATTTTGATCACATGTGATGCGATGATGGATTGACCAAGGGGCCGATCCGGGGTCATGCTTTTCTCTACAGTGTTGGAGGGAGGATGAGCCATGATTCCCGGAAAGCCGCCGCCAGAGCCGATAGACGACGATGACAGCCCGCTTAATATCACGGTAGACACCGTTTCCCATATCATCGAACGGGTGCAGGAAGCCTATGGCGATCTGCCCCATGATCATGAAGGGGACGGGGATGTGGATGTGACCGAGCGCCGGGGCGCCGAAGCCGATTTCAATGCGCTAGCGGAGTTCATCGATGATTTGAATGAAGATGAGCGCATCGATCTGGTGACCCTGATGTGGGTGGGGCGGGGCACCTTCAGCGCCGATGAACTGCCCCAAATCAGGGCAGAAGCCCGGCGCGAAGCCACCCACACAACCGCTGATTATCTGCTTTCCACCCCCTTGCTCGCTATTTATCTGGCCGATGGGCTTGAAGCCTTTGGGCTGGCGGTGGAAAGCGATTAGGGGGATCAGGCAGGCCGCCTAAATATCGGGCACGCAGACACCCTTTTGCACGGCGGGGCGTTTGGCAAGCGCGGTCAGCCATCTTTGGATATGGGGCATATCGGGGATTTTTCCCTGCGTTTCTTCCTGCAGGAATTTCAACCCGAATTTGGTCCAAGAAAAGCTGGCGATATCAGCGATGCTATAGTCGTCTCCGGCAAGATAGGCGCTTTTGGAAAGCTGGTTATCCATCACCGAAAGCAGGCGGCTCGATTCATCGCGATAGCGTTCGATAGCATAAGGCAAGCGATGGGGCGCATAATGATAGAAATGAAAAGCCTGCCCCATCATCGGGCCCAGATTGGCCGCCTGCCAGATCACCCAATTCATCGCCCGATAGCGATCTTCGCCCGCCTCGGGTAGGAATTTTCCGGTTTTCTCGGCCAGATAAAGCAGGATGGAAACCGATTCGAAAACCGTGATATCGCCCGATGGGCCATCATGATCGACCAGCGCGGGGATTTTTCCATTCGGATTGATGGACAGAAAGTCTGCGCGTTTTTGCAATCCCTGACCGATATCGGTGGGAAAAACAGTATATTCCAGCGCACATTCCTCAAGCATGATCGAGGCCTTGTGTCCATTGGGGGTGGCCCATGTGTAAAGATCAATCATGGCGTCTCCTTGGTTTGGCATTTTCTGATCCCGGCTCAGTGCCGGGCTGTGAAAAAGGCCGCACCCATGGGGTGGGTGCGGCTGAGCCGGTCAAGGCAGGTGATCCGCAGGCCCAGAATGGAGCCCCAGAATGGAGCCATAGATCAGGCGTGGGATAAGCCTTTCAATCCCCTAAAAACCGGCACGAAGCATGAACCGCACGGTGCGGCCCGGCGCAGGCACCAGATCCTTGAGGAAGCTGGTGTGGAAGCGAATATCGCTATCAGCCAGATTGCGGCCCTCGATGATCAGTGAAATATCCCGCTCTTCAAAGGGATGAACGACAAGACTGGCCGTAAGGTTCACATAATCATCGGTTGGCAGTTCAAATTCGCCAATGTCTTTCTGGCTTGCGACATATTCCGCTGCGATATGCACATCGAAATAATGGCTTTCATAATCGCCACCAAGGGTGAATGACAAAGGCGGGATGCGGGGCAAGGGGGTATCGCTGGCCGTCTCCTTGGCATTCACAAAATCCAATTGGGCATTGATGGAGAAGGCCTGTTCGCCCGCCCGCCAAAGCTCATAATCCGCTTCAAGCTCAAGGCCATAAAAGCGGGCATTGGTGGCAGAAAATTGGGCCACGGGCAGACCATCTTCTTCCTCGCCGGTAAAGCGCTCGAAAATGAAATCACTATAATCATAATAAAAGCCATTGATCAGGAATTCAAAAGGACCGTCGGCTTTTTTCAGATTGAGTTCAAGGCCTTTCACCGTTTCTTCGCCCAGATCCACATCGCCCAGTTCAAAGGTGAAGGTTGCCAGATGCGGGCCATTCGAGAAAAGTTCATCGGCATTGGGGGCGCGCTCGGTGCGAAAGCTGTTGAGCCCGATCAGATACCCTTTCCCAAGGGTATAAGAAGCCCCGGCAGAGAGGCTGATGCCGGTGAAATTGCGCTCGACACCCAAAATATCGGATTTTGCCTCCTGACGATCAAGTCGGGCCCCCGCATCAAAATGCCATGGTCCGATTTCATAGCTTTGGAAGCTGTATAACCCCCATTGAAACGTTTCATTGGGGGGAACGAAGGCTTCAGCCCCGATGGCTTCAAATTCACGACTGCGCAGATGCAGGCCGCTGGTGCCGGTCCAGCCGCCAAAAGCGATCTGATCCAGATCAATCCGGCCTTCCCACTCATCATTTAAAAACAGGGTGCCAATCTCGCCGCCTTCGAGTTCAGCCTGTTCATAATCGGCATAGCCAAAGCGAAAGCGGGCTTTATCAAAGACCAGAAAATCGCTGGTCCATTCCCCGATGAGATCATAGCGTGTCTGTTCGATATCGATCCGCACGCCTTCTTCACCTTCTTCGCCGTCTTCTTCTTCCTCTTCCTCTTCAAGCTCGACGGGGATGCCATAATTATTATCGAGCCGGGTGACAGAGGCGCCCAGAAAGCCATGTCGCCCAACATAAGATAAGCCACCCGTGACCCCCCAATTTTCCAGATCGGAATTCTCGGCCCGGCCAAAAGGCTCGCTCTCGCCGGCGGGCAGGGGATTGGCGGCGCGCTCGCGATCCGATCGTAAAAAGCCGGGAGCCTTGAAATTCCCGGCATCACGATAAAAACCATTCACATGGGCCATCAGTCCTCCGGCGATATTGGCCGTGAGCGCGCCACTATTGAGCACTTCGTCGCCATTGGTGCCATAGCTGGTGAGAAACTGCCCATCCACCCGGCCATTTTCAGGTAAGGCACGGGGCACGCGATCATCGATCACATTCACCACCCCGGCAATCGCATTAGCCCCATACATCAAGGTGGCGGGGCCACGGATCACCTCAACCTTGCGGGCCGTGGCCAGATCCACCGCCGGGGCATGATCGGGGCTGGTTGTTGCAACATCAAAGGTTCCCAGATCATTGATCAGGATACGCAAGCGATCACCCGCCAAACCACGGATGATCGGGCGGCTGGCCCCTTGGCCAAAGGATGTTTGCGATAAGCCGGGCAGGCCATCAAGGCTATCGCCGATGGTACCGCGCAGATTGCGGGCCAATTCTTCCCCCGCCAAAACCGATGTTCCCTGCAGGATTTCAAAGCGGGATCGCCCGCCGGGATGCGCCGAGACGACGATTTCCTCGATGCCGCCACGATCATGACCGGGATGGCCTTGATCAGTGGCCATCTGGGCTTTGGCCATCCCATGAAGGGCCGTGCTGCTGGCAAGGCTGATGATAAAGAGACGATAAGCTTTTTCCCGCGACATGGTAATCGGTCCTCAATGTGAATTTATGGGGATTTGTTTCTTGGGAACTGTAATGTTATATTATCTCATTATCGTCAAGCCTTAATATCACCTATGACACGTTAAACCCGAAAAACGCCAAAGCAGGTAGAAATCTATCGCCTGATCGCGCTAAGCTGGCAGAATGAGAGGGAGGCCATGGTGCAAAAACAAAGAGATCAAGGAATGATATCCGATCATCGGCCGCATGATCATGATCAGTGTCAAATGGCGGCTATCGATACGGCCCGGCTGATCTGTGCCCGCCGGGGCACGCGTTTGACCGAGATGCGCCAGCGGGTTCTGGAACTGATCTGGAACGGCCACGCGGCGGTCAAGGCTTATGATCTGCTCGAACTGCTGTCGGCCCCTGATCGCGCGGTGCGCCCCCCCACGGTTTATCGGGCGCTGGAATTTTTGCTGGAAAACGGGCTGATCCACCGGATTGAATCCCTCAATGCTTATGTGGGTTGCCCATCACCGGGGGAAGCCCATGTCAGCCAGTTTTTGATCTGCGAAAATTGTGCGGTGGTGACCGAGCTTCTGGGCCGGGATATCGCAAGGCTGGTGCGCGATGAGGCCGATCAGCATGGCTTTCTGATCCGCCGCCAAACGGTTGAGGTGCAGGGATTGTGCCGGCAGTGCCAAGCCGCCTGAGTCCCGCTTTATCCTCGCTTTTGTCACAATTCTCTCATTTCAATGTCACATGGCTTAAACGCAGTTGGTGCATTCTGATCTGAATTGACCTGATAGCGAGAGCGCCGTGTTTCTTGGAAAGATTGTGGGTGAAGCGACCCCGGATCATCAGCAGATCAACTTAGCAGGGCGGCTGGTTCTTTTGATCGGGCCACCGGGTGGCGGGATGCGCCGGCTGGTGCAGCAGGCCCGCGCCCATCATCTGGGCCGTGGCCGGGTGATTTTCCCGCGACGCTATCTCGCACTTCCCTCTGATAGCGGCAGCAAAAGGGTGGAGCCATCGCGGGCTGAAGATGCGCATTATCTGCCCCGCGATGTTTTCCATGATTATGTGAACCAGGGCTTTTTTGCCCTGCATTGGGGCGATGGATCGACACTCTATGGCATCGGGCGCGAGATCGAAAGCTGGATGGATGCCGGTCTTGATGTGGTGGTGCCAGCGGATATGGACATTCTGGCCCGGGCGCAGGCGCGCTATCCTTCCATGAAGGCCGTGGTGGTTTCCCCTAATGCCGATGCGATGAAGGCATGGATGGCGGGATCAGAAACGGTGCTCTCATCTTGCGATGCCGGGGGCTTCAGGCCAGCCCCATCGCACAGGGCGGATGGGGGCCATTTTGCGCGTGGTTTTCCCAATCTGCCGATGGTGCAAACAGATGAGGATTTCACCAAGGCCGCAGAGCGCTTATTGGTCCTTTTGGCGCGATCCTGATCATTCTGATAAGGGCGAAGGGATCAGTCCGGCTGATCCACGGGGCGGGGGCGGCCTTCGCTATCCACGGCCACAAAGATGAAGGTGCCTTCGGTTACGGTGAATTCTTCCTCGATGCCTCGGCGGGTTACACAGACCTCAACGCTGATATGCAAAGATGTGCGGCCCACAGATTTGATATCGGCATAGCAGCTGATCAAATCCCCCACATGCACCGGGCGGTGAAATTTCATGCCCTCGATAGCTACGGTAGCCACCGCGCCCTTGGCCCGTTTGCTGGCGGTGATGCCACCCGCCACATCCATTTGCGATAGCAGCCAGCCGCCGAAAATATGGCCATTCAGATTGAGATCAGCAAGGCGCGGGGCCGTGCGAATGATCGGATCGCGTTTTATGGTCATGGAGAGGGTCTCTGTTGGGGACACTGAAAACACAGCATCGTACTGTTAAGAATTTTTTTGAACGATTTCGTTGGTTGCTGTCAAGGATTGGGCTGCCGTATCGGCCTTATTGGCAGATTGGGGAAAGCTTTCGGCGGCATCGGGCATGGTTTCCACATAAAGCGAGCGGCTGGGGAAGGCAAATCCGGCTCCTGCTTCTTCAACGATGTCCTTGATTTTGAAGGCCAGCCGCTCTTTCACCTCAAGCCATTCGCCCCATTTTGTGGTGCGGGTAAAGCAATAGAGCAAAATATCGATGGAATTGGCTGAAAAGGCATCGATGCGCACAAAGGTGCTGGCCATTTCGGGTTTGGCAAAATCATCGCTTTCCAGAATATAAGCCTCGATCCCATCACGGATGCGGCGAAGCTGGTCGCCGGTTGTGCGATATTCCAGCCCGATGATCCATTTGATGCGGCGATAGGTCATTCTCTGGAAATTGGTGACCGCATTATCCGATAATTTGGAATTGGGCACATAAACGGGGGCCTTGTCGAAACGGCGGATTTTGGTCGTGCGAAAGCCGATTTCCTCCACATCACCTTCCACAACGCCATCAACAGAAATCCAATCGCCGGGATGAAAGCGACGTTCGCCAATCACGAAAAGCCCCGAAATCAGGTTTTTGAACAGATCCTGCGCCCCCAAAGCCACCGCGACGCCAAAAAGCCCAAGCCCCGCGATGATCGGGGCGACAGCAATGCCCCAGATTTCAAGTATGGCCGCAGAGCCCAGCAAAATGAAGGCAACCTTGGCCGATTTGATGATCCAATCCACCATCGCCGGGGTTAAAATCCCTCGGCTGTGCATCAAAATCCCGCCGATGGGGGAAACGATCCGATGCAAGGTCCAAAATAAAGTGAAGGTGACGAGGGAGCGATTGATATGGTTGAAGAACGCTTCCACATCTTCGCCCACATTCAAGGCGCTGGTGGCAAAAAAGATCCCCATAACAATGGGAATGAAGCGAACAGGGGCCCGGATGACCTCAAGAATCTGGTTATCAATATCGGTTTTTGTGCGCGAGGCTGCTCTTTGTAAAGCCGATAAAATAAAGCGGGTCAGGATATTGCGCAGCATGATGAAGAGGAGAAAAATCCCCAAAGCAAATAGGCTGTCGGCAATATGGATGCCAAAAACCCCATGCTGCCAAACATCGACGACAAGATTCCAAAAATCCTGAAAGGATGCGATCGTCATAAACGGGGTCCGCTGATTTTGGGGCTATGAAAGCCGGGATGTGATGAAGGGCTGTAAACCCCCAAAAAAAGGATTATTCGCGTTCATCGCCATGGGCGGATTGATCATGGCCCGAACGAGCCGAATAAAAAACCAGCCACATCAGCCCTACACCGATGCCAATGGTAAAGACAATCCCCAATCCCATGGCGATCATGCCATGGAGACTAAGGGGTATATCCGTGATTTCCTGCATCACGATATAGGATGTGATGGCGGTAGCCAAAAGCAGGGCACCCAGGATGGCAACTGTGAACACTGTTTTCATGAGCGGGATATGGCTTTTTCTGACAAGGTTTCAAGGAAGGCGCGGATGCGTTTGGCATTGGCCCCCAGATCGCTGATCCCGATGCGGGAAACAGAGCGCACATCCACCCGGGTTTGATCATTCTCATAGCGCAGGCGCACTATGATATCATCTTTGAAACCATACCAGAATGTGGTGTCTGTGGCCTCGATCAAAGCGCTTTCGGGCAAAGCGCTTTCGGGCAGGGCGCTTTCGGGCAAGGCGCTTTCGGAAATGCTTTCATCCGCGATTGGGGCGTCGGCGATTTCCCACCCCAGATCTTTGGCTGCGGCCAGCGCCAGATTTTGCACCTCATCGAGGGGCAGATCGAGCATCAAAGGGGCAAGATCGCCATAAGCTTCCCGGTGATAAACCAGCCAGCGTGTTTCGGGGGCCAGATCAGCCAGATCGCTGCGCCCACGATCCGGCACGATCATCGGGCTGCCATCACGCGGATTAAGGCTTTGAAAACGCGGCGGATCGGCAAGATCGGTGGTGACATCATGGATCGGCACGGCGGCGGTGGCATCGCTGCGCAAAAGATAAAGCGTGGTAACCACGGCACCGCTTAAAAGGATCGATAAAGCCAGCCGCCCGCTGATGGCATTATGGCCACCCGCTGCGGCCATCAGCAAAGCCAGAATGCTGACCACGCCGGTGAAGGCGGCAATATAAAAAGCCCAGCGCATCAGGCTGATCGCCATCCCGAATGACCAAAGTTCGATCCGCACGCCGGGGCCGGGGGCGATCATCAGGAAAAGGGCGAGCATCGAGAGCAATAAAAGCCCGGCGGAAAGGAAACGCCAGTTCCGCGCCTGTTGTCTGAAAGCCATGGTCATGCACCCTATGGTTATGGTATTCTTAACCTCATTTCGCAGCTTTTACAGCATAGCCAGTCAAAGCCATATTCGCCAGCACAGAGGATGACAAGGGGAGAGTTCCATGACTGTAGCCTCGATTTTAAAAGAAAAAGGCTCGGCTGTTACCAGTATATTGGAAAGCGCCAGCCTGCGCGATGCGGTGGCTTTGCTTGCCGAGGAAAAAATCGGTGCCGTTCTGGTGCTCGATAATGAAGGGAGCATTGCAGGGATGCTGTCGGAACGCGATGTGGTGCGAGAATTGGCCATCCATGGCCCTGCGCTTTTAGATCGTTTCGTGCACGAGATCATGACCCGCCATGTGGTGACCGCATCCCCCGATGAAACCATTGCGTCCCTCATGGCGGTGATGACGAAGGGCCGCTTTCGCCATGTGCCGGTGGTGCACAATGATCGGCTGTTGGGCCTTGTTTCCATTGGCGATATCGTCAAAATCCGCATTGCCGAGGCGGAGATGGAGGCCCAATCGCTCAAAAGCTATATCTGCACGGGTTGATGGTTTTACGATGTTGGGTGGAACGAGGACGGATGCCGCGATCTTAAGGCTTTTTTAGCCATGACCATCGTATCAGGGGCATGATATTCCTGTGAAAAAGGATCGTCATGGCCTCTCAGCAAAAAACATCAGCCGTGCCCACAGCACCAAGCCCCGAACAGCGCGCGCAGCAGCGCCAGTTTCTGCGTGAGGGGGATCGGCGGCATCATATCCATCCCTTTACCGATCATCAGGCGCTGGCCCAATCGGGGGCGTTCATCGCCGAGCGGGCATCGGGCTCCACCCTTTATGGCGAGGGGGATCTGGCGCTTCTGGATGCGATGGCGGGTTTGGCGTGCGTGAATGTGGGCTATGGCCGCCCGGAACTGGCACAGGCAGCCAGCGCGGCGATGCACGATCTGGCCTATTATCACAGCTTTCAGGCGGTCACCAATCCCCATGCCGCGGCCTTGTCGGCACGGATCGCTGAACTGGCGCCGGGATCGCTCAATCGGGTATTTTTTGCCAATTCCGGTTCGGAAGCCAATGAAACCATCCTGAAATGCGTGCGTGCCTATTGGCGGCTGAAAGGCGCACCAGAGCGCCAGCATATCATCGCCCGGGATTACGCCTATCATGGCTCCACCATGCTCACCACCAGCCTCAATGGCCTGCCGGTGATGCATCAGGCTTTCGGCCTGCCTTTGCCCGGCGTCAGCCATATCGAAGCCCCTTATTGGTATCGTTTGGGGGGTGATCTTGATCCCGAAGCCTATGGCCGCAAAGCCGCCGCCGCTTTGAAGGCCAAAATCATGGAATTGGGGCGCGATCAGGTTGCCGCCTTCATTGCCGAGCCGATACAGGTGACATCGGGCGTGATCATGCCGCCATCGAGCTATTGGCCGGAGATTTCCGCCATCTGCAAAGAAGAAGGCATTTTGCTGATCGCCGATGAGGTGGTGACCGGATTTGGCCGCACCGGCCATTGGTTTGCCCAAAATCATTACGGCTTTGAAGCTGATTTCATGACTCTGGCCAAGGGTTTAAGCTCGGGCTATATGCCCCTGGCGGCGGCGGTAGTCACAGATTCTATTGCCGATCTGGTGCTGGATCAGGGCGGCGCCTTTCAGCATGGGTTCACCACATCGGGCCATCCCGTGGCCTGTGCGGTGGCCCATGAAAATCTGGCGATCATCGAACGCGAACATCTGGTGGAAAAGGCCGGGCAATCCGGGGCCGCTCTGCACCGGGCTTTGGCATCCATCATTGGCGATCATCCTTTGGTGGGTGAAATCCGGGGCATCGGCCTTTTGGCCGGGATCGAACTGGTGCGTGATCGCCAAAGCCGCACTGCCTATCCTCTGGAGATGGGATTATGCAGCCATATCGCGAATGCCGTGCTGATGAAGGGGGTGATCATTCGCCCCACGGGCAATTCTTTGGTGATCTGCCCGCCTTTCATCATTACCGAGGCGGAAATCGACCGGATCGTTTCGGCCCTGGCGCAGGGGCTGGATGAGGTTTATGCACAAATCCAAAAAGGATGAGACGATAGCCTGCCCGCTATGCGGTATGGCCGGGGCGATGCCCTTCATCGAGATTGAGGGCAAAGCCTATCATGCCTGCGAGCAGTGCGAGATCCGGTTTTTACATCCGCGCCATCATTTGCCGCCCATGGCCGAAAAAGCCCATTATGATCAGCATGAAAATGACGTGGATGATCCCGGCTATCGCCGCTTTATCGCCCGGCTTCTCGATCCCTTGCTGGCTTATCTGGATCAAAACCCCGCTGGCCAAAGTTTAGCTGAGAGGCCCCTTCAGGCTCTTGATTTTGGCTGCGGTCCCGGCCCGGCTTTGGCGATGATGATCAAGGAAGCAGGCCATCATTGCGTCCTTTATGATCCTTTTTTCCATCCCGATCAGGCGGCCATCGATCCGGGCGAAAAGGCGGGGGCTTATGATATCATCTGCTGCACCGAAGTGGCCGAGCATCTTTATCACCCGGCTCAGATATTTGATCAGCTTGTGCGGCTGTTGGCGCCCCATGGGGTTTTGGCGATCATGACCTGTTTTCAAACCGATGATGCCCGCTTTGCCCAATGGCATTATCGCCGCGATCCCACCCATGTAATTTTCTATCGCCTGCGCAGTTTTCAGATTCTGGCCGATCACTATGGGCTATCCTGCCACAGCCCGGCGAAGGATGTGGTTTTTCTCAAAAAGGCAGGCCAATGAGCACGGAGCTGCATCTGGCCCGCCTTGATCAGGTGGTGGCGGATATATTGGCCTTGGGCGCGCGGTCGGTGCTGGATATGGGCTGCGGCGATGGGGTTTTGATCCTTGAATTGCTGAAATATCCGGTGATTGAAAAGCTCGCCGGGATGGATATGGGGGAAGAGGCGATCCGCCGCCTGCGCCAGACACTGTCCGCCCTGCCGCAAAAAGATCGTGATCGTGTCACCCTTGCCAAAGGATCGATGCTGGATGCCGATCAGCGCTGGCAGGGATTTGATCTGGCGGTGATGCTGGAAACCATCGAGCATCTTGATCCCGCCGATCTTTCGCGCCTTGAGCGCCGATTATTTCATGATTTTTCCCCGCGCTGGATCATCATCACCACCCCCAATAGCGAATTCAATGATTTGCTGGGGGTGCCGCCCCATCGCTTTCGCCATCCCGATCATCGCTTTGAATGGGATCGCGCCCGCTTTGCCGCCTGGGCCCGTGGGGTGGCCAAACGCCATGGCTATGATGTGGATTTAAAGCCATTGGGCGGGGCCCATCCGCTTTTGGGCGGGCCATCGCAGATGGCTTTATTTGCGCGGATCAGCCCTTCGGATCGAGAATAGCCTCAACCGTGCGCTTTAAAATCTGGCTGGCCGGCTGCGGTTGCCAATGCAGCAGGGCGCGGGCAAGGCTGCTATCATAGCGGCGGAAAAATCGTGCTGCCCGCACCCCTTCCACTGAAGCGGCGGGGGCTTTACCGTTCAGTCGGCTGATGATGTTGCCCCCATGGCCGGCCATGGCCGCCAGCCAATAGGGAATGGTTTTGCGGGGCATCGGGCGGCCGCTGATCTGCGCCAGATGATCGAGCATGGCCCCAAAGCCGATGGTCTCGCCCGCCAGCACAAAACGGCTGCCATCCGGGGCATTTTGGGCTGCGGCCAGATGGGCTTTTGCGGTTTGATCCACATCGATCAGATTGAGGCCCATCTCCAGATAAGCGGGGGGGGGATGGTGCAAAAACCCTTTGATCATATCGGTTGGTTCGGTTGCGAAATGATCGGGTGGCCCCATGGGCACCGTGGGATAAAGGATCAGGATTTCCAGCGATCCGCCCATGGCCCGGCGCAAGGCTTCATCAGCCAGCCATTTGGATCGGCTATAGGGGCCGGGCATGGATTCCAGCGGCGGTTTGGGATCATTTTCGCTGATCGGTTCGGGATTGGGATCGCGCCAATCGCGGAGAATAAGGGCGGTGGAGGTGGCAATCAGCCGCTGCACCCCAAGGGCCCTGGCCGCGGCAATCACCCGGGCCGTGCCCTGATGATTGATCTGCTCATAAAGCCCGGGATCAGCCGCCCAAAGCCGGGCATTGGCGGCCAGATGATAAACCGTTTCGCAGCCCTTCATGGCGTTCATCAGGGCATCTTGATCAAGGATCGACCCGGGATGACCGATCACGCCTTTTGGCAAAAGATCGGGTGGCAAAAGATCAGGGCAGGCGGCAGGATCAAGCACATGCACATCAGCCCCGAGCTGATGCACCTGCCGGGCAAGGCTGCTGCCGATAAAACCCGCGCCGCCGGTGATTAAAACAGGCCCATTCATGCATTGTCCCCTTGGCCCATAGCCGTTTTTGCCTTGGCGGAATGGAGCGTGCAGATGGCCAATCCCTCGCCAAAGGCCGACCCCATGATCAGATGCGATCCGCTTTTTACAGCACTTGTGGCCCCGGGAAAAACCTTGCCATCGACCCGCAGCACTTGGCTGAGATTTGCCCTGCCATCAGCCGTCAGTTCCAGACGATAAATGATGCTGTCGGGCTGGCTGAGGGGGGCATTGAAGGCGCGAAAAAGAGCATAGGACAACAGATGATCAAGGGCGGCGATATAAAAGGCCCCATCATCGCCAGGGTTGATATTATCGGGGGCGGCAGCAAGCGCAATCAGCTTGGGCAGGCCATTGGGAGCGGGGGCGGGAGCAGGATTTCGGGCATCGCCCAGATCAAGGATGCGCAGATTTTTGCCCCGGGTTTCTGCGATGATCAGATGGGGCCTGCCTTTGTGATCGGCAACCGCAAGGCCATTGGCGAAAGCAAGATCATCACGCAGCTCGGTGGCGCCTTGGGCATCGAGCAGCGCCACTGCACCATTGGCTCGGTTGAAGATCTGATCGGCCCATCGCCCGCTTTTGCTGCAGCTTCCCAGATCATTGCTGATGAGCAGGCGATCCGGGGCCAAAGCCACAACCATATTGGGATGGCACAGCCCCGTGCCATGAAGGGATTGATGGGTGATATGGGTGATCGTGGTGCCGCTTTCATCAAGGCCCAGGGCGATGATCCGGGGCCGATCCGTGATCAGCCTGCCTTGATGATCATGATAAGGCGCGCGATCAATGCTGTATAAAATCCGCTTATTATCCGCATCCCCATCCCCATTTTGGCCGATCCATAAATCCAGCCCATGGGGGCGCATGGCTTCATGGGCTGCGCGCGTCAGAGATGTCACCGTCAGGCTTTCGCCGCCCTGTTCAAGATCATCAAGGGCCAAAGCCAGCAGTCCGCCGGGATAAAGGGATGGCGCGGGCGTTTCATCAAGGGCGATGCGGCGGTTATAGGCGGCCAGATAAAGCATGCCGCGCTGATGATCGACGGCTAAATCTTCCACGCCGACAATAAGGCGCCCATCTTCATCATGAAGGGCGAGCGCGCGGCAATGGCCTGCACCATAAGGCGAGGGCGGCGCATCAGGCTGATCGCATGCGGCGAGAAGAAGGGAGAGCATCACAGCCAAAGCCGTATGCCGGCCCCCCATCAAAGCGCGTCCTCATAACCCCAATGGCGGATATGATCGCCCCAGCGATCCATCAGTTTCTGGCGCAGATCAGGGGGGGCGGTGAAGCTGTTTTTCTGATAATCGGCCACCGAGCCAAGATAGCGTTCAAACACCGGGCGGGCGGTATCAAAACCATCCATGCCGAGGCGATCATAGATATGGCCGATTTCTGCCATGGGATCGGCCTGGAAGGCATCAAAGCTTAATTCATGAAATTGATGATCCGGCAGATCGGCCGTTTCCCGGCGCAGATTGTGCATCATCCGATCATAGGTCGCCAAAATGATCTCATCGATATCCAGATGGCCGTAATCCTGCAGGGCAAATTGCGCAAACAGGGCTTGATAGAAATTGCGCATGGATAAAAACACCTTCGCCGGATTGCGATGGATGTGGATGAATTTGGCATCCGGCCACAGGGCGCGCAATTGGGCCGGTCGCGCAGTATACACCGGATTTTTGATCAAAAGCTGGCGTCCCGGTTGGGCGATGGAGAGCTTTTTATAAAACAGGCGCACAATGCCTTCCCATTCAGCGCGTTTTTTGGCGCTCACACCATCCAGAAACACCCCCGATTGGAAATAGTCGTCAAATTTTTGGGGAAAATAAAGCCCGTGATAAAAAGACAGGGCCGACATATTGGCCAGCGCAATTTCATCTTCCTGCGGGGAATCCGCATCCACCCGCACCCGATCAATATAGCGATGTTCTGGCAGCTTTTTCACGAGCAATGGTTCGAGCGCCCGGCCCAAAAGCAGAAAATCCCATGGCAAAGCAGTGGCAAAGGGGGAAACATAGCCAAAGCGATCAGATTTCGAGAGCACATTATAAAGATGGGTCGTGCCTGATCGCCAATGCCCCAAAATAAAAATCGGTGCCTGATGATCTCCAGCTTTGGGGCGCAGGGCCACGGTGCCGCGCTCGATCAGGGAAAAAGGCAGCCGCCCCAGTGCTGCCCCGAATGCGGCCAGCATTTTCAGGCGGGCATGAGGGGCAAGCCCGCCCGAACGTCGCCACACGGTCCACAGCGTTGCAAGATTGGCACCATAAAGCGGATGGGATGGATCAGCCTTTTTCGACATAAAAGCAGGGCCTTTTCGGGGCAGGGGATGCGATAGACCTGTGATCGCCCCGGTGGGGCCGCTTGTCAAGCCAAGGCCATATCACAGCCCGGCGATATTTGGAAAAAGGCAGAAGAAAAAAGGCTGGGGAAAAACAGGTTGGCGCAGCATTTGTCCTTTGCGCGGATCATGAAGCACGATAAGAAACATTTGATAGGCAGAGCCTTGTGGAAATACAACCCTTGGAAGATGAGGAGACGGCCCATGTCCCAGCCCGAAAACACCCCAAAACCAAAAGGCGATGTGCGGCCCATTTTTCCGGCAGGCGCGGTGGTGCGCTATGAAAATCCCGATCACAAGGCGATAGCGGTGGATGATCTGCACTATGAGCCGAATTTTGGCTCGATCACGGAATCAACCAGCCAGAACCGTAATATCTTGAAGGAAGATCGCTTCCGGGCTTTGGCGAAATTTCTCGATGGCTGTGTGAAAGATTGTCTCGATCATGTGTATTGCTATGATTATGAAGCCTTTTCCATCGTTCATGCGTGGGTCAACCGGGCTCCTGAAGGCGGCTATCAGCGGATGCATCAGCATGGCAATTCGATATTAAGCGGGGTTTATTATCTGAAGGCGGATCGCCAGAACAGCGCGCCTTTGATGTTTGAAAAGCCGGAAATCAACACGCAACCTTATCTGGCGATTGCCTCAAAGCAGCAAAATATCTTCACTGCCAATCGCATCGCCTATCCATCGCAATCGGGGATTTGCTATCTTTTTCCCAGCCAGATCCGTCATGGCTATGAAACCCCCACCAAAGGCGGTGAGCGGATCAGCCTTGCTTTCAATGTGATGCTGTCGGGGGTGGGATCGTTTTATCGGATTTAGGGTCAGGTGATCACACCGAAAAAGATGATCCGCAGCCGCAGGATGATTCGGCATTGGGATTTTTAACCTGAAACGACGCGCCGATCAGATCTTCAACATAATCCACCTGCGCCCCCAGCACATAAAGCAGGGACATATCATCCACCAAAACCTTCACCCCATGCTGATTGGAGGCGATATCGCCGGGTTCGGAGTCTTTGGCCAGATCGAATTTATAGCTGAAGCCCGAACAGCCGCCGCCTGACACCGAAATGCGAAAGGCCAGGCCATCTTCGCCTTCACTGGCAATCATCTGCTTGAGCCGGCTGGCGGCTTTTTCAGTCAGGGTCACAGGGGCGGGCGCATCAGCCATGATCGGGTTTCACCTTTATTGCGAGATCAGTGTGCAGCAAAGCATCTCACCCTAGATTTAGGGTTTCGATGCCATCTGTCAATGTATCAGATGCGCACCAGATGGGCACCAGATGGATTGCGCCCCGGCAAAAGAGCCGATAAGCATGGCGGATGAGCAGTTCGCATCAAAATGCGCCGCATCTGGCGATGGAAATTTTACTGGCCCCCTATGCATCACGGGGCAGCCAAAGCCGTGGCCGCCTTGTGCCCGAGGGCGAAAGCGCCACGCGCTCGGTTTTCCAAAGGGATCGGGATCGCATCATCCATTCTTCGGCCTTTCGCCGGTTGAAGCACAAAACGCAGGTTTTCGTGTATCATGAAGGCGATCATTTTCGAACCCGGCTCACCCACAGCATCGAAGTTTCCCAGATCGCCCGGGCCTTGGCGCGGTCTTTGCGGCTGAATGAAGATCTGGCCGAAGCACTGGCGCTGGCCCATGATCTGGGCCATCCACCTTTTGGCCATGCGGGCGAAACCGCATTGGATCAGGCCATGGCCCCTTATGAAGGCTTTGATCACAATGCCCAGACCCTGCGGCTGGTCACCAGCCTTGAACGCCGCTATGCCGCTTTCGATGGCCTCAATCTGTGTTGGGAAACCCTTGAAGGCCTGGCCAAGCATAATGGCCCTTTGGTGGAAAGCCCCATCGATCCGGCGCATCCCCCCGCCGCATTGCCCTTTGGCTTTCGCGATTATCTGCCCGTGCAGGATCTGGAATTGCATAGCTGGCCGGGGGGCGAAGCGCAGGTGGCCGCCATTGCCGATGATGTGGCCTATAATAATCACGATATCGACGATGGCTTGCGGGCGGGGCTGTTTTCCCTCGACGATCTCGCTGCCGTTCCCTTTGTGGCCGAAAGCCTGCACGAGATCGACAAGGCCTATCCCGACCATCCCAAAAGCGTGCGCATTCATGAATTGGTGCGCCGCCTGATCGGGCGGATGACCGATGATATACTGGCTGAATCACAAGCACGGATCGCAGCGCTCGATCCGTCTTCGGTTGAAGATATCCGTGCGGCGGGCCATGCGGTGATCGGTTTTTCCGATGGGATGCAACAGGCTGTGAATGGCTTGCGGGAATTTTTGTTTCAAAATATGTATCGGCATCGCTCGGTGCGGCGCACCACAACCAAGGCAAAAAGGGTGGTGCGCGATCTGTTTGATTTGTATATGAGCGAGCCTGAGCTTTTGCCTGCCGAATGGGCACGGCGCGCCGCCCAACCCGACAGCACCGAAACGGCGCGGGCGGTTGCCGATTTCATCGGCGGCATGACCGATCGTTTCGCCCTGCGCGATCATGAAAAACTCTTTACCATATCGGCAATTCACATATGAATGTATTCGCACATTTCCAAAGCCTTCTGACCACCGCCATTGATGAGAGCGCGGCGGAAGGCTTTTTGCCCCCGGGCCTTGATCTTGGCCCCGTAACCGCAGAACCGCCCCGCGATCCCGATCATGGGGATGTGGCCAGCAATGCGGCTTTGGTGCTGGCCAAACCGGCGGGCAAAAATCCCCGCCAGATTGCCGAGGATCTATCGGCCAGATTGCGCAGGGTGCCCGATGTGGTGGCGGTGGATGTGGCTGGACCGGGCTTTATCAATCTGCGCTTTTCCCAAGCCTTCTGGCAGCGGGCCTTGGCCGCCATCTTGCGGGTGGGGACCGATTTTGGTTCCTCATCCATGGGGGCCGGGGGGGCTGTGAATGTGGAATATGTCTCGGCCAATCCCACCGGTCCAATGCATGTGGGCCATGTGCGCGGGGCCGTGGTGGGCGATGCTTTGGCCAATCTTCTGGCAAAAGCCGGGTTCAGCGTGACCCGGGAATATTATATCAATGATGCGGGCAGCCAGATCGATGTTTTGGCGCAATCGGCTTATCTGCGCTATTGCGAAGCCCGGGGGCGTGCGGTCGATAGCATCCCCGAAGGCCTTTATCCCGGCGATTATCTGGTGCCTGTGGGGCAGGCTTTGGCCGAACTCCATGGGGATGCCTGGCTTGATCAGCCCTCGGATATGTGGCTGGAGCCGATCCGCAGCTTTGCCACCGAGGCGATGATGGCCATGATCCGCGAGGATCTGGCGGCCTTGGGGATCACCCATGAGGTGTTTTTTTCGGAACGCAGCCTGCATCAATCGGGCCGTATCGATGAAACCATCGCCTGGCTGGAAAAGGAAGGCTATGTTTATGAAGGGGTTTTAGAACCCCCCAAGGGCAAAAAGCTCGAAGATTGGGAACCCCGGCCGCAAACCCTGTTTCGGGCCAGCCGCTTTGGCGATGATAGCGACAGGCCGTTGAAAAAATCGGATGGCAGCTACACCTATTTTGCCGCCGATATTGCCTATCATTATGATAAATTCATCCGTGGCTTCAATCATATGGTGCTGGTTTTGGGGGCCGATCATGCGGGCTATGCCAAGCGCATGGAAGCCGCGGTGAAGGCCCTGTCGGCGGGCAAGGCCATCTATGATGTGCGCTTTTGCCAGCTTGTGCGGCTGTTTCGCGATGGCGAGCCGGTGAAAATGTCGAAACGGGCGGGCACCTTCATCACCTTGCGCGAAGTGGTGGATGAAGTGGGCGCAGGTGCCGTGCGCTTCATGATGCTGATGCGCAAGAATGATGCGACTTTGGATTTCGATTTCACCAAAGTGAAAGAACAATCGAAAGATAACCCCGTTTTTTATGTGCAATATGCCCATGCCCGGGTGCAATCGGCTTTGCGCAAGGGCGAGGACACGTTTCCCCATGCGCGTTTTGATGATGCGGCCCTCGAAAGCGCGGATCTCAGCCTTTTGCAAACCCCGGCAGAAATCGCCCTGATCCAGCGTTTGGCGCTTTGGCCGCGTTTGATCGAAACGGCGGCTGTCGCCCATGAGGCCCATCGCGTCGCCTTTTATCTTTCCGACGTGGCATCCGATTTTCATAGCCTTTACAATCAGGGCAATGATGATCCGGGGCGTCGGTTCATTTTGGAAGATCATGAAGATCTGAGCCTTGCACGCCTTGCTTTGGTGCGGGCTACGGGCCTGGTGATCGCCTCGGGCCTTGCTGTTTTGGGTGTGGAACCGCTTGATGAAATGCACTGATATATTTGGGGAGGGGCCAAAGGTCCGATGGATGTGCGATGGTAAATGATAATGACGCACCGGCCGATGAAGCGGCCAATGAACGGGCCAAAGAGCAAACGCCGCCATGGCTTCAGCCCGTGGATGAAGCGGTGGCCGAACCGCCCGCCCAAGGCCTCGCGGCCATGTTCGCACTGATTCCACGGCCCTTATTGGCCGCCTTGTCGCTGGGGGTGATTGCCCTTTTTGGCGGGCTGATCTGGATGCTTTATGATCAGCAGGAACAGGGCGGCGAGGTGGTGCGGCTTTCCGCCCCCGAAGGCCCGGCCAAGATCGAACCGCAAGATCGCGGCGGGATGCAGGTGCCCCATCAGGATAAGCTGGTGTTCAATCGGGTGACGGGGGAGCGCTTGAGCACCGAGGTGACCTTGCGCGCAGGGGCGGAAACGGCGCTGGAAAAACCGAAAATCCCTGACATTGCTCCCCTTGAAACCGAGGCCCCAGCAGAAATCAGCGCAGAAATCAGCCAGGCCAGCGCCGCTAAGACGGTAGAGGCTGAGGTTAAAGCCGAGGAAACGTCGCAAACTGACCAGATATCGGTGTCGGCTGATCCTGCCAAAGTGGCTTCATCGGGCTTGCCCACGGATTTATGGGCGATCCAGATCGCGGCTTTTCGGATGAAAAATGATGCGGTGGCCTGGATGGTGAAAACCAAATATGATCATGCCAAGGTGTTTGATGGGCTGGCATCTGAAATCGTTGAAGCGAAGCGGGATATGGCAACCTATTATCGGGTCCGCTTTGGCACATTTCCTGATCGATCTGCCGCCCTTGCCAAATGTGACGAGGCAAAATCGGTTGGTTTGAATTGTATTGTGGTGACACCCCGGTGACGCGCAGAAAACCCATCATAGTCGGGGCGGCAGGTCTTGAACTGACCGCAGAGGAAAAAGCCCTTTTTGCCGATGAACGCCCGGCGGGGCTGATCCTGTTTCGGCGTAATTGTGCCGATCCGGCGCAGCTTGGCGATCTGGTGGCGGCTTTTCGGGCGGTGGTCGAGGATGATCAGGCGCTGGTGCTGATCGATCAGGAAGGCGGGCGGGTGGCCCGGCTCACCCCGCCCCATTGGCGGGCCATGCCCCCGGCGGCCTTTTTTGGCCGCATCGCCGCCGAAGATTTTATCGAGGCCGCCGCCGCTCTGCAATTGGCCACCACATTGGTTTCCAGCGAATTGCGGGCCATGGGGATCACGGTGAATTGCGCTCCGGTGCTCGATCTCGCCTGGCCCCATGCCCATGATATCATCGGTGATCGGGCTTTTTCCGCTGATCGGGATATGGTGAGCCGCCTGGGGCGGGTGAGCATGGATGCGATGATCGCTGCCGGGGTGCTGCCGGTGATCAAGCATATCCCCGGGCACGGACGGGCGATGGCCGATAGCCATCTGGCGTTGCCTTTTGTGGATGCCGATATGGATAGCCTGTGCGAAACCGATTTCGCCCCCTTCGAGGCTTTGGCCGATGCCCCGATGGCGATGACCGCGCATATCCGCTATGCGGCGATCGATCCCGATCTGCCCATCACCTTGTCGAAAAAAGGCATCGAAGAGGTGATCCGGGGCGATATCGGCTTTGATGGCGTGCTTTTATCCGATGATATTACCATGAAGGCATTGGATGGCCCGATGCCCCAACGCGCTGTTCTGGCGCTTGAGGCGGGCTGCGATCTGGTGTTGCATTGCTCAGGGGATTGGGCGGAAGCAAGGGCGGTTCTGGATGCGGTGACGCCCATTTCTTCCGAAAGTGCGCGGCGCATTTCGGATGCCCTGGGGCGCATCGCATCGCCGGTCGAGGCTGATCTCGATAATGCCAGCGCCCGGCTTTCGCAGTTGATCCGGGCTTGGTCATGAGCAGGATGGCAAAGGATCGGATGTGATGGAATTTGGCGAGATCATCGCCCGGATTGCCGTGTGGGTTCTGCCGGTGTTGCTGGCCATTACCCTTCATGAAGCGGCCCATGGCTATGTGGCTTTATTGAATGGCGATGATACCGCCAAGCGGGCGGGGCGGGTTTCGGCCAATCCTTTGGTGCATATCGATCCTTTCGGAACGGTTTTATTGCCCCTGATCCTGATCGTGCTGACCGGCTTTGCTTTTGGCTATGCAAAGCCGGTTCCGGTGGATTTTGGCCGTCTGCGCCATCCGCGCCGGGATATGATTTTGGTGGCTTTGGCGGGGCCGGGGGCCAATCTTGTGATGGCCATCATAGCGGCGGTGCTGTTGCCGGTGGCGGGGGGCATCGGGGGCGGCTTTGGCAATTGGCTGCTCAACATGCTGCATGTGATGGTGTTTTTCAATTGTCTGATCGCCATTTTCAATATGCTGCCCATCCCCCCCCTTGATGGCGGGCGGGTGATGGTGGGGCTTTTGCCTTATGCATTGGCCTGGCGCTATGCGCAGCTCGAACGGTTTGGCCTTTTCATCGTGGTGGGGGGGCTGTTTTTACTGCCCATGCTCACCCGGCAATTGGGGCTGGATTTCGATCCGGGGCGCACGCTTTTGCTGGTACCCAGCCAATGGCTTTATGATGGGCTTTTGGCGACCATCAGGATGGGATTATGAGTTCCTATCCCCCATCGGATGAGACGGCCCCGCGCCCGCCATCGGGCGACAGGGCGGATGATGGGGATGAGGCGCTTGTCCTTGATGTTGAAGGATTTGAAGGGCCGCTCGATGTTCTGCTGCTTTTGGCACGCAGTCAAAAGCTTGATCTGGCCAAAATCTCGATCCTTGATTTAGTTGAGCAATATCTGGCCTTCATGGCCCGGGCGCGGCGTTTGCGGCTGGAATTGGCGGCGGATTATCTGGTGATGGCGGCGTGGCTTGCCTATTTGAAATCGCGGCTTTTATTGCCTCGGCATGATGATGAAGACGAGCCAAGCGCCGAAGAGATGGCCCTGCGCCTTCAGATGCGCCTGCAAAGGCTGGATGCCATGCGCGAAGCCGGGGCGGCCCTGATGGGGCATGACAGGCTGGGCCGCGATGTGCATCCCCGGGGCGCCCCCGAAGGACTGCGGGTGGATCGTCATGCCCTTTATGATCTGAGCTTTTATGATCTTTTGCGCGCTTATGCCGATCTTTCGGTGCGCGCAACGGTGCACTCCATCCATATCCCAAGGCGGCCGGTTTATTCTTTGGAAGAGGCGATCAAGCGGCTGAATGATCTGATGGGCAGCGCTTTCAATTGGACGACCCTGCGCGATTTTTTGCCGCAGAATATTGATGATCCGCGCTTGCGCCGGTCGGCTTTGGCCAGCATGTTTGTGGCAAGCCTTGAACTGGCCCGCACGGGTCAGGCCGAATTGCAGCAGATGGAGCCTTATGGCCCGCTTTATCTGCGCCGCCCCGCCCATGGCCCCATATTTGATCGCTGATATGCTGATATGATGACGGAAAAGCCGCAATCTGAAACCGATGATGTGCCACCGCCCGATATTTTGCGGATGGTGGAAGCGCTGATTTTTGCCGCCGAGCATCCCTTGAATATGCAGCAATTACAGGATCGTTTGCCCGATGAAACGGCGATGGATGCGGTGGAGCAGGCTTTGGCCGTGTTGCAGGCAAGCTATCGCGGGCATGGGATCAGCCTGGTGCAGGTGGGGGGCGGCTATCAGTTTCGCACGGCATCCGATCTTGCTTTTTTGCTGCGTCAGGATGTATCCGAACCGCGCAAATTATCGCGGGCGGCGGTGGAAACTCTGGCGATCATTGCCTATCATCAGCCGGTAACCCGGGCGGATATCGAGGATATCCGGGGCGTTGGCCTGTCGCGGGGCACTTTGGATGTTTTGCTGGAAGCGGGATGGGTGCGGCCCCGGGGGCGTCGGCGCTCCCCCGGGCGGCCTTTGATGTTTGGCACCAGCGATGACTTTCTCACCCATTTTGGCCTTGGGTCGATTGATGATCTGCCCGGATTGGCGGAATTGAAGGCCGCAGGCCTGCTTGATAGTGTTGATGATGCTTTGGCGCGATTGGAGGCATCCGCCCGCGAAGACGCGGCGATGGCGCCGGATGATGAGGGGGATGGGCAAACCGATCTTGAGGAGGTGATCGCCCGCCATGCTGCGAAAAGCGGCGATCCCGACCTTGCGGAGGATGAGGGATGAGCTTTGCCCTTGATCTTCATGGCTTGGGCTTTGCCTATGATGGCCGGGATGTGGTGCTCGATGTCTCCTTTTCCGTGGCAGCGGGTGAGATCGTGTGTTTGCTCGGGCCCTCGGGTTGTGGGAAAACCACCACATTGCGGATTGCGGCGGGGCTGGAGCGCCCAGACCGGGGAACTGTTTATGTGGGCGGCAGGCAGGTGGCAGGCCCCGGGGTGCACGAACCCCCCGAACGGCGCCATATCGGTTTGGTGCTTCAGGATTTTGCGCTGTTTCCGCATCTGACCGTGGCCGACAATATCGCCTTTGGTTTGAAAAAAATGAGCCGGAGCGACCGACAGGCGGTGGTGCACGAGCTTTTGGCGCAGGTGGGGCTGCTTGATGAAGCCAAATCCTGGCCCCATCAATTATCGGGGGGGCAACAACAGCGCGTGGCCCTGATCCGGGCTTTGGCCCCGCGCCCCCATGTGATGCTGATGGACGAGCCTTTCTCGGGCCTTGATGTCACCTTGCGTGCCGATGTGCGCCAGCGCGCGGTCGATGTTTTGAAAAGCCGCGCGGTGCCCACCCTGATCGTGACCCATGATCCCGATGAAGCCTTGGCGGTGGCGGATCGCATCCTGATCATGCGTGATGGGCAGATCGTGCAATCGGGAACGCCGGAAGAGGTGTATCTCAATCCCGTTGATCCCTTTGTGATGAATTTTTTCGGGGCGCCGAATCGGCTGGCGGGCACGGTTCGCAATGGCTGTGTTCGCACCTTGTTTGGCGATCTTGATGCCAGGGGATTGCAAGACGGGGCCGATGTCTCGATTTATTTCAGGGGGCAAGCCCTGCAGGTTTCCCAAAGCCCTGAAGCCCTGATCATGCGGGTGAAAGACGCCCGGCTTTTGGGCCCGGTGCAAAGGCTTGTTCTTGAAACGCCACAGGTTGATACACATTTCATCATGGTACAATCTCGGCAGGATGCCCTGAAAATTGGGGATGACGTCAGGATTTCAGCAAATCTCAATCATTTTCAACTATTCCTTCAACAGCTATGAGTAGAAGAAGCTGAGTTATGCTATAGTGTGCGCATTGCATCGGGCCTCAAATATCGCCATGATGCCATAAATCGTCATCATGTGTTTGCGATGATGCGTGGCTTGCGGTTAGGTTTGCAAAATTTGATGAAGATCGCCCCCATCCCTTCGGACGGCGGACAACAGGAGAGTGAAAATGAGTATCGGTTTTTGGCAAATCGCCCTGATCGCCGTTGTTGTGATCTTGCTGTTTGGCCGTGGTAAGATTTCTGATCTGATGGGCGATGTGGCCAAGGGCATCACCAGTTTCAAAAAAGGCCTGCGCGAGGATGAAGCGGCGGTTGAAAAATCCACCGCGGATGACAGCGATCAGGCAAAGGAGCGCAAAGCGATCGCCGACAAGCGGGCCGTGAAAAGCCAGGCCGGGGTGAATAACGCCGATGCCGCCAGCCAGAATGTGGGTGAGACCGCTGATGGAGCCAGCAAAAGCGCTTGATGTGTTTTGCTGCGAATTTGGCAATGAGTCTCTCTATCTCAGGGCCTGTTCTACCTTGATGCAGCGATGAGAAAGCCTGCCGATGTTTGATATCGCCTGGACTGAAATGCTGGTGATCGCTGTGGTGGCCGTGATCGTTGTGGGCCCGCGTGATCTGCCAAAGGTGATGAAGGCTGTGGGCCAGATGATGTCGAAGGCGCGCTCTTTGGCGGGGAAATTTCAAAGCGATATGGATGCTTTGGCACGCGAAACCGAGCTTGAGGATCTGCGCAAAAAAGCGCGCGCCTATCAGGCGACCATGAAGGACCCGAAGCGCGAATTAACCCGATTGATCGATCCCACCACCGGTGAAGAGGTCAAAGCCGGGCCGAAGCTTTCCGATCTCAAGGTGGGGGGCGATGGCGGCCCCCGGCCTTATCGGGGAAATGCCGCCAAAACCGATGCGCCACAAGATGCCGGATCGCAAAACCTCCAAAGTGAAGACACCCCATCGCCGATCAACGAATTGCCCAATGATAAAACACATAAGGACGGAGCGCAGGCTGAGTTTGCGGAGGCCGAACCGATGGCCGCGCCTTTGATAGATGCGCCTGTGCGCGCTGATGAGGTGAGCCGTGGCTGATCGCGAGGCCGCCCCCACCATGAAAGATGAGGCGGCGATCAAAGATCCGCTGATCGATGATATCGAGGGCGGTAAAATGCCCTTGATGGCGCATCTGATGGAATTGCGGTCGCGCCTGATCTGGTCGGTGGTGGGGATTTGTGTGGCTTTTATCGGCTGCTGGTTCGTCGTTGATCCGATTTATAATTTCCTCACCAAACCATTGGCGAACGCCCTGATGGGCCATGAAGGGCGGCGGATGATTTTCACCGCCCTTCATGAAGCCTTTTTCACCAAGCTGAAGGTGGCTTTTTTCGGAGCTGTTTTTCTGGCCTTTCCGATCATCGCCATTCAGGTTTGGAAATTTGTTGCCCCCGGCCTTTATAAGCATGAAAAAAAGGCCTTCCTGCCCTTTTTGATTGCCACCCCGGTGTTGTTCGTTCTGGGGGCTTCCTTGGTTTATTACATCATCATCCCCATGGCCTGGGAATTTTTTCTGGGCTTTGAGCAGGCAGGGGGGGATGGTCAGCTTGCCATTCAGTTGGAAGCCAAAGTCAGCGAATATCTGTCTTTGATCATGAAGCTCATTTTGGCCTTTGGCTTGTCATTCCAGCTTCCGGTTCTGCTGACCCTGATGGGCCGGGCCGGGCTGATTACCGCCGATGATCTGCGCCAAAAACGCAAATATGCGGTTGTCGCCACCTTTGCCATGGCGGCTTTGATTACCCCGCCTGATCTCATCAGCCAGATCGGGCTTGGCATTCCGATCCTGCTGCTTTACGAGCTATCAATCATCGCCATCGGGATGTCTGCGCGGCGGGCGGCTCGTCAGTCGGAAAAAGCGGCTGAAGAATGAGCTTCAAGGCTGATCCGGCATCCCGATCCGCAATCATGCCAGACGGATGGATAGCTTTTCATGCTTGATATTGCTTTGTTTCGTGATGATCCGCAGAGTTTGGATCAAGCCTTTGCCCGCCGTGGCCTTGCCCCCGTGGCGGGCGAACTCGCAGCCCTTGATCAGCGCCGCCGCGCCTTGCTCACCCAATTGCAGGAAGCGCAGGCCGAGCGCAATGAGATATCGAAAGCCATCGGGATCGCCAAACAGCAAGGCGAAGATGCGCAAGGGTTGATGGATCAGGTGGCGCAGATCAAGGATAAAATGGCCGCTTTGGAGACGGAAGAGCGGGAACTGGGACAGAGCCTTGAAGAACAGCTTTTGCGCCTGCCCAATCTGCCCCTTGATGATACCCCCGATGGCCGCGATGAAGCCGATAATGTGGAGGTGCGCAAGGTGGGCGATCTGCCCGCCTTCGCCTTTGCCCCCAAAGAGCATTATGAATTGGGCGAGGCTTTGGGCCTGATGGATTTTGAGGCGGCGGCGCGGATTTCCGGCTCGCGCTTTGTGGTGCTGCGCGGGGCGCTGGCCCGCTTGGAACGGGCCCTGGGGCAGTTCATGCTGGATCTGCAAACCACCGAGCATGGCTATCAGGAAGTGGCCACACCTTTTCTGGTGCGCTCCGATGCCCTGATCGGGACCGGTCAATTACCGAAATTTGCCGAAGATCTCTATCGCGTGGGGGATGAACACTGGCTGATCCCCACCGCCGAGGTGACGCTGACCAATCTGGATCGCGAACAAATCCTTGATGAAGATCAGCTCCCCCAAAGGGTAACGGCGCTGACCCCTTGTTTCAGATCGGAAGCCGGGGCCGCCGGGCGCGATACAAGGGGTATTTTGCGGCAGCATCAATTCAGCAAGGTGGAATTGGTTTCGATCACCACCCCGGAACAATCTGCGCAGGAATTGGACCGAATGGTCCAGTGCGCCGAGGCGGTTTTGCAGCGCCTGCATATCCCCTATCGGGTGATGCGTCTGTGCACCGGTGATATGGGATTTTCGGCCCGCGCCACCTATGATATCGAAGCCTGGCTGCCCGGTCAGGATCAATATCGCGAGATTTCGAGCTGTAGCCTGTGCGGCGATTTTCAGGCCCGGCGGATGCGTCTGCGGAGCCGGGCGAAGGGCGAGAAGAAAACCCGTTTCGTGCATACCCTCAATGGATCGGGTCTGGCGGTGGGGCGGCTTTTGATCGCCGTTATGGAAAATTACCAGAGCGCGGATGGATCGATCCGCATCCCGGATGCCCTTAAACCCTATATGGGGCCAATCGAAAGGATCGCGCCATGAGCCAGGCCATTTCTGCCGAACGCATCCTGATCAGCAATGATGATGGGATCCACGCCACGGGCTTGCGCTATCTCGAAGAGATCGCCCGGGAATTATCCGATGATGTGTGGGTTGTGGCCCCGGAGTCCGAGCAATCGGGCGCGGGCCATTCCCTCACTTTAACCGAGCCTTTGCGCCTGCGCCAGATCGATGAAAAGCGCTTTGCGGTGCGCGGCACCCCCACCGATAGCGTGATGCTGGCGGTCAACCATATCATGAAGGATCAGCGCCCGACCCTGTTATTATCCGGCATCAATCGCGGGGCCAATCTGGCCGAGGATGTCACCTATTCAGGGACTGTGGCCGCCGCGATGGAAGGCACTTTGGCGGGGATCCCCTCGATTGCCTTGAGCCAGGCCATCAAGCCGTTTCCCGAACCCACGAATTGGAGTGCGGCGCGCAGCTTTGGCCGCCGGATGATCGAAAAGGTGCTGGCCGAAGGTTGGCCTGCGGAAACGCTCATCAATATCAATTTTCCTTCGATCGATGCCGATGCGGTTCTGGGGGTGAAAATTGCCGAACAGGGCCAAAGGGATCTGGGGCATCTGAAGGTTGAGCAAAGAATGGATATGCGCGGGGTGCCCTATTACTGGTTCCGTTTATCAAGGGAACCGGGCCGCCCCGGCCGTGAAACCGATCTGGGGCTGGTGCGCAGCGGCTGGATAGCGATCAGCCCCTTGCATCTCAATCTCACCCATCGTCCCACCTGCGAGGCTATGGGGCCTTTTATCGAGGAAACTTTCTGAAACGGATTTTTATTGAATTATCCACTGTTTGCCTGCGCTTGAGGCTGTTGATCACTGGACAAGACCGACCATAAGTTTAATGCTGTGGCCCTGATGGTGCACAAGACTTGGGGGGCAGATCATGCTTCATATGAAACGGCGGCTGCGGATGATCAGCGGGGCGATTATGGTCCTGCTGGGAAGCCTTTTGGCAGCGGGAAATCCATCATCGGCGCAAACGCTGGTGGTGGGCAATAAATCTGCCGATACGGTCAGCTTCATCGATCTGCAAAGCGGACTCATTCGGGCTACCCGCGCCACCGGCCATGGCCCCCATGAAGTGGCGATTTCACCGGATGGGGCGGTGGCGGCGGTGGTTGCCTATGGGTCGGCGGCCCGTCCGGGCCATACCGTCAGCCTTTATGATGTACCCAGCGCCACTGCCTTGAAGGTCATTGATCTCAATCCCCATAGCCGCCCCCATGGGCTGGCTTTTTCGGCGGATGGCCGCCGCCTTTTGATCACCACTGAGGGCAGTGGCGCATTGATTGTGGTGAATATCGAAAGCGGCAAGGTGGAAAAAAGCATCGAAACCGGTCAGCAGGTCTCGCATATGCTGGCGGTGAGCGATGATGGCACGCGGGCTTATGTGGCCAATATCGGTTCGGGGTCATATTCCGTTATTGATCTGGTGGCGGGCACGGTTGTGCGCACGGTTTTATCCGGCCCGGAAAGCGAGGGCATCGCCCTTGGCCCCAAGGATCGAGACCTATGGGTGACGAGCCGCACGGATAACAGTGTTTTGGTTTTCGATACAAAAACGCACGAGGTTCTTGCCACCATCAAAACCGGGCGGATGCCGATCCGGGTGGCGGTGCATCCCGATGGCCGTCATGCCATCACCACCAATGCCCGGGATGGCACCATCAGCCTGATCGATTATGCCACCCGCGCGGTGATTAAAACCATCGCCCTGCAATCGGTCAAAGGTGGGGAAACCGTGCCGGTTACAGCGATTTTCTCACCCGATGGTCAGCGGCTTTATGTGGCGATGACCAATGCATCGGAAATTGCGGTGATTGATGCCAAAAGCTGGCAGCAGATCGGTCGCCTGCCTGCGGGCGAGGGGTCGGATGGCCTGGGCTGGTCGCCCTTATCATTGAAAGTGGATGCATGAAGGCGATGATGGGGCAAAAAACCCGGCGCATTCTGGTCGCCATGGCCCTTCTTGGCCTTGCGATTTTATTGGGGCTTTTGATCCTGAGCTATCAGCCGGGGGGCGATTTTGATGCGGCGGCGGCCAAAAAGCTGGCCCAAAGCTATGATGCCATGATTATTCGCGATGATTTTGGGGTGCCAAGCATCAAGGGCCCCCGTGATGCCGATGTGGCCTTTGGTTTGGGTTATGCCCATGCGCAAGATGATTGGGAAACCATCGAGACCGTTTTGCTGATGGCGCGGGGGGGATTGGCCCGGCGCGATGGGGCGGCGGCGGCGCCCAGCGATTTTTTGGTTCGGTTACTGCGGGTGGATGAAACGGTGGCGGCCGGATATGAACGCGATCTGTCGCCTGCCATCCGGGCGGTTGTCGAAGCCTATGCCGCTGGTATCAATGCCTATGGTGCCGATCATCCCGGTCGCTTCAGCCCCTATGCCCTGCCGGCCAGCGGGCGGGATGTGGTGGCGGGTTTCGTGTTTCGCGCGCCTTTTTTCTATGGCCTTGAAGGGATCATCAAAGACGCGATGCGCGGGGATGCAGGCACCGCCGAGGGCGCAGACCTATCGGCGCTCAATCGATCCCTGCAGCAGGTTCTCCATCTAACGGGTGGGGTGCATCTGGGCTCCAATGCCTTTGCGGTGGCACCTTCGCGCAGCAGCGATGGCAAAACCCGGCTGATGATCAATTCCCATCAGCCCTATACCGGCCCGGTGGCATGGTATGAAGCCCGGCTGCAATCGGGCGAAGGCTGGGCAAGTGCGGGGGCGCTGTTTCCCGGTTCGCCGGTGATATTGGTAGGCCATAATCGCGATCTGGGCTGGGCGCATACGGTGAATGAGCCTGATCTGGTCGATTTCTATCAGCTTGAGGTTGATGATCCCGATCAGCCCACGGCCTATCGCTATGATGGCGGCTGGCGGGATTTCGAGCGTAGCACGGCCCGCATCCCGGTGCATCTGTGGGGGCCTTTTGCCTGGACCGTGAAGCGCCCGTTATTATGGAGCGTGCATGGCCCGGTTCTGGAAACGCCATCGGGTTTTAAAGCGATGGCCTATGCCGGGGCAGGGGATGTGCGGGCGGTGGAACAATGGTACCGCATGAACAAGGCGGGCAGCATGGATCAATGGATGGATGCCATGGCCATGCAGGCGGTGCCCAGCCTCAATACGGTATATGCGGATCGTGCGGGCAATATCGCCTTTATTTATAATGCCGCCATTCCTGATCGCAAATCCGGCCCGGATTACAGCAAAATCCTGCCCGGCGATGATCCCGATCTGCTTTGGCGGGGCCGCTTGCCTTTTGCCGCCGTACCAAAATTGATCAACCCCGATGCGGGCTATCTGATCAGCGCCAATGGCACGCCTTTGCGCGCCACGGCGGGGGAAAACGATCTGGGCCGCAATGCCATTCCCCCCACTTTGGCGGTGGAAAAGCATCTCACCAATCGGGCTTTGCGGGCGCTGGCCCTGTTCGATGCCGATCCGGCGATCAGCCATGAAGATATTCTGCGCATCAAATATGATCAAAGCTATGCCCCAACATCGAATATGGTTCGCTTTGTCAAATATATCGAACGCCTTGATTTTCGGGATGATCCCTTCATGGCCAAGGCTCAGGATGTTGTGCTATCATGGGATAATACGGCCGAGCCTGAAAGTACGGCGGCGGCTCTGGTCATTCTCAGCACCCTCAAAGCCATCCATGGCTTTGCGTTCAATGGCTGGGATATGGACCCGGCTTTGGCCTTGCGGCAAACGGCGGATGAACTGATCGCCCATCATGGCGGGCTGCGCGTGCCCTGGGGCGCGATCAACAAGATCCGCCGTGGATCGCAGACACTGACGCTGGGCGGTGGGCCGGATGCTTTGCGGGCGGTGTATGGTGGGCGATCCCTTGGTGATGATGGCACATTGGATGGGATGGCGGGCGATAGCTATATTCAGCTTGTGGAATGGGATCAGGATGGGGCTGTGCGCTCTTTTTCGGTGCATCAATTCGGGTCTGCGACCCTTGATCAGGGGTCGCCCCATTATGCCGATCAACTCCCCATTTTTGTGGCGGAATCCTTTCGGCCCGATGCCTTTCAATTCGGGCCAGTTTTGAGCGATGGATCGATGAATTAATGGCAGATCATGAAGGCAGCGGACAGGACCCGGTTCCGACATCCGTGGCCAGCATTCTGGCCGGGCCGGGATTGATCCGTCAGCCCGCCGTGATCGCTGATCATTTGGATGGCGTGGTTCAGGAGATCGTCACCTCATTGGAGGCCGTGGCCAATTGCCCATCGCCGGCTTTCGATCTGCCCCAGGGTTTGGATGATGCCATGCGCCTTGCCCGCTTTTGCGAGGCCTTGGGGGCCATGGGGCCGCCGATCATGGCCGATTATGCCGCCCAATATGCCGCCATCAGCCGCGCCCAACGCTTTCCGCCCGATGCCCATGAAGCGCTTTTCATGGAAAGGGCGATGGTGCTGATTGATTATTTTGTGGAATTGGCGCAGGTCCATGGGGTGGCTTTTGCCTCGCGGACCGGGCAGATCCCTCCGCCAGTTGTGGAAAAAACCCTGTCATCCTTGCGCTTTGGCCTTTTAAGGGCGCGCGATGATGCCTGGGCGGCTATTGTAAAGCCCTGAAAGCCGGTTCAGCGTTCCTGCAGGCGGGGCATCAATTCCACGAAATTGCACGGGCGAAAGCGATGATCCAATTGATCGCGCAGGATTTTATCCCAGCCATCGCGGCACGCCCCGGTGGAGCCGGGCAGGGCAAATAAATAGGTGCCCCGGCAAACCCCGGCAGTGGCCCGTGATTGAATGGTCGATGTGCCGATCAGTTGATAGCTCAGCATCCGAAACAGTTCGCCAAAGCCGGGGATGGCTTTTTCATAAAGGGCTTCAAAGGCTTCCGGCGTCACATCGCGGCCGGTGACCCCTGTGCCGCCGGTGGCGATGATCACATCCACATCATCGGCATCAATCCACTGGTTGAGTTGCTTTTGAATGAGGGCGATTTCATCAGCACAGATCGCCCGCCCGGCCAGCCGATGGCCCGCGCTTTGTAATCGCTCTACCAAAAGATCACCCGAACCATCGGTTTCAGGGGTGCGGCTGTCTGAAATGGTCAAAACAGCGATGGAAACCGGGATGAAGGGGCGGCTTTCGTCAATTCCGGGCATAGTGGGTACTTTCTTCGCTTGAAGTCGTATCTTTGGATGGCCCGGCGCTTTCGGCGGCAAGCCGATCATCGAGCCGTTCCAAAAGCGGCCAGGCCCCGGATGCCACCGCATCAAGGCCGGGGGTGGGCTGGCCCAATTGCATCCGATAAAGCCACAGATTGGCAGCGATGCGCCCGATATAATCGCGGGTTTCCCGTGATGGCAGGGATTCAATGAACAGCAGGGGATCATTTTTATAATCGATGCTTTGGCGCCAGCGCGCCAGATTACCCGGCCCGGCATTATAGGCCCCTGCCAGCATGAACAGATTGCCTTCCACCACCGGCAGGGTGGCCAGATGCTCGATATATTGCTGACCCAAAGCCATATTGAAATCCGGGTCATAAAGGCGGCTTTGCTGCCAGCGCAAAGAGGCATCGCCGGAAATGAAGCTGGCCGTGGCGGGCATCACCTGCATCAGCCCCGAAGCCCCCATGCCGGATCGGGCGCGGATGGAAAATTGCGATTCCTGACGCATAATGGCAAAAATCAGGGCGCGATCGATGCTGAAGCCGCCATCGGGGGTCCAATCGGGCAGGGGATAGTGCAAGGCAAGGGATAGATCCCCATCCCCGAGCGCCCGGGCCACCCGCAATTGGCTGGCCGGCAGGCCCAAATGGGCTGCCAAAGCCGCCAAGGCAGGCCAATCTGTGCGATCCGTGCGGCCCAAAACAGCGCGCATTTCTTCATCGGCTTTTTGGCTTTCTCCGATCTGTGCGAGCGCGATGGCGCGCCGGATGGCTGGATTTTTGCCATCATTGGCCAAAAACCGGGCGGGCAAAACAGGTGCGTCCCAATTTTGCGGCGGGCGCATTCCCAATTGCCTTTGGGCGATCAACCCATAAAAGCTTTCGCCATTTTGGGCCGCCAAGTGCAGATAGCGGCTCACATCTTCGGGCTTGCCGCACAAAAATGAAGACCGTGCGGCCCAATAGGCCCCCCCGGCCCGCCGCCAAGCCCCCATCATAGGGGATTGGGCCAGACCGGAAAAAAGCTGGGTGGCCGCAGCGCAATCACCTAGGCGGAAGGCGGCGAGCCCCCCATACCAGCGCGCATCGCCGGAAAATTCAGGCGAAATTACCGTGGCGCGCAAGGCGAAAAGCCGGGCTTTGTGATCAAGACCTTCAAAAAAATAGGCAAAAGCCACATCGCCCAAGGCCCCGGCTTCTTCGGCGGGGGTGAGAAGATGCAGGCGCTCGATCGCCCAATAGCGCTTTTCGGCGCGATCTCCATTGCGACGACGTTTTTCCCGAGCGATCTGTTTCAACGCTTCTTTCACCTGCCACAGTTCATCATCGGAACGGCGGGGCGGCGGGGGGGGCGCTTCGCGCTTTTGGGCCGCCCCCCAGAGTCCTTTGATCGGCAAGGGTTTGGGAGGCGGGGCGGCTTTTCCCTGGCGTTTTTTGGCCAAGGCATAAAGCCTTTGAGCCCCGGGGTGATCGCGATAGTTGATCAGCCAGTCTTTCAATTCCTGATAGCGTGATCGATAGGCGGTAGGGTGCATATAGCGTTGATACAGCACATGCCCCATCAGCGAAGGATCATCGAGATCGCGGATGATGGCATCGGCTTTTTTCCATGCGCCATCCGCTTGCAATGCAAAAATCCGGCGATAGCGCGCCTGATCATCGGGGGATAAAAGGGGGGGAATGCGGAATGCGGTGGCAGCCGGCCTGGTTTCATCAGAAAGGGCAGAAGAAGCGGCTGTGGGGCTTTTTTTATGAAGCCCATCGGCAGCCAGCAAGGATGATGGGGCAAAACACAGCATCATCACTGCCCCGATGAGGCCCCATTGTCCCAGCCTATGGTGCTTTTGATCCATTGCTGTCATCGCGCTTTAGGCCTCATTCGTCCGGCCCATTGAGGGGGGCGTGATTTTTTTCCAGATGCAGGCGAAGCGATAATAAATCCGCCCAAGCATCGGCTTTCAATCTCGGTTGTTTCAAAAGCATATCGGGGGGCCAGCTTGTGAGCATGGCGATATCATTTTGGCTATGTTCAGGCGAGAAAAGCGCATGTGTAAGCTTTTGCCAGCGTCCGCGCAGCTTTGTGATCGTGTGATGATTTTGCGAAAGGGCCGATGCTGCAACCCCGCCAAGACAAAGCACGATCTGCGGTTCCACAAGGGCGATATGACGCCGCAAAAAAGGCAGGCAATGGGCGATTTCCTTTTCATTGGGGGGGCGATTGCCCGGCGGACGCCATGGCACCAGCATGGCCAGATGCACATCGGTTTGGCGCGATAGGCCAATGGCGGCCAGCATCTGATCAAGCAACAGCCCGCCCGGGCCGGAATAGGGAATGCCGGATCGATCATCCTCGGCCCCGGGGGCATCGCCGATCACCATCAGCCGGGCTTTTTGGGGGCCATCGGCAAAAACCAAAGACATCGCCGTGCGCTTCAGGGCGCAGCCTTCATAAGTGGCCAGGGCGGTTTCAAGCGCGCCTAAATTGGCTGCCGCCAAAGCCGCGCTTTGGGCCTCATCGATCAAAAGGGCGGGGGGGTGTGCTGTGGGCTTTGCTGCCCCGGATGGTTTAGGCGCGGGGCGCGCATCTTCAGGGGGCCGCGTTTGCCGCGCAATTTCGCCGTTGCGGGCGTTGACCGGGCGGCTTTCAAGGCTGGCAGCAAAGCGATCAATGGGCTGATCTGCGCTGATGTCATCGATACCCGCCTCAAGATACCATGATAGCAAAGCGTTGAGTTCAGCGCGGCTTGCCATGCTTTGAAGATCGGATGTCAGTTGCGGGGGCGGCATTTTGTGGGGGCAGTCTTTCAAATGATCATGAAGGTATTTTTGACATGATGGCGTTTATGGCATTTTTCTCAATAAAATTCGATCACGAAAGGGGCGATCATGATAGAAACGAACCTATCCTATTTGACCGGCTGTTATGGATGCGGGCATAAGCTATAAAAGCATCTGTGCTGGTTCTGAAATAAATTGCGGGCCTTGTGGATCTTATGGCTGACGGAGAAAAGGACGAGGATATGGAACGCGACGCCATGGAATTTGATATCGTGATCGTGGGTGCGGGCCCGGCCGGGCTTGCGGCGGCCATCAGATTGCGACAACAGGCGGAAAAAGACGGGCGCGAGCTGAGCGTGTGCGTTCTGGAAAAAGGCTCGGAAGTGGGCGCCCATATCCTGTCGGGGGCCGTTGTCGATCCTATTGCTCTTGATGAATTGATCCCCGATTGGCGGGAGAGCGATTGCCCTTTGCGTCTGGAGGTGAGCTCTAATCATCACTGGATTTTGCGCGAATCCGGCAAGCTATCCATTCCCCATGCGCTTTTGCCGCCCTTGATGAACAATAAAGGCTGCTACACGGGCAGCCTGGGCAATCTGTGCCGCTGGCTGGCCGAACGGGCCGAAGCTTTGGGCGTTGAAATCTATCCCGGTTTTGCGGTCGCCGAAGTTCTTTATGA
This sequence comes from Iodidimonas sp. MBR-22, assembly GCF_029946565.1. NCBI lineage: Bacteria > Pseudomonadati > Pseudomonadota > Alphaproteobacteria > Iodidimonadales > Iodidimonadaceae > Iodidimonas > Iodidimonas sp. MBR-22. The sequence continues at coordinate 65,819 of NZ_JARKVQ010000011.1, forward strand.
TGATAAGGGCGCCGTGCGCGGGGTGGCCACAGGTGATATGGGTGTGGCCCGGGATGGCAGCCACAAGGAAAGCTATCAGCCCGGCATGGAACTGCATGCCCGCTATACCTTTTTTGCCGAAGGCGTGCGCGGATCGCTGACCAAGGGATTGTTTGAAAAATACGATCTGCGCAAGGATTGCGAGCCCCAGACCTATGCCATCGGGATCAAGGAATTATGGGAAATCGAGCCGGATAAGCATGAGCCGGGCAAGGTGATCCACACGCAGGGCTGGCCGCTCAGCGATGTGGCCGGCGGTGGGTTCATCTATCATCAGGACGATCATCAACTGGCCATCGGCTTTGTGGTTGCCCTCGATTATAAAAATCCGTGGCTTTATCCTTTCGAGGAAATGCAGCGCTGGAAACAGCATCCCGCCATCCGCCCCCTGCTGGAAGGGGGACGGCGCATTTCCTATGGCGCCCGGGCGATCAATGAAGGGGGGCTGCAATCCATCCCCCGTCTTGTCTTTCCCGGTGGGGCGCTGATCGGCTGTTCGGCGGGCTTTGTCAATGTGCCGCGGATCAAGGGATCGCACAGCGCCATGAAAAGCGGGATGCTGGCGGCCGATGCCGCCTATGCCGCCCTTTTTGATGACTCTTTGGCTGATGGTGTGGCGGCTGATGGGGCACCAGCAAACACGATCCTGAATGCCTATCCCGAAGCCCTGAAGCAATCATGGATCTGGACGGATCTGCATCAGGTGCGCAATGCCCGTCCGGCCCTGCATAAATTCGGGGTGACTTTGGGAACGCTTTATTCCGGCCTTGATTTATGGCTCAACAGTATCGGCCTTGGGTTTCTCGTCCCCTGGACCTTCAAGCAGCAGGCCGATCACAGCGCCACGGAAAAAGCGGCTGATCATCAAAAGATCCATTATCCCAAACCCGATGGGGTGATCAGCTTTGATCGCTTGTCTTCGGTCTTTTTGTCGAATACCAATCACGAAGAAGATCAGCCCGTGCATTTGCAGTTGAAAGATCCTGATGTGCCCATCAAGATCAATCTGCCGCTTTATGAAGCACCGGAACAAAGATATTGTCCGGCAGGGGTTTATGAAATCATAGGCCGCGAAGAGGGGCAGGCGCGCCTGCAGATCAATGCGCAAAATTGCGTTCATTGCAAAAGCTGCGATATCAAGGACCCCACACAAAATATCAATTGGGTGGTGCCAGAGGGTAGCGGCGGGCCAAATTATCCCAATATGTAGGCTTGCCATGATGGTGGCAGGGCAGAATGCGCCAATCGGGCACAAGAAGATGCACCATTGCCATGGATTGTGCTGTGGACTGATGATCCTGATCGGAGAGATATGAATGTCGTTTATGCGCACCAAAGGATTGATTCTGGCCACCGCCCTGCTCTCGGGCTGTTCTGTCGCGCAGGAACAGGAGGGCTTCAGCTTTGCCAGTGCTCCGCTGGGTGAGGTGGATTTTGGCAGCTATGTCGCGGGCCGTTTTGCGCATCAAACGGGGGATCCCCGGGCCGCTGACTATTTGCTGAAAGCCGCTGATCAGGACCCCGGCAACAGCATGATCTTGAGCCGGGCCTTTATCACGCTGCTCACCGATGGGCGCTTTGATCAGGCAGCCCTGGTGGCCCGCAGGCTTTATGCGCGCGGTTCCGATAACAGCCTAGCCACGCTGTTTCTGGCCCTCGATTCCCTCAAAAACGGGCGCTATAAACAAGCGCAGGGCTATATCGACAGCTTGCGCACAGGGGGCTTTGAAATGCTGGTGGCCCCTATTGCGGCGGCCTGGATTCATGCAGCCCAAGGCCAGCGCGATGCCGCGCTCATCGCATTGCGTCCCCTTGATCAGATGGCCGCTTTGAAGCCTTTTGCCGCGGCCCATCGGGCCTATCTGCTCGATTATTTAAAGCAGGATGATGCGGCGCGGGCCGCTTATCTGGCCGCCCTTGAAGGCACGCAGATGGCCTCTTTGCAGCCGGTTGTTTCCTATGCCGCTTTTTTGCAAGGACGGGGAGAAGGCGACAAGGCCCTTTCGCTGATCGATGAATTTTTGAAGGCCTTTAGCGATAATGCTTTTCTGCTGAAGGCGCGCGATCAATTGCTCGCGGGTAAAATCCCTGATCGTTTGACCGCCACCCCCGCAGGCGCTGTCAGCCTTGTGATGTTCCGTGCGGCGGGGGAGCTTGATCGCGATGACGCCCATCGTCCGGCCATTGTTTATGCGCGTTTGGCAAGCTTTCTTTCGCCGGATATGGATGATGCCCATCTGCGGCTGGCCAATATGCTGGTCGAGGCCGAACTGACGGATTTGGCCCTCAAAGAACTGAAGAAAATCGATAAAAAGGCGAGCGTTTATGAAAATGCTCAGCTTCAGGCCGCCTGGATTCACCATCAAGCGGGTGATCTTGAGAAGGCTGTTGATCTGTTGCAGACTTATCTGGCGATGCGCCCTGAAAGTGCGCAGGCCTGGGCAACTTTGGGGGATATTTATCGCAGCAATGAAAAATTCGAGCCTGCGGTGGCCGCCTATACCAAAGCCATTCATCTCAATACCAATGATCCCGATGTGGCCCCGTGGTTTTTATATTTCACCCGTGGGATCGGTTATGAACGCACAGATCAATTTGAAAAGGCGGAAGCGGATTTTCTGAAAGCGCTGGAGCTTAATCCTGATCAGGCGCAGGTGCTCAATTATCTGGGCTATAGCTGGATTGATCGGGGCATGAATCTGGAACAAGGCACCGAGATGATCGAAAAGGCGGTGGCGCAGCGCCCTAATGATGGCTTTATCATCGATAGTTTGGGCTGGGCCTATTATCTGCGGGGCGATTATAAACAGGCGGTGCGCCATCTGGAACGGGCCGTGATTTTGGAACCATCCGATCCCACATTGAACGATCATCTGGGGGATGCTTATTGGAAGGTGGGCCGCCGCACCGAAGCCCGCTTTCAATGGAACCATGCTTTGGCCTCTGATCCCGAAGCCGATCAGCGGGCCTTGATCGAGAAGAAATTGCAGATCGGCCTTGAGCTTGCGCAAAAAGAGCATGAGGCGGACAAGGCTGCCGCTGCACAAACGGACAATGCTGGAACCGTTGCCATGACGTCATCTTCTGTTGCCCCTAAAGCCTCCGATCAACCCCGGCCCTGATGGGAAGTGATATCGGATGATCGACAAGATAAGCGATGTGACCGCTTTTGCGCCCGCAAAAATCAATCTGTTCCTCCATATCACCGGGCGTCGGGATGATGGCTATCATCTGCTTGATAGCCTGTTTGTGTTTCCCGCCCTTTATGATCGTCTTGAGATCAGCCCCCTTGGCCGGGAAGCGGGGGAAAACCACATTCGCTTGCGCATCGATGGCCCTATGGCCGAGGCTTTGGCAGGCGAAGCCGATCAGAACAATCTGGTGATCCGCGCCATTCGGCGCTTGCAGGGTCATTTGGGGATCACCGGCTCTTATGATGTGCGGCTGATCAAAAACATCCCGGTGGCCGCCGGGGTGGGGGGGGGCTCGGCCGATGCGGCAGCGGCCCTTTTGGCCTGCCTGAAACTGTGGCAACACACCATCGCGGCGGATGAATTACAGGCCTTGGCCCAAGCATTGGGGGCCGATGTGCCGCCTTGCCTGCAAAACCGGCCCGTTTGGGTGGCGGGCATTGGCGAACAGATCAGCCCGGCGGGTGCGGCGCCGCCCTGGGGGGTGATTTTGGCCAATCCCCGTTGCCCGGTGCCCACGCCGGATGTGTTTTTGGCCTATAAGCAGGCGGCTGGGGCTTTTTCCCCCGCCTTGCCTGCCGAGATCAAATGGCAGGATCTGGATTGGCTGGCGCGGGAAAGCCGCAATGATCTTTATGCTGCGGCCTGTGGGATCGCCCCGGCCATTGGCGATCTGATCGCCGCCCTTGCCGCTTTGCCCGGAGCGCGTCTGGCCCGGATGAGCGGATCGGGGGCCACCTGCTTTGCTCTGTTTGATGATGTGGCGCAGGCGCTTTCGGCGCGTGAAATTTTGCAGGCCAAAGCACCGCAATGGTGGTCTTGGGCGGGCGGTTTATGCGATGATCAGGGCGATCATGCCTAGGCGAAGGGTGTTTTGGGCTTTTTAATCCGATACGGGCTTGACAGTGAGACGCATATCTAGATTGTGCAGAGAGCTTTTTGCGGGTGATGGCAGATGAACTCCATCGGATACTGCGGGGATGTGGGATCGTGAAAATGGATGCGCGGCGATATGCTTTTACGCCTGCCCTCATGGGGGCAAATCCTTTCATCCATCGTCTGGTTGTTGGGATTTTGGGCGTTTTGATCCTGATCGGTGGGGCGCAAGCGCAATTGCCCGATGCCGATAGCCTGCGCCGGGCGCTTAACCAAGGCCAATCTTTGAGCAATCGGCCTGTGGAAACCCCGTCGGCCCTTGATCTTTCGCGGCAGCCTAAGGGCAACCAGACGAATGATAAGATTGGGCCCAAAGGCGAGCAGCTTTTTCCTGTTGAAGAGCCGCTCTCTCCCCTTGAGATGGATTATAACCGGCGCTTGGGTCGGGATTTACCCGGCGAAATTGAAAGCGAAGAAGCCCGGGCCAGAAATCAGCGCCGCAAACGGCTGGAGCAGGCGCAATTGCAAACGCAGGCATCCCTTCGCCCGATGACCGAACTGGAATTGGAGCAGCTCGAAGAGATGCGTGCCGCCAAAGAGCGGGACAAAGCGCCGCCCTTGTTGCGGCAATTTGGTTATGATCTGTTTCGCGATAGCCTGGCGGCATCGGATATGCCGGTCACCGGGCGCTTATCCGATGGTTATATTCTGGGCGTTGGCGATGAAATCGTCGTCACCATGGTGGGGCAAAGTGGTGGCACCATCGTCACCGGGGTTGATCGTGAAGGCCGGATCATCTTGCCGGATTTGGCACCGATTCCGGCTGCGGGCCGCAGTTTTGGCGATTTTGCCCGGGATGTGCGCCAGCGCGTGGCGCAATCGCTTTTGGGCACGGAAGCTTATGTTTCCATCGGGGCTTTGCGTCAGGTCAGTGTTACGGTCATGGGAGAAGTGGACTATCCCGGACAATATCAGGCCACCAGCCAATCCGATCTGTTGCAGGTGGTGGCTTTGGCGGGGGGGATCAAGAAATCCGGCTCCTTGCGTCGTTTGACGATTTTTCGCGATGGCCAGCGCCTTGAGATTGATCTTTACGATGTTTTTTTCGGCACGGGGGATATTTCTCTTCAGATCCGCGATGGGGATCGCCTGCTGGTGCCCCTGATCGGCCCCACCGTGGCAGTGGCGGGGGATGTGGTGCGCCCGGCCATTTATGAATTGCCGACCGACCAAAGCAAAGCAGCGGATCAAGGGATCGCTGTGGCCGAGGTGCTGCAATTGGCCGGGGGGTCTTTGCGGCCACGGGGCTATAGCATTGATCGCAATCGCATCGGCAATGATGGCTATCAGAATTTTGCCAGCACCAGCGCCACGGATCATGTGGCTTCGGGCGATCTCTATCAGGTTTATCCCCAGCGTCAGGTGCATCTGGGACGGGTGCAGCTTTTGGGCCATGTGCGCCAGCCCGGTTTCAAGCCATTGAGCGCGGCCCCCACTATCAGTGCTCTGCTGAAAGGGGGCGATGCCCTGAAAATGGCCCCCTATTCGCTTTTTGCCATTGTCGAGACCATTGATGATCTGTCGCAGCAACTGGCCTATAAGCCGGTTGATCTGGGGCCGATTTTGGCGGGCACCGAAGATGTGGTTTTGCGTGATCAGGATAGCCTGCTGGTTTTGGGGCCACGCGAACTGGATTATCTTTCATCTGAAGCCGTGCGCAGTGCCGTTCTCGCCCCGCAATCGGTGACGCCGGATCAATGTGATGCGGTGGTGTCTTTGGCTCGGCGGGCGCGTCAGGCAGATAGTGAACGCTTGGCGGCGGCGGCGCGTTCGGTATTCATTGTCGAGGAAGATCGGCAGTTACAGGAACAGCAGCAGCAACAACAGCAGCAACAGCAGCTTCAACAAGGCCAACAGGCCCAATTGGGCGCGGTTGGCCAGAATGGCAGCAGAAATCGGGATAATTCAGCCGTGCAGCGGGCGTCTGATTTTTCTTCGGATGAAATCGTTTCGGCCAGCGAATTGGCGCGTTTGGCCGCGCAGGCGGCGCAATGCAATGAATTTTTCGATGAGCGCCCGGAAATCCTGCCATTGGCCATTGAATATTCGGTGGTGATGATGGGGGCCGTGCGCCAGCCCGGGCTTTATCCCATTGCCGGATCGGCCTCTTTGCGTGATCTGGTGGCGGCCAGTGGTGGGCTGAGTCTGTCTGCCGATCCCGAACAGATCGAAATTTCCAGCATTCGTAATCGTGAACTGGCGGCACTGGGGGCCACCGAAAGGCGCTATGTTGATTTGCGCAGCGCCTCTTTGGCCAGTATCGATGTGACCCCGGGCAGCACCATCCGCTTTGCATCGCAGCAGGCGACCATGGAAGCCGGTACGGTTTTGCTGTCGGGGGAATTTAAAAGGCCCGGTGTTTATACCATCAAGCGCGGAGAAACCCTGCTTCAGGTCATGATGCGGGCGGGCGGGCTGACCGATCAGGCCTATCCCTTTGGCGCGGTTTTTACCCGGATGCGGGTGAAGCAGGAACAGCAGGAAGGCTTCCGCCGCACTGCGCGCGAACTGAATAATGCTTTGGCACTGGCCATGCTACGGGAAAATATTTCCGGCGATGCCCTGACGGCGGCCAATTCTCTGGTCAGTTCCTTTGCAACGGTTGAGGCAGCCGGCCGGGTTGTGGTGGAAGCCGATCCCCAGATTTTGCGCCAAAATCCCGAACGCGATCTGGTTCTGGAAACGGGCGATGCCATCTTCATCCCGAAAAGGCCCAATTTTGTACTGACGGCAGGGGATTTGCTTAATCCCGGTGCCCTGCAATTCAGAAGCGGCAAATCCATCGAGGATTATCTGGATGAAGCCGGGGGATTTCAGGAAACCGCTGATAAAAACCGGGTGTTTGTCGTTTTCCCCAATGGGGTTGCGCAGCCGGTTTCACTCTCGCGTTGGTCGCGCAATGCATCGATGGTGCCCCCGGGCAGCACCATTGTTGTGCCAAAAGATGTCAATCCCCTCCGAACCCTCAATATCGTGCGGGAAATTTCCGATGTCATAAGCAATCTGGCGGTGTCTGCGGCGTCTATTGCCGTGATCTCGCGCTGATGTGTGGGGATGCGGGATGGTCTTCAGCCTGAAGGCTATGGGGGCGGTGGGCCTGTTCGGGCTTTTCATGGCTGTTGGCGAAAGCCATGGGCAAAGCCTGGCCGGGTTTGACGAGCCCCAACCGTCCACCACGGCTTTTGGCACCACCGGCTTGCTCCAAAGCCCTTCGGCGCGCTTTTCAAAGGCGGGAACCGTTGAATTGGGCGGTTTTTTTGTCGAGCCTTATCGCGGCTTTACGATCCGGGCGCAGCCCTTGCCCTGGCTGGAAGCGAATTTTAGGGTCACGGATATCACCAATGTTGCCCAGGATGGCACGGTTTTGCCTTTGGGCCAGATATCCTTTCTGGAAGATCTGTTTTCGTTGAAAGGGGGCGGCACCCGGCGTCAGCGCGGATTTGATCTGAAAATTCGCCTGCTTCAGGAAGGGGATTTCTTGCCGGCTGTGGCGCTGGGGGGGCAGGATCTGTTTGGCGATGCGGATTTTGGCGGGGAATATCTGGTAGCCAGCAAGCGTTTTGGCTCTGTGGATATTACCTTTGGCCTTGGGTGGGGCTATTTCGGTAGCCGGGGGCATATCGGCAATCCCCTTGATTCTCTTGATGATGGCTTTCGCCGCCGCAGTTCTGGCGATGTGCGCGGCTCGTTTAATTTCGGCAATTATTTTTCCGGCAATGATCTGGCTTTTTTTGGTGGTGTGGAATGGCACACGCCTATTGATGGTTTTTCGGTGAAGTTTGATTATAGCGGGGCTGACCCAGAACGCGCGCCCCTTGGCAATCGCTTTGACGAAGATTTTCCCATCAATATGGGGGTGAATTACAGACCGGTTCATTGGCTTGATATGGCCCTTGGCTTTGAGCGGGGGAATACCCTTTCAGCCCGAATGGCGGTGCGTTTCGATCTGTTTGATCTGCCGCGTTTTTATCCGCGTGATGGGCGCCAAGGGGCCCATCCGGCGGCAGGCGCACCTTTACCAGAACCATCGGGGGATGAGGCAGCAGGTGCACCAAAGCCCGCTGGGTCCACCCATCGGAGGACCAATGATCTGGTGCTTGAGCTTTCCGCCTTTTTGCGCCGGGCAGGTTATGATACGGCGCGGATTTCTGCGGATGCCAATGCTGTTTATGTGGCGATCACCTCTCCCATGGCGGGGCTTGGCCCTATGGATGAACAGGCTTTGGCGCGCGCGATCTTTGAGGCCATCCCGTTGGTGATCGATCAGCTTTGGCTGAGCTTCGGTCCGGAAAAGCCAAGTGACGCCCGTCTTTATCAACGCGATGAGGATCATGGCCGTGCTGCCGGGGCGGTGCTGGCGCTTGTGGATGGGCTTTATGGTGCTGATGAAGGATATGCCGCCACGATCCGGCTGGCGGATGGGGTTGCCCTTTATGATTTTGGGGGGGCGGTCAATGGGGATATGGCCTTTGCCAGCGCTCCGCCCGATCCGCTTTTGCTCGCCTTGCCCGATGATCTTTATCTGATCAAAGTGCGATCTTTTGCGGATGGCTTTGCTGAACGCGATTTTGCGGCCCAAAAAGCCATGGCCAGCGCCCGTGCAATCATGATGGCAACAGCCGATGCCCCGGTTTCATCGCTCCGCATCGAGGGCCGCACCCGGGCCACAGTGCAGATCGATGCCGCTGATGGCAGCCGGATCGATGGGGCGCTTTTGTCGCAAAGGCTTGATGTGGCGGAAAGCCTTGTTATGGCATCGGGCTATGATAATCAAACCGCCCTTGAAGCCTTTGCCGCCGATTTTTTTGCCAGAATGGCCCAGGCGGGGATCAGGCCACGATCCTTGGAATGGCTGGATGGCCGCATGACCATCTGGATTGATGGCGGCCCATCGGATTTTGAAATCCAACGGATCGGGCGGATTGCCCGCGATCTGGCGCGGCATGGCACGGAGCAATTGGAAGCCATCTCGATCCGCCGAGGCGTGGGCGGGCATGATGCCATCGATGTGCAGCTTTTGCGCCGGGATGTGGTGCGGGCTGTGGCGGGGCGCGGCTCGGCTGAGGAAATCTGGCTCACTTCGGCCATCGAGATGGAGCCTGCGCCCCTACCGGACAAAATCATGAGGGTGGAGAATGACAAGGCCAGCCCCTTTCTGGAATGGGGGGTGGCTCCGGTTCTCATCCAGCATATCGGCGATCAGGAAAGCGGTACCTGGCTTGCTGATCTTTCTATCGATCTGCTGGGCTCCCTCGATCTTGCGCCGGGGCTGCAATTATCCGGGGCGGTGCGGCGGTTTATTGCGGGCAATCTGGATCAGATCAGCCCGGCTTCATCAAGCAGCGATCTGCCCGTGGTGCGCAGCGATGTAAAGCGCTTCATCGAAAATGGCCGCACATCGATCCCTTATTTGCAGGCCGATTGGCGTGGTGGCTTTGCACCGCATCTTTATGGCCGTGTTTCTGCGGGCATTTTTGAGCAGATCTATGCAGGCCTTTCCACCGAATTGCTCTATCGCAATCCCGATGATGGCTGGTCAGTGGGGGGGGAATTGAATTGGCTGAAACGCCGGGATGAAGATCAGCTTTTTGGGCTGGAAGGCCGCGATAGCCTAAGCGGTGAGATCAGCCTTTATCGGGAATGGGCATCCGGCGTGCTGGCGGTGGTGCGGGCCGGGCGCTTTCTGGCGGGGGATTGGGGCGGCAGCGTCGATCTTTCACGGCGTTTTGCTAATGGCGTGCGGATCGGCGGCTATCTCGCCCTTTCGGATGGATCGGATCGCGAATTTGGCGGCACATCTCCTGATAAGGGCGTTTATATCACCATTCCCCTTGGTGGATTATGGCCATTTGGTGGCCCGCGTCGCTCTGTGAGCACGGAATTGACAGATTTGGCCCGGGATAGTGCACAAAGATTGCGGCTCAACAGCCGATTATATGATTATGTCGCCGGGATTAACCGCCAGCGGATTTATTCCGATTGGCCGCAGATTGTTAATTAACTATTTGACTTTTGGGCGATATCTTGACAAACCAACCGCTAAGTCAGGATGACGGACCCATCCAGGGATGCATAATCTGCTTTGCACCATCGATGTTTTGAATGTCTTTTATTCATGTGCCGCGAAATTTACATAATTGGGTTTTAGTTATTCAGAACCGGTTAACCGGCTTTCTATAAGAAGACGTGTCGCAAGCGGGTGGAGAGAGAATGTGAACGGGGATCTGTTATTTGCTGCAGGGCTGATTTCCTTTGCCATGGCGCTGGTTGCCTGCCTTGTTGCAAAGCCATTGGCTCATGCCCTTGGCATCATGGATATGCCCGATGGGGTGAATGGCCGCAAACGCCATAGCCGCCCAACACCTTTGATCGGGGGTGTTGCGATTATTTTTCCCTTTATTTCCAGCACCTTTATCTTTCAGCCCGGGCTCAATGGGTTTCCTTGGATCGTTAGCTTTGCCACCTTCGGCATTTTTCTGGTGGGATTTTTTGATGATCGCAGCCATATGCGGCCTGTTTGGCGGTTGATTGTTTCTGCGTTCATCCTGGCGTTTGCGGTGGCGATGATCCCCGATCTGCGTTTGACCGTTTTGCATTTTTCCTTTTCCGATGCGGCCTTTCTTTTGCCGGGCACAGTGGCCGCCGGGTTTGCCCTCGTTTGTTTGCTGGGCCTGCAAAATGCCGTGAATATGGCGGATGGCAAAAATGGTCTGGTCATCGGGATGAGCATTGTTTGGTCGGCCTTTCTTATGCTTCCGGCCCCTGATGAATTGCGGCCGATTTTGATCAGCCTGCTGATTTCCCTGACTGTGACCGGGTTTTTCAATATCCGGGGCAAGCTGTTTTTGGGCGATGCGGGCAGCTATTCTCTGGCGATCATTCTGGGGATGCTATCGATCTATGTGTTTAATCACAGCGCCATGGCCCTGCCTGCGGATATGATCGTTCTATGGTTCCTGATCCCGGTTCTTGATTGTATTCGGCTGATTTTCAGCCGGGTCAGCCGTGGGCGGGCGCCTTTTTCACCGGATCGCAATCATTTCCATCATGTGATCAATGATAGCATGTCGTGGCGCTATGGCCTTTTTGTCTATCTTGCGCACGTGATTTTGCCCGGAATGGCCGCTTTTCTGTGGCCTTCTTATACGCTGGCCCTGATCGTTCTCAGCGGTTTCAGCTATCTGTTGGTTTATATCTCACTCACCCGTCGTTTGGGTGTTTTGGGGATCACCCGATAATCTTTCCAAACGGACTTTGAAGCGCTTTACAGGCGGCTTTGCCTATGCTTTAAGGTCCATCCAAACGCGCTGATGATCTTGCTCTTCAGTGATGGGGCGTAGCCAAGTGGTAAGGCAACGGGTTTTGATCCCGTCATGCGCAGGTTCGAATCCTGCCGCCCCAGCCAGCCTGCATGGAAATGCACTCAAAATTCATTTTACCGCCAAATATTTTGCTGCAGGTCCTGTGTGGTTTGCCTGTGCAGATCGACCGCTTCTCTTCGTCAGCCCAGAACAGGCGACAGCAGTTGCAGGCTCAAAAGGCTATCGCGTCCAATATAGGTTAAAATGCGCCATGAAGCGCGGTGCCATCCTGATGGCGGCTTTCTGGGATAAGCTCAGGGCTTTGGTGCCAGATTATTGGTGAAGACAAAGCTTTGAACCATAGGGACACATCACTATTGCCAGCCGGATAGGCGGTGATGATGCGCGGCTTGAGGCCCGATGTGGCCAGCATATGGGCGGCAACCGGCCCGTGCCGATAAAAGCTGTTTAAAATGCGCCCTTCGCGAAGTTGAAAGGCAAGCACATCATTGTCAAGCGCTTGGGCTTGTTCTGGGGCTTGTTCCGGGGAAGCCTCCGGCCCACAGGCAGCAAGGCCAAAGGCTGCTATCATGGTGAGGATCAAACGGATGCGGGGGCGTCACGCTCTGTGCTGCATGATCGGATCTTTCCATTAGATGATGCGTATGGGTAAAAAAAAGGCCCGGAGAGGGTGTCTCCGGGCCCAGTGGTTTGTGGTTCTTAGAAATTATAGCTCAGGCTGAAGCGGAAGGACCGCCCCAAAATCGGCCGGGCAAAGATCGCCGTGCCGGTTTGGGCCCCCAGAACACGGGGATTGCCTTCGGTCAAGCCATGGCTGTCGGTGAGATTGTCTGCGGTGACCTGGAAGGTCCAGTTATCCACATCCATGACGATCCCGGCATCGAGCTTTTGATAATCTTCCAGAACCTGCTGATTTTCAGAATCCGAGAAGCGATCCCCCACATGGGTGAAGGTGCCATAAAGGGTGGCAAAGCCCCAGGGCAGGGCGATGTCGTAGCTGGGGGTGAAGCGCAATTGCAATTTCGGCTGACGCTGAACGCGATTGCCGGCATTGACGCTATTCCCATCAAAATCGGCATCCTGCCATGTGCCGGTGAGGGCGAGCGACAAGCCTTCAAAGGGCCGCACCACGAATTCGCCTTCCACACCGATGGCATTCGAGCCGGAAATGATCACCACATTTTCGCCATCGATAAAGCGTTGTTCTGGCAAACCTTTGAAATCATTATAGAATAGGGTTGCAAACACACTGACCATATCCGTCGAGGCCTTCAGCCCCACTTCATATTGATCGATGGATTGAATGCCATCCGCCCCATCCCGCAGATTATCGAATTGCGGGAATTTCTGGCCATTATTGACCCGAGCGAAAATCGCCATATCCTGGTTTAGATTATAGTTCGCGCCGATGGTCCAGGATGTTTCCGTTTCATCAAAATTGATGGTGCGGAAGGAGCCATTCAAAACAGCGGCATTATTGTTGAAAAGGGTGGTGGGGTCATCATCAAGATCGACGCCGAAATCCACATTCTCAAGGGTGGCATCAATATTCTGGTTTTCGATGCGGAAGCCGGCATCGATGCGTAGATCGGGGGTGATCTGCCATTCATCAGCAAAATAGGCGGCAATATTGCGGCCATTATAGGCGGCATTCACATCAAAGAACGGCGCGCCGATAAAGCCATTGCGGGTCACCTGGGTGCCATCATTGAGGCTGAGATCGATGCGCCGGGCATTTTCTTCGGCAGCCAGAAGCTGATTATTACCCAGAAACCAAAGATCGTTTGATGAATAATCGGAAATATAAAGGCCAACAGTGAAGGTATTGCCTTCAAACAGCTCTTTGGCGACCGAAAAATCATTGGTAAAGGATTCGATATCCTTTTCCACCGACCACATGCCCGCCGTCAGCGCCTGCTGGCTCAGATCGGTGATCTGGGCCCCAGTACCGGTGAAGGAGAATGTGCCGCCTACGCCATTCGTATCGATTCCAGCGAGAATATCGCCCAAGGTGCGGGGGGTATCGGCTGGCACAAGGCCGATGGTATTGGCATCGCCCGACATATAATTGAATTTTTCGCGGACAGTCCAGCCGCCATCGAATTCAAATTCGGCGCTGCCACCAATCATAAACAATTCAGCGCCCCGGCCATCGGCCAGATCCAGACGGCGGGTTTCGCCATTTCGGCCGGTTTCGATAACACCAAGGCGATTGTCATTGCCGATCAGATTGCCGGTGCCGCGATCAAAGCCGGGGAAATCTTCGATATTGCCATTTTCATCCGACAACAGGGGGATCGGCAAAAGCCAGGCCCCGCGATCATCAAGGAAGCGGGTATAAACATTGATCTGACCATTATCGAATAGCTTGGTGATATTGGCGCTGATCTGTCCGCCGCGTTCGGAATTGAATTCGGCATCTCTGATCCCGTTCGATGTGCGGTAAAAGCCACCAAAGCTGTAGAACAGATCATCAGCCAAGGGGCCGCTCATCTGTACATCGACCCGCTTTTCACCAAAATCGGTGCCAGACAGCTTTATGATGCCCTCGGTTTCCGGGCCACCTTGTTTTTGGATGAAATTGACCGTTACCCCTGGCTGGCCATTGGAGAAGACAGGATTGGGGCCGCCGCGCAAAGCTTCCATGCGCTCAACCGTTTCATCGATCCGAAACAAGCTGGAATTTTCAAGGAAAGACAATGTGGGGGGCGGGAAGATGGGCATGCCATCCACCTGAATCGTCACGAATTCGGCGTCACCTGCGCCGGGAAAGCCGCGCACGAAGATATTGGCACCGGATTCACCGCCAGAGCTTTCAGCCCACACACCGGGAACCGCTTTCAGAAGATCGGCGGTGCTTTTGGGCGCGAATTTGTTAATTGCATCATTATTCATGGTGGTGATGGCAAAGCTGGCATCCAGCTTGCGCATCCCCGCGCCGCCGGGGCGGCCGGTGACCACGATTTCCTCAAGGCTGAGGGTATTGCTTTGTTCCCGCTGGCTGGGCTGATCGGCAGCCTGCTCGCTATCGGTGGTCGATGTTTGCGCAAAAGCCTGCCCGGTTGCAGCGTTTGCACCATAAAGCAGGGCAAAGCCCGCTACTGTTGTCAGGAAACCGCGTGCAGAAATGCGCGCGGCCCGTGAGCCGTGTGTTTTTGAGGTCATGTCATCCTCCCCATAAAGAGCCATCCATCACCACATCACCATAGGGCCGGTTTGGCCAATGGGCAGATATGGCAGTTTTGCGTCGGCTTTGTGCCGCCGTCTATAGTCTCCGGGGATTTGATAGCCCGGATCATTACGTGTATTTGATTCAATAGGTCTAAATGAAATGCATTTCAATGTTTTTCTGAAATGCATTTCATGAATGTCAAAAAAATAGATGGACTGTGGCAGATCAGCATCTATTCTGTTTCATGAATTTTCGCCAGAAGGGGGGCGTCAATTTTTCGAGGGAAGGGGAATCGTCGTTTTTGCTTACAACTCAAAACATGATAACAAGCCCATGGCCGTGATTATGATAGGCTTGAGCGATTTCGAGCGGAGTGGGATCACGACGCGGCAAAGAAATCGCGGTCAAACAGATATTGAGAGTATTTGATCCGATCCACTGCGATCGGAAAATGCTTCAGACCCCTTTGAGGGGGAAGAGTTCAAAGGGGTGATGGGTTGAAAGGGACTGGCACAAAAATGATCGGCAGGCGGGCGAAAACGATGGACGATATCGCGCGCCTTGCCAGGGTTTCAAAGCCAACGGTTTCGCGGGCTTTGAGCAACAGCCCGCTGGTGACCGAACAAACCCGCCAGCATGTGCTCGAAGTCGCTGCAAAATATGGCTATGTGGTCAATCGCAATGCCAGAAAACTGCGGCAAAATCGTGCCCATACCATCGCGGTCGTGCTTGATTTTGGCTCCCATCGTGAAAATCGCATTTCCGATCCGTTCATCTTCAATCTGCTGGCGGGGGTATCCGAAGCTTTGGGTGAGCGGGATCAGGATTTGCTCTTATGCTCGCCCAGCCATAGCACTATCGAGCAATTGGCATCCCTCACCTTATCGGGCGGGGCGGATGGTATCATCTTTTTGGGGGAAGGCGGGCGTCGGGATGAATTGATCGCTCTTGCGGGCCGCCCTGTGCCTTTTGTGGTGTGGGGGGCTGTGGAAGATGGGCTGTCTTATTGTGCGGTGGGAAGCGATAATTTTCGCGGTGGTTTATTGGCCGGCCGCCATTTGCTTGAACGCGGGCGATCCCGTTTCCTGTTCATCGGCGATCCCCAGCATTTTGAGATTTCGGCTCGTCGTCAGGGGCTTGTGGCGGCCCTTGAAGAATATTGCGAAAGCCATCCCGAAGACAAAGCACGTTTGCAGATCACCGATCTGTCGATGGTCGATTTTTCTTATGCCACGAGCCATGAAGCCGCCACCCGGATGATGCAAAGCCCCGATCCGATCCCCGATGCCATTTTCGCGGGTAGCGATACGGCGGCAATGGCGGTGATCAGCGCTTTGCGTCAGGCCGGATTGGCGGTGCCCGCAGATGTGTCTGTGGTGGGCTATAATGATATTCCGGCCGCCGAGCATTTCCACCCGGCCTTAAGCAGCATCCGGCAGGATGTGCACCGGGCGGGCGCCTTATTGGTTGAAAAGCTGATGCTGGCCATTGAAGGCCACAGGCCCGCTTCGGCAATGCTGGAAACCCGCCTGATCATCCGGGATTCGAGCTGATCAGCGGCAATAGTCCGCTGGCCTGAAGGCGGCGATATTGGGGATGATGGCATCGGCTTCATCAAGGGTCTCGCGATCCCCCACACCAATCACAAAACAGCCCGCCGCCTTGGCCGATTGCACGCCGGCTTTCGCATCATCCAAAGCAAGGCAGGCTTGGGGATCACAGCCAATGCCCCTGGCCGCCATAAGGAAAATATCGGGGGCGGGTTTTGAATGCCTGGCCGCCCCGGCATCGGCAATATAATCGATCAGATCACTGATCTGCAGCCTTTCGATCAGGGTGGGGGCATTGCGGCTGGCCGAAGCCAATGCGGTTTGCAAGCCCAGATCACGACAGGCGAGAAGGGCATCACGGGCACCGGGCAATAGAGCATCCGGGCTGAGCTGTTCGATGATGGCGCGATAATAGCCATTCTTGCGATCGGCCAGCTGGTTTTTTTCGGCATCAGAATAGGATCGCGATGCCTTTTCCAACAAAATATCAAGGGATGCCATGCGGCTCACCCCTTTCATTCGTTCATTGATATCGATATCAAAGGCAATGCCCAAGTCATCAGCAAGCTTTTTCCAGGCCTTGAAATGCTCCATGGCGCTATCGGCCAGCACGCCATCAAGATCAAAGAGAACGGCTTTGAAAATTCGCTTTATCATGCGCTTCTCGTGCCTCTATTCTGACCACTGTTTTCGGCGATTGTCTGGCGGGTGGGGGTGCTGATATCCTGCGTTTCATCCAGTATCATTATCTGATCACCATGATAAATGCGCATGGGTGCCCCTTTCAAAAGGCGATACTGCGTTTTTTGGGGAGTGATCTCGATGGCGATCAAGCGATTTTGAAAGCCCAGATTAAAGCGCAGAGCCGTCCATTTTTCAGGCAGGCAGGGGGCAAAGCTCAGGGCATCATTTCCCTTGATCCGCATCCCCGCAAATCCTTCGATGATGCACATCCAGCTTCCCCCGGATGAGGCCATATGCAGGCCATGCCCGGTATTTTTGTGCAGATCTCCCAGATCCACATAAACGGCATGGTGGAAATAATCCAAAGCCTTTTCCGCCCGCCCCAACTGGCTGGAAAGCATCCCGAAAATGCAGGCCGACAAGGTTGAATCATGGACCGTTACGCCTTCGTAATAATCAAGATCCCGGGTCATATCGGCCGGATCGAATTGATCGCCCAATAAAGCCATGGCCAGCACCGTATCGGCCTGTTTGCAGATCTGATGGCGATAAAGGCTCAGCGGATGATAATGCAAAAGCAAAGGGAATTTATCGGCTGGCGTGCCCGCAATATCCCAGGGTTTCTTGTCGAGAAAGCTGTCATCCTGCGCATGAATCCCTAAATTTTCGCTATAGGGCAGATACATCTGATCAGCGGCTTTGCGCCACAGGGCGATATCATCCTGGGTGAGGCCGATCCCGTGGGCAAGGGCGGTAAAGGCATCGGGGGCTTTCGCCTCCATCCATCGGGCGATTTCATAGGCATGATCAAGATGCCTGCGGGCCATGGCATTGGTATAGAAATTATTGTTCACAAGGGCTGTATATTCATCCGGCCCGGTGACACAATTGATACAGAAAGCGTTGTTTTTCAGTGGATTGAAAAAGCCGATGTCGTTCCAGATCAGGGCGGTTTCAAATAAAAGCCGGGCCCCGTGTTCGATCAGGAAATCTTCATCGCCGGTCATATCCACATAGCGTTTCAGGGCATAGGCCACATCGCTATTGATATGATATTGCGCAGAACCGGCGGGAAAATAAGCCGAACATTCTCGCCCGCTGATGGTGCGCCAGGCAATCAGGGCACCGCGAGCATGGCCCATTTCGCGGGCATGTTGGCGCGATTGTTCCAAAGTTCGGCAGCGATAAAGCAGCATATCGCGGGCAAGCCGTGGCCGTGCCGATGCCAGCATGGGCAGCCCGAAAATTTCGGCATCCCAGAAATAATGCCCTTCATAGCCCTCACCGGTCTGGCCTTTGGCGCACAGGGATGTATCGCCGCCCCGGCCCACCGCCTGCAAAAGCTGAAACATATTAAAGCGCAGGGCAAAGCCATCTTCGGGCGCCCCATCAATGGCAATATCGGCATGGACCCAGAAATCGGCCAGATCATCGGCCTGTTCCAGCAAAAGCCCGGCAAAGCCCAAAGCCTTAGCGGCTGCCAGATCATCGAGCGCTTTTCGGGCATGATCCTGAAGCGCGGCGGGCTGCGGAGTGGGCGGGCTGGCTTCATAGCAGATGAATTTGGTCAGGCTGATGCTTTCGCCATCCGATAAGCTGGCTTTATACGCCTGCTCCGCGCCCCGATCCGTTCCCCCACGCGCTTCGGAAGGAAAACTGTTAAGCCCGTTTGAAGCTTCATGATCGGCGACAACAGCCAGATATTGCCCGCTTCTGGCCAATTGATAAAGCATACCCTCTGCCAAACCTTCGATGATCGCGGAACGCCTGATAAAGGGGGATTGCTTGAATGCCGGGCCAAGGCGGGGATCATGGGCCCCTTCATGGGGCTTTTCCTGATCGCGCGCGGGGGCTTCTACTTCAGCCGCTTCAATGAAGGAGTGGATGGACAGATCAGCCGGTGCACCCTTGACGCTGATGGTCACTCTGCTGGCCAGAATGCCGGGCCTTTGCAGGCAGGCGAGGCGTTCATAACGGGCGGTGATGATGGCACCACGCGCTGTTTTCCAGCACAGATGGCTTTCCAGAACGCCGGTTTTGAAATCAAGGCGGCGGCTGGATGAAACAAGCCGGGTGCTGCCGGCATGAAGCCTTTCCCCATCGGCATAAAGATGGATCGGCGTTGCATTGGGCGCGGGCGGGCGGGTATCGCTGCTTTCGGCAAAGCCATGGGCTTTTTCATGATAATGGATGGGAACCGTTTCATAAATGCCATTCACATAAACCAAAGCCCGGCCCAGATCCCCTTCATCCAGCGCATCTTCATAGCCGCCGCGCACACCGATCAGGCCATTGCCCACCGAGAAAAGCGACAGACTGCGCGGCAGGTTCGCCTGATCCACCCCCTGTTCGCTCCCCTGTTCGCTGAGAGACCAGGCATCGAGCTTGTAGGGCGATCCTTTAAGGAATGGATTTTTTGTGATGGACATCTTGCTGAACGCCTCCCCCGGTCGGACCGATTGTTTCACGGCAAGAGGCTGAGCGAGTGCCTTTGCGTGATCATCATTTTCTTGGTTATCTATAAGACAAAAACTTAATGAAATGCATTTCATAATGCAATAGGATATGATGCTGACACATGAAATTGATGACCATCAGGATCATGAGGGCAGGATCATCAGGAACGACATCGGCTGATCGGGTGACAAGGCCAGGATAAAGGGCCAATCTCGGTGAAAGATAAAAGACGCGGCCCAAAAAAGGGCTGCAATAATGGGAGGATATCGCGCGTGGAAACGATAAGGATCCGACTATCGCTGATCACGACCTATATCGTGTTCGCCATCCTGCTCAATTCCGTGGGCACGGTGATCATGCAATCGATCAACAGCTTCGGGGTCACGGAAAGTGCTGCGGGCATATTGGAGGGTTTCAAGGACCTTTCGATTGCGGTCGTTTCTTTTGTCGTGGCGTCGTTTCTGCCGCGTTTTGGCTATCGCCGCTCGATGATTGCGGGGCTTATGCTGGTCACGCTCGCCTGTTTGGCCATGCCGCTGGCCAATAGCTTTTTTGCGACCAAGATGATGTTCATGGCGGTGGGGGTGGCTTTTGCTCTCGTCAAGGTATCGGTTTATTCCTCGATCGGATTGATCACCAAAAACCCCCGCGATCATGCCGGTTTCATGAATGTGCTTGAAGGCATGTTCATGGTGGGAGTGCTTGCAGGCTACTGGATTTTTGGCTTCTTCATCGGCGATGGATCCTCAGGCGGGTCTGATTGGCTCGATGTTTATTGGGTTCTGGCGGTCTTGTGCCTGTTCAATATCGTGTTGTTGCTCAGCACCAAAATGGATGAAAGCGGCAGCCATGGGGACAAAAGCTCGATGGTTCAGGATTTTCGCAAGATGATGGCATTGCTGGCCTTGCCGATGGTGCTGGTTTTTGTCATTTCGGCTTTTCTTTATGTGCTGATCGAGCAGGGCATCGGCACATGGCTTCCCAATTTCAATAACAAGGTTTTAAATCTGCCTTCGGACATGAGCGTGCAGGCCACCAGCATTTTTGCCGCTTCTTTGGCGATTGGGCGATTGAGCGCGGGGGCGGTTTTAAGCCGAGTGAGTTGGTATCCCGTGCTTAATGTGTGTGTGCTGGCGATGGCTGGTCTTGTTTTGCTGACCTTGCCCCTCACAAGGGGGCTGGAAGGACAGGTCGTGAGCGGCTGGGCCGAGGCCCCCATGGCGGCTTTTTTGTTCCCGCTGATCGGGCTTTTCATGGCGCCGATTTATCCGGCCATCAATTCGGTTATTCTATCGGCCTTGCCCACGGCGCGGCATTCCTCGATGACCGGTCTGATCGTGATTTTCTCCGCCCTTGGGGGCACCACGGGTTCGCTTATCACCGGGCGGGTGTTCGAGGCTTTTGATGGCCAGACCGCCTTTTATCTGTCGTTGGTGCCGATGCTGGCGATCCTTATGTGCCTTTATCTGTTTCGCCAGACCACAGGACGCCACAAAGCGGGTGAAGCGCAGGCCGCCTGATCATGCGTGGAAATGGGGCACGGCCGGGCTTTTGCAAAAATGAATTGCCGATTTGCAAAAAGCCCGCGCCTTGCTAAGGTCACCCCTGATAATCATAAGGGCGGGTGGAACCTCAATTCCATGGATAAAAAACGAATGCATGAGCGGGGCGTTTTTGGTGATCGCCCGCTTTATCGGCTGGAAGATCTGGCAGAACTGGCGGGCGTTTCCATTTCAACGGTTTCGCGGGCCCTGAACAATTCCGATCTGGTGAGCGAGCGCACCAAAAGCCGGATCAGGCAGATTGCCCAAACCCATCATTATTCCGGCCGCCTGCGTGATAAGCTGGGGCCGGTGGCCCCCACATCGCGCACCATATCAGCGGTGATCCCACCCCCACAGGGGCGCGACCGGCGGATTTCTGATCCCTTTCTGCTCGATCTTTTAGGCGGGCTTGCAGATCAGACGATCGAGCGCGATTGCGATCTGCTGATTTCGCATGTGATGCCAAGCGATCTGGATGGCATGTTGTCTCTGCTCAGCACCGGGCGATCAGATGGGCTGATTTTTCTGGGCCAAAGCACGGTGCATGATGATCTCAACAGTCTTGCGGATCGCGGTGTGCCCTTTGTGGTATGGGGGGCGCGCCTGCCCAATCAGAAATATTGCACCGTGGGCAGCGATAATTTCAAAGGCGGGCACCGGGCCACCAGCCATCTGATCCGGCTGGGGCGGCGGCGCATCGCTTTCATTGGTGATATTGAAGCCCCCGAACTGCGCCTGCGTTTTGAGGGCTATAAGCAGGCCTTGGCGGATGCTGATCTTCCTTTCGATCCGGCTTTGGTGCGGTCGGCGCATTTTTATCTGGAATCGGCAATGGAATCGATCGAGGCGCTGATCGAAAGCGGGATCCGCTTTGATGGGGTGATCGCGGCCAGTGATCTGATCGCCATCGGGGTGGTGCGGGGCCTGTTGAAAAGCGGGCTTCATGTGCCATCGGATATATCGGTGGTGGGTTATGATGATGTGCGCATGGCCGCCTATGCCAGCCCCACCTTGACCACCATTTCTCAGGATGTGGATAAGGCGGGGCGGCTTTTGATCAGCAAATTATTACGCCTGCTCGATGGTCAGGCGGTGCGGTCGGAACAATTGCCAACCGAATTGATTGTTCGCGAATCCTGCGGCGCCTGATCGTTCAGCGCTTTATCTGCCCTCTTCGTGGCTCAGGATGCAGCCGCCAAAGGGGGGCAGATGCAGGCCGCCAGCCTTGATCGATCCATCCAGCCCCGTGATAGCAAGCTTTGACCACTGGCCGGTGCTTTGGGGGCCGGTGCTTTGGGGATGCCAATCCAAAGGATCGGGGCCCAGATTGAAAGCGCACAGCAGGCGATCATCGCCATGGCGGCGTTCAAAAGCCACGATGGGTTCGGGGCTTTCAAAAAAATGGAGGGAGCCATGGCGCAGGGCCGGGTGGTTCTTGCGCAGGGCCAGAAAATCCTGCATCTGCCGATAGCAGGATCGGGGATCGGCCTGCTGGCCATCGGCAGCCAAAGCCAGATGATCAGGATCGATGGGCAGCCAGGGCTCGGTGGTTGAAAACCCGGCATGAGAGCTCTGGGCCTGCCATGGCATGGGGGTGCGGGCCCCATCGCGGCCCAGCGTATCGGGCCAATTGGCAATGGCTTCGGGATCGGCGAGCCGGGCATAGGGAATATCGGCCTGGCTTAGCCCCAATTCCTGCCCCTGATAGATGAACACCGTGCCGCGCAGGCTGCATAATAGCGTGTTCAGGGTCTTGGCAAAACGCGGATCATGTTCACCCCCGCGATCCCGGCCCCAGCGGGATGCCACCCTTGGGGCATCATGATTGCTGAATGCCCAGCTTGGCCAGGCGCTGTTATCTGCCTGATCCCAGGCCGAAACCGCTTCATTTACAAGCTGTGCGCTTAGCCGATCATTTTCAATGAAAACAAAGCTATAGGCCGTGTGTAAACGATCTGCACCCTCAACATAAGAAATCAATTCCTCAAGGGAGCTGTGATCGCCGATTTCGGCAACGGTAAAGCGATCCTCATAACTGTCGATAAGCGCCCGCAAACGCGCGATGAAAGCAAAGTTTTCGGGCCGCGAGCGATTATAAAGATGCTCTTGAAAATCATAGGGCCGCAAGCCGCTGCGACCGCTGGGTGGATTATCGCGCAATTGGGCATCATGCATATAGAAATTGGCGGCATCCAGCCGAAAGCCATCCACGCCGCGATCAAGCCAGAAACGGGCAATATCCAAAATCGCATCCTGCACTGCTTGATTGCGCAGATTGAGATCGGGCTGTTCGCTTAAGAAATTATGCAGATAATATTGTTTCCGGCGGCCATCCCATGTCCAGGCCGCGCCTTTGAACAGGGATTGCCAGTTATTGGGCGGGCCGCCATCTTTTTTCGGATCGGCCCACACATACCAATCGGCCTTGGGATTGCTGCGATCCCGGCGGCTTTCCAAAAACCATGGATGCTGATCCGAACTATGGGAATAGACCTGATCGATAATCAGCTTCAGCCCCAGGGTATGGGCTTTTTCCAAAACCGCGTCGAAATCATCGAGTGTGCCGAAAATGGGATCGACATTGCAGAAATCGGCAACATCATAGCCATAATCCACCATTGGCGAGGTGAAAAAGGGCGAAATCCAGATCGCATCCACCCCCAAAGCGGCAATATAATCAAGATGATCCAATATGCCTTTCAGATCCCCGATGCCATCACCATCGGCATCGGCAAAGCTGCGGGGATAGATCTGATAGATCACCGCACCGCGCCACCAGGGTTCTTCAGGATGCCTCCGTTCATCCGGCCTGTTCGGGGCAGACTCATGGCGTGATCTGATGATGTCATTCTTTGTCATAAAGGCCCCATACAGCAAAAGATAAAGGGGGAAGGTGAAGCTGCAGATCACCGCTGACAGCATCGCGCACCGCTTGCCCATCCCCAAGCAAAAGGCCGGGCTCGTCCGCAGTAATTCCTGATGCTTTCAGGGTGCTCAATCGTGCGTTTTGTGGAGTTTCAGCGCTATTGATGGCGATCAGGAGTGCCGCGCCGCTTTGCACATCGATCCGGGAAAAGGCGTAAATCCCAGCAGTTTCTGCCGCAAAATGGCTGATCTGCTCCCCCCGGCGCAAGGCAGGATGGGCGCGGTAAAGGGCTGCGAATTTGCCAAGGCTGCGATAAAGGGGGTGGGTGGGGTCAAAATTATCCTCGGCCGTGCTGGCGTCACTGCCGATCAGGCGATTATCGTTATAAACCGCAACTTTGCTTTTAAACATATCTTCGCGGGCATCCTGATCATGGCCATCGCCGGTGAAACCCTGTTCATCGCCAGAATAGATCACCGGCACCCCACGCGCGAAAAACATCAGGGCATGAGCCATGCGCAGACGCTTGAGCAGCATCTCGTCATCGGCATCGGCGCCAAATTTTTTGAGGAGAAAATGCCCAAAGCGGCCCATATCATGATTGCCCAGAAAAGTGGGCAAAAGGCCGGCATCGCTCCAATCACTTTGATACAGCCGGTCGGCGGCGAAAAAATCTGCCAGCATCTGCGTGGGGGCCCCATCAATCAGCACCTTTTGGGCAATGGATTGAAAACCGAAATCCAGCACAGCGGGGAATTTTCCATCCCGCACATATTGGCTCAGGGCTTTGGGGTCGGGATCATAAACCTCGCCGAAAACATAGAAATGGGGATTGCCAAGGGCTGCGGCATAAGCACGGATTTCCGGCACGAAACGCTGCCAGAACGCCATATTCACATGGCGCACCGTATCGATCCGAAAGCCATCGATACCAAATTCTTTGATCCAGAATTTATAAATTTCGATCATCCCAGCCAAAACCCTGGGATGTTCGGTGAACAGATCATCAAGCCCGGCAAAATCACCATAAAGGGAATTTTCGCCCCTAAAAGTGGTCTCCCCGCGATTGTGATAATAGATGGGATCATTGAGCCATTGCGGCACCTTTATATCCGCTTCGGCCTTGGGGACAAAGGGACTATAGGCCCAATCGGGGCGGGTGAGATGGGCAAAATTCTCATCTGTTTGATAGTGTGGTTCATCCCCCATAAAGCCCTGATTGATGGCCGGGCCCTCCCGATCCCCCCGGGTGGTATAGGGATAATCCGCCAAAGAGCGATAAGGGCAAATATTTTCCCCTTGGCATTCCTGATATTGGATCACATCGGCTGTGTGATTGGTGATGATATCGAAAATGACCTTGATGCCCCGATCATGGGCCATGCGGACCAGATCTTTCAAATCCTGATTGCTGCCGAAATGGGGATCGATACGGGTGAAATCGGTGATCCAATAGCCATGATAGGCTGCCGATTCCTGTCCCTTGGGGCCTTGGACCGGCTTGTTTTTAAAAATTGGCGCCATCCAGATGGCCGTGATCCCCAAACCCTCCAGATAATCAAGCTTTTCGATCACCCCCTTCAGATCGCCGCCATGATAAAAGGCTTTGTGGGTGGGATCAAAGCCATGATCGAGTTTGCTGCCGGCCATTCCACCGCGATCATTGGCCGGATCGCCATTATAAAAGCGATCAGGCAGCATGAAATAGATGACATCATCCTTGATCGGGCGATCTTTGACCGGCAGCAGATGCGGCTCATTTTTGTTTAAGATTTGGGGCTCTATCTTTTTGGAATTGCTGATCAGGCTTTGCCCATGGGCCTCGGCCCCCTGAAAAAAGGTGCCCAAGGCGGTGAAAAATGCAAAAATCACCACCATCATGACAGAGCATTGCCATGCGAAGGCAGAGGCCATTATCCATTTATTTCTGCCATTTATCATGATCAAAACCCCCGTCACCCTGCCTGTATCAGAATCGTTTATGGTATTTTATGCTAAAGATTTTGCACAAAAATGCAATAATGACAAGAAAATTGCAAAAACGAATGAGGTCAAAAAACGGCTGTTTTGTTCTGATTAAAAAACAGGGGGATTGCATGGCCGCAAGCCAAGCCTCGCACGCTGGTGAAGGCAAGGTGACTTTACCGCAATAGAAAAACTAAGCATAATGAGCAGGTCATCTATTTTATCGGATTTAATCACCAAGAGGCAGGCATGTCGGACCCCAAACCCACTCCTCTCACGGACTTTTATGCGGATAATCCGCTGGAAGCCGAAGCCCGATTATTTGGGCGGAAGGCCCATGCGGATCGGCGCGGTTTTTTGCGCGGTGCGGGGCTTGCGGCTTTTGGGGCGGCCTTGGGCGCTGCGGTGCCCTTTCATCGCCATTTTCCCGCCGGGCTTATCCCCCATGCCTTGGCGCAGGGCAGTGTTGTTGCGGGGAAGGATGGCTTGATCATTTTGAATGACCGGCCTTTCAATGCCGAAACCCCGGCGCATCTCCTTGATGATCCTATCACCCCCATTGCGCGGCATTTCATTCGCAATAATGGCCTTCCGCCCGAAGATATGTCGGCCACGGATTGGCGTTTGCGCATCGATGGCCTTGTGGATCGGCCGATGACCTTATCCATCGCGGATTTAAAGCGCGATTTTGAAACGGTCACCGAACGATTGGTGATTGAATGTGGCGGCAATGGCCGGGCTTTTTTTGAACCGGGTGCCAGCGGCAATCAATGGACGGTGGGGGCCGTGGCCTGTGCGGAATGGACCGGCGTGCGGCTGGCCGATGTGCTCAAAGCCGCAGGGGTGAAGGATGATGTGATCTACACCGCTCATGAAGGGGCGGATAGCCATTTATCGGGGGATCCATCCAAAATGCCCCTGTCGCGCGGGGTGCCTATCGAAAAAGCCATGGATCCGCACAATCTGATCGCCTTTGGCATGAATGGCGGCGATATCCATCCCATGAATGGGGCGCCTTTGCGGCTGGTGGTGCCGGGCTGGCCGGGAAGCTGCTCGCAAAAATGGCTCACCCGCATCTGGCTGCGCGATCAGGTGCATGATGGCGCCAAGATGACCGGCACCAGCTATCGCGTGCCGCGCTTTCCCGTGGCCCCGGGAACCGATGTTGCGGAAAGTGATTTCGAGATCATCGAAGCGATGCCGGTGAAATCCCTGATCACCCATCCGGTGGATGGCATGGCTCTTTCCAAGCCGGCGCTGGATGTGCGCGGCCATGCCTGGGTGGGCGAGGGGAAAGTGGCGCAGATGCACATAAGCCATGATTTCGGCGCCACATGGCAAGAGGCCGAATTGGATGAGCCCGCCAATCCCTTTGCCTGGCAGCAATGGCGCGGGCATATCAGCTTTCCGGAACCGGGCTATTATGAAATCTGGGCGAAAGCGACCGATGATCGCGGCATATCTCAGCCCTTTACCATTGGCTGGAATCCCAAGGGCTATCTCAATAATTTCTATCATCGCATCGCGGTAACGGTGGCATGATGATGAAATTCGGCTGGTTTGTTATGCTCGCTTTGCTGGTGGGGTCTGAGGTTCATGCCCAACAGGCAGATGAAGATTTCGATCCGGATATGCCACCTGAAATGGCCATGATGCAGGCGGGCGAGGGACGCGAAACCACATTTTATATGTGTTCGGCCTGCCATTCGATGAAGCTGGTCACCCAGCAAAGGCTGAGCCGCGATCGCTGGGATTATCTGTTGGACTGGATGACAAAAGAACAGGGCATGCCCCCCCTCGATGATGAGATGAGGGGGGAAATCCTTGATTATCTCAGCACCAGCTATGGCCCCGATCAAAGCAGCCGCAAAACCCAAAGGCGCTGAAATCCTGCGGCCTGAAAAGTCCCAACCCTTAAAGGATTAGGCGGTTTCGCCAAAAAGCTCGCGGCCGATCAGCATCCGGCGGATTTCCGATGTGCCCGCGCCGATCTCATAAAGCTTCGCATCGCGCAGTAATCGGCCCGTGGGATATTCATTGATATAGCCATTGCCGCCCAGCGCCTGAATGGCTTCAAGGGCCATTTGCGTGGCTTTTTCCGCTGCGTATAAAATGCAACCGGCCGCATCCTTGCGGGTGGTTTCGCCGCGATCACAGGATTGCGCCACCGCATAAACATAGGATCGGCAGGCCCCATAGCTTGTGTACATATCGGCGATTTTCCCCTGCATCAGTTGAAATTCGCCGATGGGACGGCCAAATTGCTGGCGCTCATGCAGATAGGGCAAAACCACATCCAAACAGGCACGCATGATCCCCAAAGGCCCTGCGGCCAGCACCACCCGTTCATAATCAAGGCCCGACATCAAAACCCGCACACCCTTGTTTTCTTCGCCAACCAGTTGATCAAGGCCGATTTTGGCCCCATCGAAAACCAGTTCGCAGGTATTGGAGCCGCGCATCCCCAATTTATCGAGCTTTTGCGCCGTGGTGAAACCGGGGGTATCTTTTTCCACCAGAAAAGCCGAAATGCCTTTCGATCCGGCATCAGGATCGGTTTTGGCATACACCAAAAGCACATCGGCATCCGGGCCATTGGTGATCCACATTTTATTGCCGGTGATGACATAGCCGTCATTGTGCTTCACGGCCCGGGTTTTCATCGAAACCACATCCGATCCCGCCCCGGGTTCCGACATCGCCAGCGCGCCCACATATTCGCCGGAAATCAGCTTGGGCAGATAGGCTTTTTTCTGCGCCTCGCTGCCATTGATGACGATCTGATTGATGCACAGATTGCTGTGGGCACCATAGCTCAGCCCCACCGATGCCGATGCCCGGCTGATTTCTTCCATCACGATACAATGGGCAAGATAACCCATATCCGCGCCGCCATAGGCTTCGGGGGCGGTGATCCCCAAAAGGCCGATTTCCCCCATCGCGGGCCACAGATCCCGGGGGAAGGTGTTTGTGGCATCGATTTCGGCGGCACGCGGGGCGATTTTATCCTCGGCAAAGCGCCGCGCTGTTTCGCGCAGCATATCAAGCTCTTCACCATGATCAAAACGCAGGGTTGGAAAGTCGAAAAACATCTCTGTGGTCCCGATTTTATGGAGTTTTTACGGTCGGCCCATTCTTAGCGCGATTTATGGCCCCTGTCCAAACTAAGGATGGTCCAAGCCAAGGATGGCCGCCCTTTATGGAAGGGAGGCAGCATGGCGCACCAGATCGATAGCGCGCATATTGTTGATGCTGTCGGCCCCTTCTGTCGGCAGGGACTGGCCTTCGAAAAGAGCCCGCTTCACCGCCAATAACTGACATTCCATCGTTGTGGGGCCGCTGATTTCCCCTTCCTCGCTGCCTTCAAGGGTTTCGATGATATAATGATGGCCGCGGTCCGGGGCGAGGGGGTTTTTTACAAACAGGCGGCCTGCGCTGCCTTCGATCAGCAGATGATTGCCCCGCTCGGCTTCAGTATCCATCCGCATGGTGATGGCGCATTGGGTATCGCCACAGCTAAATTCCGCGCCCACCGCTTCATCCACGCCGTCTTTCACAATCGCTTCGGCCACCATGTTTTCCGGTTCATGCCCGGTCAGGCTTCGGCACCAATGCAGGGGATAGCAGCCCATATCCATCAAAACGCCACCCCCCAGGGCCTGATGGCGGCGAAATTCGGATGCGGAATCGCTGATGGGCGTGCTGAAGGTGGCACTGATATGCTGCAACTGCCCTAATTGGCCGCTTTTGACATGCGCCAAAATCATCGAAAACAGCGGATGATAGCGATAGTGAAAGGCTTCGATCAGCCTTTTGCCGGTTTTGCGCGCAACCGCAACCATGGCGCGGGCTTCCATTTCATCAAGGGCGAAGGGCTTTTCACACAGCACATGCTTGCCCGCCTCCATGGCCTTGATGCACCAATCGGCATGAAAAGCGGGCGGCAGGGCATTATAGACCAGATCCACGTCTGCGCGATTGATCAGGGCAGCATAATCATCGGCCACCTCGAGGATGCCATGCTCTTCGGCAAAGGCTTCGGCCCGGCTTTTATCGCGGGCGGCAATGGCCATCAGATCAATATCGCCATGCAGCGCCGAGGGCTCAACTATGGCCCGTGGGGTGATGCGTGCGGCCCCCAAAAGCCCGATGCGCAAAATCTGCGCCGCCCCGTCTTTATTCAGCGTGTCTTTATTCATTGGCGGGTGCTGTGGCATCATTCTGCGCCTCGTTTGCGTGATCTTCAACCGCCCGCCACAGGCGCATCAGATTGCGGCCCATGATTTTTTCGATCCCGGCTTCATCATAGCCGCGCTGCAAAAGCCCTTTGATCAGATTGGGATAGGCCGACACATCCTTCAGCCCCACCGGCAGGCTATCGCCTACGCCATCATAATCCGATCCAATACCCACGGCATCGATCCCGGCGATTTCAACCACATGATCGATATGATCCAACACATGGGATAAGGTGGCAAAGGGATAGGGGTTTTCGGCGCGATAACGTGTCTCGAAAGCGGTTTCCAGCTCTGCGCTTGCCTCTTGTTCGGTTTCTTCAAGCCAGGCTTCATAGGCGGTATCGAGGCGTTTATTATAGCCATTGGCGGCTTCGGTGAGAAAGGCCGAACCGAAATTGATCATGATCACGCCCCCTTTGGCGGCCATGGCCTTGATCATGTCATCCGCCATATTGCGCTCGAATCCCGGGGTGAAATGCCGGGCCGAGCTATGGGTGGCCAGCACCGGTGTGGCGCTTTCATCCATCACATCCCAAAAAGCCTGATCCGATATATGCGAGACATCGATCATGATCCCCATGCGGTTCATGGCATGGACGAGGCTTGTGCCGAATGCGGTCAGCCCATCATGGGGGCGGGCTTCATCATAAGAGCTATCGGCGATATGGTTGGAGCGCGAATGGGCCAAAGTGATATAGCGGATGCCGCGCTTATAAAAATGATCGAGCAGATCAAGGCTGCCCGCGATGGGGGCGCCATTTTCCATGCCCAAAGGCAAAGCGATCCTGCCCGCCGCCCGGGCTGCCATCACATCATCGGTGCTGCGGGCAATGGTGGCTTGATCGGGGGCTGTGGCCATGATCCGTTCCACCAGATCGATCATTTGATCGGCATGATCCGTGGCTTTGCCCGGCGCCTCGAATTCATAAGCCGCAGGGGTGTAGATCGACATGAAAGCCACATCAAGCCCCCCCGCAAAAGCCCGGGGGAAATCGAAATCACCATCAACTGTGGGCCGGGTCACATCTTCATAAAGCTTATGCAACCGATAAGGCACATCGATATGGGTATCGGCGATCAGAAATTGGTGGGCCAGTTTTTCCGCCCGGGCTTCAAGGCTTTGGGATGCGCCGGATGCCGGATCGCTGTTTTTGGGGGCCTGATCGCAGGCCGCGAGGACAAAAAGCCCGCATAAGGCAAAGAAGGGGGATTTCATTGGGCGTCCTCCAGATCCTGTTCGCGGATGGCGCGAAATTCCGATCCTTCCTTCCATAAGGGCCAACGATCCCCATAAGCCAGTTGATGGCCGATCTCGTAAAACAGCAATAAATCCTCCACCGCCCCTGATAAATCCCAGTTCGGATCATATTCATCGGCGGGCTTGTGATAGGCCCGATCGATATAATCCTGCTGCTGCGCCAATCCCCATTCGCGGCCATGGGCGCGGCTATCAACCCCGCTATCGGCATAAAGGGCGGGGATACCCACCTTGGCGAGGCTGAAATGATCGGAGCGATAAAAATAGCCGTTTTGCGGTGTGGGTTCGGCTACCACCATGCGATCCTGCTTTTGGGCGGCGGCTTCCAGCATATCCTGCAGATCATTCTGCTGCCAGCCGATAAGGGTGATATCCTTCGTCGGGCCATGGATATTCAGCCCATCCATATTGATCGCGGCAACGGTTTTATGGGGGGCAAAGGCGGGATGGGCGGCATAATAAGCCGATCCCAAAAGTCCTTGCTCTTCTGCTGTTACCGCCAGAAAGGCAACAGACCTGCGGGGCGGGGTTGGGGCCTTGCTGAAGGCATCGGCCAGCACCATCAGCCCCGCCGTGCCCGTGGCATTATCAAGCGCCCCATTATAGATTTTATCGCCCTTCAGGCTGGGATCGGTGCCCAGATGATCCCAATGGGCCATATAGATCAGCGCTTCATCCGGCGCGGTGGCTCCCTCACGCACCGCCATCACATTATGGGATGTGGTATGGCGCACAGTGCTGTTGAGCTTCGCTGAAAATGTGACGGGCAGGGGCATGGCCTTAAAATCGGGGGAAAGGGCGAGCGCTTGGGCCTCATCCAATGTCAGATCACCACGTTGGAGCAAAGCCGTGGCAGCGGACGAGGAGACCCAAGCTTCCACGGCCACCCGGCTTTGGCCTTTATCTTCTGAAACGAGGCTGAATTGCGGGCCGGACCAGCTTGATTGCACCACATCCCATGGATAGCCAGCGGGGTCTTTTTGATGGATCAGAAGAGCGGCAGCAGCGCCCTGACGGGCGGCTTCCTCAAATTTATAGGTCCAGCGGCCATAATAGGTCATCGCCTTGCCATTAAAGATTGCGGGGTCGCCGCTGGCATAGCCCGGATCATTGATCAGCATCAGCACGGTTTTACCCCTAACATCGATGCCTTCATAATCATTCCAGCCATAGTCTGGCGCGTTGATGCCATAGCCCACGAAAACCACCTCCGAACCCTCGACTGTGATCTCGGGCTCTTCGCGCAAACTCCAGGCCAGAATTTGGCTGCCATAGCCCATCCCTAAGGCCTCACCCTCTTTGGTAAAGGCGGCATGAAAGCGGCCCCCTTTGGGATTGACAGTGATTTCAGCCAAGGGAACGGGCTGAACATAGCTGTCGCCAAAACCCGGCTTCAGGCCAAGCGCGCGAAAATGCTGCTCCAGAAAAGCGATGGTTTTTTCTTCGCCTTCGCTGGCGGGGGCCCGGCCCGCAAATTCATCGGATGCAAGGGTCGCGGTATATTGATGCAGGCTGCTGGCCATGGCGTTTTGATCAAGCGCCTGATTGCCATTTTGGCCGCCAGTTTGATCGCCAGTTTGGTCGCCAGTTTGGTCGCAACCGGCCAGCACCAAAAGGCCCGCACCCAAAAGCCATGCTTTCAACATTTCTTGTCCCTGCGTGATGATTAAAATCTGTTGAGAGGTTTGCAGGCGGATGCGCCAAGGTCAAGCAGCCATTGCGAACTCTATCGCGTGCCCCCTCAATGGCCCGCATGGATTGCTTATAATGAAATGCTGGAAACACCGCTTATTTTATGCCTTAATCTTTCCAAATGATCAAAAAATATGAAGCTTTCGATCAAAGTTGCGCCGGGGTGGGAAGGGGGCACCCACAAGGAAAGACAGGGCGGTTTTATCATTGTATAAAGGCGCAGGAAATCAGGGCCGCACAGCGGTTTAACAAAAATGGAGTGTGCTATGCTTGTGGGTGTTCCCAAGGAAATCAAGAATCTTGAATTTCGTGTCGGTTTGACGCCTTCCAGCGTGCGCGAACTGATTTCCCATGGCCATCAGGTCATCGTGCAGAAATCCGCCGGGCATGAGATTGATCTGGGCGACGCGCTTTATCAGGCAGCAGGGGCCGAAATCGTTGATAGCGCGCAAGAAATCTTTGCCCGTGCCGATATGATCGTGAAGGTAAAGGAACCGCAGGCAGCGGAATTGAAAATGCTGCGGGAAGGCCAGATTTTGTTCACTTATCTGCATCTGGCGCCCGATCCCGATCAAACCCGTGGCCTGCTCGATTCCGGCGCCATCGCGATTGCCTATGAAACGGTGACCGATGCCCGGGGCGGCTTGCCCCTGCTGGCGCCGATGAGCGAAGTGGCGGGCCGGATGTCCATTCAGGCGGGTGCCCATTGTCTTGAGATGCGTCAGGGTGGCCGTGGGATGCTGCTGGGCGGGGTGCCCGGCGTGCCTTCGGCCAATGTGGTGATCATCGGCGGCGGTGTGGTGGGCACCAATGCGGCGCGGATGGCCATGGGGATGGAAGCCCATGTGACCGTGCTGGATAAATCCATTCGCCGCCTGCAGGAACTGGATTTCCAGTTCGGTTCGAAATTGAATACTGTGTTCTCAACCGTCGATGCGGTGGAAGAACATGTGCTGGGGGCCGATCTGGTGGTGGGGGCCGTTCTGGTGCCCGGTGCCGCAGCGCCCAAGATCGTCAGCCGCGAAATGGTTTCGCGCATGAAGCGCGGTTCGGTGCTGGTGGATGTGGCCATCGATCAGGGCGGCTGCTTTGCCACATCCCGGGCCACCACCCATAATGATCCCATCTATCTGGTTGATGATGTGGTGCATTATTGCGTGGCCAATATGCCCGGCGGGGTGGCGCGCACCTCCACTTTTGCGCTCAATAATGTGACCTTGCCTTTTGCTCTCGCTTTGGCCGACAAGGGCTATAAAAAAGCCCTGAGCGATGATCTCCATCTGCGCAATGGGCTGAATGTGCATCGTGGTCATCTTACTTATGAAGCGGTGGCACAGGATCTGGGTGTTGATTATGTGTCGGCTGAAAAGGCCTTGGGGGCCTGATCGGTTCGGCGCGCTTTCTATGAATATGGGATAAGGGATGGCAAAGCCGCAGATTGCCCTGTTTACCATGGGTGGCACGATTGCCATGACCAATGGTCCGGATGGCGGGGCGGTGCCCAGCCTTGATGGGGCGTCGCTGATTGCGGCGGTTCCCGCTCTTGGCGATCTGGCGGATATTTCCATCACCGAACTGGCGCGGCTGGGCAGTGCCAATATCGGCTTGCCGCAGATCATCCATCTGGCCCGCCTTGTCAATCAAGCGGTGGCCGATGGCATCGATGGCATTGTGGTGACCCAGGGCACCGATAGCCTTGCCTATAGCGCCTTTGCCTTATCGATGCTGATCGATGTGCCGGTGCCGGTGATCTTTACCGGGGCGATGCGGCATCCCACCATGCTATCGGCGGATGGGCCAGCCAATCTTCTGGCGGCCATGCGGGCGGCCTGTTCCCCGCAATTGCGCGGCTTTGATGTGCTTTTATGCATGAATGATGAATTGCACAGCGCGGTTTTTGCCCAAAAAACCCATATGAGCAATCTGGCGGCTTTTCAATCGCCGGGTGCAGGCCCTGTGGCCTGCCATATCGAGGGGCGCATTCATGTGCTGGCCCGGGCGATGGTTTTTGCAAAGCCTGATATGGGCGATGATCTCAGTGCGGATCATCTGCCCGCTGCAGCGCTTCATATGATTGCTTATGGCAGCACGGGGGCGGATTTGATCCTGCCCAATGACACCGCCGGGCTGGTGATCGCGGGCTTTGGCGGTGGCCATGTGCCGGAAGCGATGGCTGACCAACTGGCCGATCTTGCCGCCACCATGCCGGTAATTCTGGCCAGCCAATCAGGCGCCGGGCGGGTCTTCGAATCAACCTATGGCTATCGCGGCGCTGAAATCGATCTCATTGCGCGGGGGTTGATACCGGCTGGCTTTTTCTGTCCGCAAAAAGCTTTTATTCTTCTGAAAATTCTTCTCGCCAAAAAGGCTAAAATTGAAGGGATTCGGGCCATTTTCCAGCAATATCCGTCTTTGGTCGGATGAAAATGCTAACACTTTGTTTATTCCTCGCCGCTAACTTCAATCAATAGGGTTTTAATGACCTTGGCTCGAAATAAAGTGTCATAAGATTGAAAATGCTCATTAGTCTGGCCGCATCATTGCAAAGTCCTTTAAAGGACTATTCATGAGCATGTCTGTATTCAAGACAGATCTGCCCGAAGCCAGACCCGGTTTGGTGCGCGCCTTGCTATGGGCCAGCAATCCGGATGAAGCCATGATCTTGTCGCGAGAATTACGGGCCAAGGGCTTTACCAGCTTTGCCACCGATGCCCAAAGCGTGGTGGGGATTTTTGCCAATGATGTGGCGCTTTTGGCGCATGTTTTGGGGGAACGCCTCGATCTGGAGCAAAGGCAGACAACCAAGGCCCTTGTTTTGAATGGAAAGGCCCCGGTTTTATCGGATTTTGCCAATATCCAGACGGTAGAGCATTTCGTTCATCATCATTCTTCGCGTTGGCTTGTAAAAATGCTCGATGATCGGCGGTTTAAAAGCCAGGTGCAGCCGATTGTCGAGGTGAATGGCCGGGCGGTGATGGGCTATGAATTTCTGTTTCGCGGTCTGCGCGATGATGGCACCATGGTGCCACCCATGGAAATGTTCACGGCCGCGCGCGAGCCGAATTTGTCGGCGCGTCTTGATGCGGCAGCCCGTGATTGCGCGGTGCGCACTGCGGCACGCTTTGGAATACCGGAAAAATTGTTCATCAATGTTTTGCCCACCAGCGTTTCTTTGGGGCAATCGGCCTTTACCGATACCCTTGATCTGATCGAGGCAGCGCAGATCCCCCCCAGCCAGGTGGTTTTTGAAATTGTTGAAAGCGAAGCGGTGGCCGATATTTCGCTGCTTTCGCGGATGATCAATTTTTGCCGCAATGCGGGCTATTCCATAGCCCTTGATGATTTTGGCAGCGGGTTCAATAATCTGACCATGCTGATCGGCCTTAATCCCGATTATATCAAGCTGGATAAAAGCCTGATTTCGCGGATCAGCGATGAACCGCCGATCTGGAATCTGGTGGCCAATATGATCGATGCCGCCAAGCAATCGAATGTGAAAGTGATCGCCGAAGGGGTGGAAGACGAGCGCACCGCAAGGCTTTTAAGCGCCTTGGGTGCTGATTATATGCAAGGTTATCTGCTGGGCCGCCCCGAAGACCGCCCCAAATTGCTGGATTGAGGCGGCCTTTGAATGGGGCTTTCAGGGAGCCTTATGCGCTGTGCTGGCATAATCCATGATGTGATAGATCACATTCTGTTCCAAAACGCCGCCTGCCAGATGCGCCCAGGGGCCGGTGGCAAATAAAGCCACATCCTCGCCCCCATGGGTTTCCGATGGCAAGGGCACCAGCGCCTGCTGCTGATAGCCGGGGGCGTCAATTTCATGCTTTGCCGGATCGGGGCGCTCGCCCTTGATGGCGCCGGGGCCATTCCCATAGCCCAAAGTGGTATAGGCCTTGCCATCCGCGGCCAGGGCCGGTTCATGGGATGGGCTGCCATCTTTGGCCGGGGGCGATACCAGCCCCAAAATGGGATTGCCGCGCGCCGGATAACCCGCCATGGTGAAAACATGGCTGTGATCGGCGGTTACAAGGATCAGCGTTTCATTAAGATCCACCTTTTCCAAAGCGATTGCCACGGCCCGGGCAAAGGCCTGCCCATCTTGCAAGGCATTGAAGGCATTGCCGCCATGATGGGCATGATCGATCCGCCCGCCTTCCACCATCAGAAAATAGCCCTTGTCGTTTTTCCTGAGCATATTGATGGCGATGCCGGTCATGTCGGCCAAGGATGGCTCGCCCGGCCCGGTTCCTTGCTCCAAATCCTTGGCTCTTTGGGAGTCAAATTTCATGTGCGAAGGCTCAAACAGCCCGAGCAGATGATCGGTTTTTGCAAGATCAAGGGCGCTGAGTTGATCAAGCGATGTGACATAGGCCGCGCGATCATAGCGTTGCAGCCATTCCTGGCTAAGATCGCGGCCATCGGCGCGATTGCCTGCGCGGTCTGGATATTCGGGGTCTTTTGTTTCTTTGGGAAGGAACTGCCCGCGCCCACCGCCCATGGCAACCGTCAGCCCTTTGCCATTTTTTGGGCCAAAATCGAGGAGTTGGGTGGCGATATCCTTGCAGCCTGCGGCTTTCGCCTCGGTGGGTATGTCGCTATCATCTTCCCAATCCCGCGAAGGGCTATGGGCATAGACGGTGGCCGGCGTGGCATGGGTCAGCCGGGCAGTGGTGACAACGCCAATGGATTGGCCCGCCTGCGCGGCCTTTTCGGCAAAGCTTGATCTTTGGCCCGATTGCCAATCACCGCACTGGCCCACGGGATGCCGGGCCGCCATATTGATCACGCCGATATTGGTTTTCACCCCGGTCATCATCGCTGATGCGGTGCCTGCGGAATCGGCCACCTGCGCATTATGATTATAGGTTTTGATGAGCGCGCTATGGGGAAAGCGTTCATAGGGCATGATATTTTCTTCACCGCTTTCGCCGCGCGATTGCCCATCATAAATGCGCATGGCGGTGAGGGTGGAAATACCCATGCCATCGCCAATGAACAGGATAATGTTTTTGGCCCGGTTTTCGTTTTTCTGCACCGATAAACGCTGTTCGATGGCGGATTTGCCCGCGACCCACCAGGGGTCTGCGCTGGGGTTGGTGCTGGGATCTGTGCTAGGATCTGTGCTGGGATCGGGGGCCGTGCTCTGGGCCTGTGCCGGGCTTGTGGCCAAAAGCGCGATGAGCGCAAGGCCGAACATGCCGCCTGTGTGGCATTTGGAATGTATGAGCCGGGGGCGATGATCTGTCATATTCATGATCCGCTTGTGGTCAGGTCAAAAACCGGGGAAAAACCCCCATTGAAAAAGGGTAAACAGATAAATCAGGCTGATCGCGATGATCAGGGCCTGAAAAATCCGGGTGCCATTGTTTTTTATAGCAGCCAAAAAGGACTCATGACTAATGAAAGACTGATGACGCCCAGAGTGGCTCAGCATGGCAAGGCGGATCAGCATGGCGAGATTGGCCAGATTTATAAAAAGTGCCAAAAGCGCACCATAGCCAAGTATCGGAATCATGAGCGGGGCAAGGATGGGGCGGGCGGCGGCGATCAGCAAAATTGTCAAAAAGAAAAGCCACAAGACTGATGACAGAATCATTCCGATATGCAGCGCTTTATGTGATGGGGTCTTGATCAGTCGCGCGCTGTTTCGGCAGGCGATCAGCAGGCTGATCACCGCCAGCCCGGCAATGATCAGGCTTTGCCATAGGAACCAGGCAGGCGTGGCGGCCCAGCCGATTTTGCGGGCGGGATCAAGGCCCGTTTCATCGGTTAAAATCATCTGCCCGGATCGACTGATCCCTTTCCTGCTGATTTTTTTGAAGGCGCGCGGGGCTTCCAGCCCCTCGGCTTGATAGAGTGCCGGGCCAATCGGATGGTATAATTGGGCCTTGCCCCCATCATGATCGGGGTGGCGGATCAAAAGGCCATTGGTTTTGCTCATCTCTTTGTCAGACGGGATTTTCACCTCGATATAAAAATCGGATGGCGATAAAAGCCCGGCCACCGAGCGCAAGGGCTTGGAAAAGGGGCGATAAAGCCCGATGAAATCATCCGGGTTCTGTGCCTCAAATGCGGCGGTCTCTGGGGCGACTTGTGCATGAGGTTCATCACCGCTGGCGAAATAATGATCCACCAGAAGAGGCGGCAAAGTCTCAACAAGGCTTGCCCCGCCGGGTAGGGTGGCGGCTATGAAAATGCCAAGGTGCAGTTCGGGGATCATCACCAGATTGGCCTGAAGTATTCTCTTTTGCCCGCCTTGGTCGCTTTGGCCCAAGTGACTTCTGTGGCCAAGACCACGAAAGCCACCGGGCAGGCTATAGGTCATCAATCCATGGGCCATCCCCACCACAAAGGGGGCATTTTGAAACAGTGGTTCAAACATGCGCTGCGCTGTGTGATGACGCAATATCCGTCCATTTCGCCATTGCCCATCCGCCAGAAAGGCCCCCATCAATCGGGCTATATCGTTGGCCGTGGAGGAGAGCGCATCGGCCGTGGCCATGTGACTATCCGCCATATCAAGGGGGGCAAAGATATTCTGATCGCTATAATCGGCGATGGAAAGCCCGGTGATCTGGCTGATGATCGCAGCGCCAAGGGCGGCATTGTGCTCGGAATAAAGGGCGATTTCTCCCGCTGGGCGGCGCTGATTGGGCCTGCCCGCGCTCTCAAATCCGGCGCTATGGCTTATCAGATGGCGGATCAGGATCGGCCCGGTGGGATCGATTTCAAGCTGAAGCTGTGGGGGCAGATGCCGATTGATGGGATCATCAAGGCTGAGATAGCCGCTTTCCTGAAGCTGCATGATGGCGGTCCAGATGATGATATCCGATAGGGCACCCATCGGAAATCGGGTCGTTTCGGGATCGATCAGGTTACCATCGCTTTTCGTGCCATAGCCTTTGTTCAATAGAATTTCATCATCCTTGATGATCGCGATCATCGCCCCTGAGATGTGATCGCGGGCCATCGCCCCATGCACCACCCCATCGATGAAAGAGATAACGCCATTGATATTATTGAAATTGGGCCGGGCGTGGGCCAGGACCAGCGGGGCTTCCGACACCGGTGGCGGCGGAATGGCCCCGGGGGAATAAAGCTGGCCATCGTCTGCTTTGGTCTGGCTATCGTTATTATTCTGCGCCCCTGCCTGCGCTGTTTCGCGGTTTTGGGCCTGTGCCGGAATGGGGGGCCAGACGAAAGCCGCAACCATAAGAGCATTGAAAAGCAAGACATATGAACGCAAGGCGGATGTCATCAGGGCTGGTTCCTTGATCAGGTTTTCATGGCAGCTTTAAAATCCAACCCCGATCAGCCGGAACCCACCGCAATAGAGGGGATTAAAAAGATGCACCCAGCCTATCATATGCTAGATTAAGACCGAAACAGGGCCAAGCCTTCATTGGCCCTGCAGTGATGAACCCTGTCTTTGAAAAGGATGGATGGGATGGCCAGCCGGATGCAAGCAATTGATGCCGATCAAACGATAGAGGCCTATCGGGCAGCCATGAATGATGTTTTGGCGGCGCAGAAAAAAGCCTTTCTTGATGAGGCGCCGGTCTCAGTGAAAAGCCGCATCAACCGCCTTGACCGAACCCTTGCCATATTGGTTGATCATCAAGATGCGCTGTGTGCGGCGATGGCGCAGGATTTCGATTCTCGCCCGGTGCTGATGTCGAAATTCACCGATATCGCTTCGGCGGTGAAGGCCTTGAAATTTGCCAAGAAACATTTGCGCTATTGGATGCAGCCGGAAAAGCGCGGCCTTGAATTTCCCCTTGGGCTTTTGGGGGCATCAGGGCGGATCGCGTATCAGCCGAAAGGCGTTGTGGGCGTGATCAGCCCATGGAATTTTCCGGTCAATCTGACCTTTGCGCCCCTGGCTGGGATTTTGGCAGCGGGCAATCGGGTGATGATCAAGCCATCTGAATTGACACCGGCCACCTCGGCCTTGATGGAGCAGCTTTTCGGCCAGTATTTCGATGGCGAGGAAATTTCCGTGATCACCGGCGGGGCTGATGTGGGTCAGGCTTTTTCCTCCCTTGCCTTTGATCATCTGCTGTTTACCGGCTCCACCGCTGTGGGCCGCCATGTGATGCGGGCGGCGGCAGATAATCTGGTGCCGGTGACTTTGGAATTGGGCGGCAAATCCCCTGTGATCGTCTCGAAAAGCGCCGATCTCGAACAGATGGCTGAGCGGGTTTTGACTGGCAAGCTGATGAATGCCGGGCAGATTTGTTTGGCCCCGGATTATCTGCTGGTGCCACAGGATCGGATGGCCGCCTGTGTGGAGGCTTTGGAAAAAACAGCCGCCCGGCTTTATCCGCAAATGGATCGCCATCCTGATTATACGGCCATCATTAATAGTCGCCATCACAGCCGCTTGCAGGCTCATATCAAGGATGCCCAGGAAAAAGGGGCGCGTCTTTCGGTGTGTGGCTCGGATGGCCAGAAACAGCCCGATGATCGGGCAAGCACCACCATGCCTCTTTATATTCTGAGCGGCGTAGATGATCAGATGACGGTGATGCGCGATGAGCTTTTCGGCCCGATCCTGCCCCTTGTGGGCTATCAGTCTATTGATGAGGCCATCGCCTATATCAATGCCCATGATCGTCCTTTGGGGCTTTATTATTTTGGGCGGGATCAGGCCGAGGAGCGCCATGTGATCGCGCGCACCACATCGGGTGGGGTAACGGTGAATGATGTTTTGTGGCATGTGGCCCACGAAGATCTGCCCTTTGGGGGCATCGGCCCATCGGGCATGGGGTCTTATCATGGGGTGGAAGGCTTCAAAAGCTTCAGCCATGCCCGCACGATCTATCGGCAAACGGGCTTTAATATCACCAGATTGATTGGGGCCCTGCCGCCTTATGGCCAGGCTTTGGCAAAAACCTTGCGCTTCCAAATCAGGAAATAGATGATGCCGATGGAAGGCTTTCATGGCCTTTTGATGCGGTGATCAGGCAATGAGGAGACAGGTTATTTTTATGGCAAGGCGCAGGGCTGCCGCCCTTTTGATCATGCTTGGCGTGTTCGCTTCGTTTGCGCTCAGGGCGCAGGATGGATTGAATGAGGCGCAGGCTTATGTGGATGCGGTCAGCGTGCCTTTGTTTGAAGCCGCCCGGATCGAGCCTGAACTGCGCTTTCCCATCAAGGTGATCGAGGATGAACGCCCGGTGGCTGTGATGTTGGGCAAAAGCGAGGGGCAGATTTCCACTGCGGTGCTTTTGCTGGCGGATCAAACCGAAGAAGTGGCCGCCGCTTTGGCCCGGATCATTGCCGAACAGCAGATCGATCCCCGGCGATCGACCGGCAAGCGGGGCTATAAAATGAAGATGCATGCGCCCGGAGATGATCGCTTGCGCGGGTCTTTGACCAGTGTGGATGAAGCCTTTGCCCGCTCATCGGAACGGGCAGCGCGAGAAACTCTGAACAATCGG
This sequence comes from Iodidimonas sp. MBR-22, assembly GCF_029946565.1. Taxonomy (NCBI): domain Bacteria; kingdom Pseudomonadati; phylum Pseudomonadota; class Alphaproteobacteria; order Iodidimonadales; family Iodidimonadaceae; genus Iodidimonas; species Iodidimonas sp. MBR-22. The sequence goes on from NZ_JARKVQ010000011.1 coordinate 108,179, forward strand.
GAGGGATATGGACCCGCGACCGAGGAAATTCGGATGCGGGCCCGTGATCTCGATAGTTACGTGGTTGAATTGCTGCGCAAAGCCGATGCGTCGGGGCGTCCCTTGATGACCTTATATGAAAAAATGTCGCGCATGGGGGCCGGTTTGTTCGAGCGGGATGATTATGATGGCCGCATGGTGCTGAATGAGCAGATAAAGTGGCTGGCGGATCGGGTGGCCATGGATGCGGATGCACAATCCAGCCCGATTTGGCAGGCGATGGATGATGATCTGCGGGCCGTGCAGCAAAGCCTGAAAGCCCAATGAAGCCCCAGTGAAGCCTTGTCAATCAGGACTGCAACAAAAACCATTGCAGGGCGATCACGGTTTTTGCATCCTGAAGCCGGTTTGAAGCCAGCAAAGATTTGATCTCATCGAAAGGGATGCGAACGATCTCGATATGTTCTCCGGGATCGGTGCCACCGCCTTTATGCACAGCTTTGCTATGATCGATGGTGCCAGCAAAGATAAAGCTCCGCTCGGTGGAATAGCCGGGCGTGGGATAGCACAAGCTGATCAGGGTCAGGGGGCCGGGGGTGAGCCCCGCTTCCTCGATGGCTTCGCGGTGGGCCGCGTCTTCCGGTTTTTCCCCCTCTTCGATCACCCCGGCGACGATTTCCAAAAGCGCACCGGGGCCTTTTTCATGGGTGGGCCATCTGAATTGCTCGACTAAAATCACCTCCCGCTGAATATCGTCAATCAGCAAAACCGAGGCCGCATCGCGCCGATTGAGGCGCATCAAACGATGGGGGCCAGAGATGCCTTGATCCTTGAATCCAAAGCTGATATCGGCGCTTTCGATCTTTAGATAATCGTCAAAAAGGCAATTTTTGTTTTCGATTTTCATGTCAATCCTGATCATGAGGGGTGAAGCAATGCAGAGCGGGAAAAGGGTTCTCGTCGCTCAGCCCGATAAGGACTCCGGGAATTTATATGATGCCTTGGTGATTCGTTCTATGGTTTATCGATTTTAGCCTTGTTTATGCCCTTTGTTACAGATCTGTTTATAATAAGCATATTTTTACGTGAAATATCATTATCCATTGCAGCAATGAAATTATACATCATCACAATCTATTGATCTTGACTCACGGTAAGCGCGTATCATAGCAGCACGGGGTTCATGCAGATAGATCGCATGGTTGTTTCAAATAAAATTCATGAAATGATTTCCTTGATGGAAAGAAAAATATTTTTTCAGCACTTTGCCCATTTTTTGGTCGTGTCCCTTATGGTGCTGGCGCCCGCTTTTTCTGCGTTCGCGCAAAGCCCTGAACAGTCTGTTCTGTCTGATCAATCTGCTGCCAAGACCGATGATTTATTGGATCAGGTTATGGAGCGGATTGAAAATGGTCAGCATGTGCTGTCGCAGGCTTTTCTGGATGATGAAATCGCCTTGGTCGAACAGCTTCAGGGCAGGGCGCAAAGGCTTCAAATCTTCAGGATTGCCAGCTTTTTTTCCTGGCTTGAATTACAAGAGGAAAGCCTCATCTGGGCCAACCGCCTGATTGCTGAGGCCCGTTTGGCCGATGATCGGCAAATGGAATCGCTGGGCCAGATTGCGCTGGCTTATGCCAATGGCATGGAAGGGGGCTATCAGGCGGCTTTGGGGGCTCTGGAAATTTATGAAGAAGAGGCAAGGCTCAAGAACAAGCCTGCTGCTGCCCTTTATGCAGGCAGCCGGATGGCCGCCCTTTATCCTGTGGTTGGGCAGATGCAACAGGCCCTTGAAATTCTGGAAACAGGATTTGTTCTTTTGGATGCTGTGGACGATGAGCAATTAAAATCTTTTCTGCGTCTCGATCTGCTTAATATCAGCGGTTATGTGATGACCAATCTTGATGATGTGGAGGGCGCTGCGCGTTATTATTTAAAGGCGCTGGATCTGGCGGATCAGATCGAAGTGCTGATTGATGGCGAAACCATTCTCTTTAATTTAGCAACGACTGCCGCTTCTTTGGGGGATACGCAAAGGGCGGTGGAAATTTACCAGAGGTTTTTGTCTTTACTCGAAGGGCGAGAGCGCAGCGATAGCCATTTTTATGTCTATTATGGGCTGGCTGAAGCCTATCATTTTATGGAAGATTATGAGCAATCGGTTTCATGGGCCGATAAGGCTTTTGCCGCCCTTGATGCCAATGCCCCTTTCTCGGCCGATCTGGCGATGACCCAAGCGCAGAATTTGATCGCATTGGATCGCCTTGAAGCTGCTAAACCCTATATCCAACAGGTGCGTGATTATATCGCACAGAACCCTGAATTAGAGGGATCGGAATTTGCATCCTTCCTTTTCCTTTTGCAATCACAGCTTGAGGAAGCTCAGGGGCAATATGAAGCTGCTTTGACATCCCATATAGTTTATACCAATCAAAGGATGAAAGCGCTGAAAAACATGTATTTAGGCGATCTTTCCGGCTTGCGGATGCGCCTTGATGAAAGGGTCGAGGAAGAACAGGCGAAAAGATTAGCGGCAGAATCCAGCCAATTTCAAAATGAGCAGAGATTGAAGCTGCAACGTTTATGGCTGTCTGTGGCTGTTTTCGCAGCCTTGATCGCCAGCATTTTATTCGTATATCAAAAACGGATGAATAAAGCCCTGAAGCAGAGCCGGGCGCGGGCCGAGGCGGCCAATGTTGCAAAAAGCAATTTTCTGGCGCAGGTCAGCCACGAATTGAAAACCCCCCTCAATGCGATCATCGGTTTTTCGGAAATGGCGGCCAATGAAATGCTGGGGCCCTTGGGCAATGATCGTTATCGCGAACATGCCAAATCCATTCATCAGGCTGGCCATAATCTATTATCGGTGATCAATGATATTCTTGATCTTTCCTATATTGGAAGCTGGGAAAAAGATCTGGATGAACAGCGATGCAAGGCTGAAAATCTGATCGCTGAAGCCCTTCAAAAGGTGCAATCACAGGCGAAAGCGAAAGAAATCGCGCTTGTGATGGCTGATATGTCCTCGCCTCATCAGCTTTCGTCCATAGAATTGCTGATTGATCGGCACCTGGTTTGCAAGGCGCTGCTCAATCTGCTGTCCAATGCGGTGAAATTCTCGCCGCCCCGAACCGAGGTGCGGATCACGACCGCCTTGCTTGATGATGGGGCCTTTCGTCTGTGCATAGAGGATGAAGGCATTGGCATGTCGGAGCGAGATGTTGAGCGCGCTTTGCAGCCCTTTGGCCAGATACAAAATGTTTTTACCCGCAATCATGAAGGGGCGGGCCTTGGCCTGCCCTTGAGTGTGGCCTATCTTGATCGCCATGATGGGAGCTTGGGTTTGCAGTCGCAATTGGCTGAGGGCACCAAAGCCTGTGTGACCCTGCCACCCGATCGTGTGTTTATTGTGAACGCGAATGCTGATAAAAATAAGACGGAACAAGCGGATATCATGATGGGCGCCTGAGCATGATTTTGCCACATAATTTTGCCCATTGTCGAAGGAATGGCGGATGCGGCTCGGACGTGCTCTTTTCTGTTTTGGATTTTTGGGGCTGGCCGCGTGTGATCATGAAGAGGTGCGCTTTTGCAAGGCGTGGATCGCCTCTGCTCATGACGATCACAGCCTTTCATGGCAAGATGTCTCCATAAAAGATCAACCGCTGACTGCGCTTGAAGCCCAACAAACCGTTTTCCCCAATTACGATCCCCATGCCCATTTCAAAAGGCGACCTGATAATATCCCCTCGATTTTATATGCCCTTGAAATCCTCCCCGCAGATTTGCGCACGATCAGCATCAATTATCGCTATCAGCCGAAAAAAGCCGGGCCAGATGATTTGGCCGATGGCCCCATTGAAGAGCGGAAAACCTGCCGCTTTCTGCGCCTTTCGGATCGACCCCATGATGTTTCCCACGCGGCTTTGGTCAAATTTTCCATGGAAAGCGCCTTGGATGGCAAGGAGACGCGCTGTTGCATCAAGGTCAATGAAAATGTGCGCTGAAGGGGCCGTTTGAGGTCAGCGGAGACCGCCTTTAAACGAGTGCCCGCATGGCATCGTTCAATCCGGCTAAAGTCAGGGGAAACATCCGATCTTTCATCAGATCGCGCATCATCGTCAGCGATTGGCTATAAGCCCAGTGCTGGGCCGGGATCGGATTGAGCCACACGGCCTTGGAATAAACGCTCAAGGCCCGGCGCATCCAGGTTTCCCCGGATTCTTCGTTCCAATGTTCCACCGAGCCGCCCGGATAAGCAATTTCATAGGGGCTCATGGATGCATCGCCCACAAAGATCAGCTTATAATCGGCGGGAAAGCTGTGCAAAATCTGCCATGTATCGATGCGTTCCTGATGGCGGCGGCGATTATCTTTCCACACGCCTTCATAAAGGCAATTGTGGAAATAGAAAAATTCCAGATGCTTGAATTCGCTGCGGGCTGCGGAAAATAGCTCTTCGGTGATCTTCACATGATCATCCATCGATCCGCCAACATCAAGAAACAGCAGGATTTTAACGGCATTATGCCGCTCAGGCCGCATTTTGATATCCAGATAGCCCTTTTTCGCGGTGGATCGGATGGTATCATCAAGATCAAATTCATCCAAAGCCCCGGTGCGGGCAAATTGCCGCAAACGGCCAAGGGCCACCTTGATGGACCGGGTGCCCAATTCCACCTGATCATCGAAATTGCGGAATTCCCGTTTGTCCCACACCTTGATGGCGCGGCGATGGCGGCTTTCCTTTTGTCCGATCCGCACGCCTTCGGGATTATAGCCATAGGCCCCGAAAGGCGATCGCCCGGCGGTGCCGATCCATTTATTTCCGCCCTGATGGCGCTCTTTTTGCTCTTCGAGGCGTTTTTTCAAGGTTTCCATGATCTGATCGAAATCGCCCAAAGATTTGATCTGCTCCATTTCTTCCGGGCTTAGATGCAATTCCGCCAGTTTTTTCAGCCAATCTTCAGGCAATTCGATCTGATCGCCATCGCTCAGCAGATCCAGCCCTTTGAACACATGGCCAAATACCCGGTCGAATTTATCAAGATTGCTTTCATCCTTCACCAAAGCCGCCCGGGATAGATAATAAAATGTCTCGACCGAATAATCGGCCAAACCTTCATCCAGGGCTTCCATCAGCATCAGATATTCCTTGAGACTCACCGGCACACCGGATTGCCGCAGGCTTTGGAAAAAATGGATGAACATGAAGCGCACTCTCCAGCTATCGGTCTTTGGTGATCGGTCTCTTAATATCAGGCTTTAAATATAAGGCTCCAAATATCATGCTGGGACGATCATAGCCCCGGACGAGCCTAGCATGAAAGGGCCACTGAGCGCGCCATCACCATATTGGCAGGGCTGATGCGGGCGGCGCATAGACTTGTTCTAAAATGGGACAAAGCCGTCAGCTAATTTTACAGATCAAAAATAGTCACGCGACAAATAAGGATGAGAGGGAACTAACATATTGATTATGAATGGCTTTTATGGTGATGGCCGAAATGGCCCATATCTTGCTGTGACAGGGGGGAGATCTGGCGCGCTTGGCGTGATCAGGCATGGACCGTTTGATTTTTGAGCCGACAGGCGAGATGGGGGCGAAGATGACAGCTAAGGGAATGAAAAGCGCTGCGGCATCCTGTGTGGCGGTGATCCTGTCGGGAATGGCGATGGCGGCTCCGGTGGAGGCTGCGGTCATTGCCAGCCATGATTATAATCTGTTCAGCCACCCCGATGGCAATCAGGCACCGCCGATTTATGGCCTGCGCCTTGATGGGATCGAGCGTTTTATGACCGGTGGCGGGCGTGCATCCGATGTGTGGACCTTTGCTTTTACCGAGGTAACAGCACGGCTTGAAGTGCATGATGATCCGGCCCTGAACAGCTTTCGCATCACAGGCGTGGGCGAAGGTGGGCGCGATTCGGGGGGCGGGTCTTATGTGGCTTCGGCCCCGGTGAGCTTTGATTTCACCTATCAGGGATTTGCAGCGGCGGCTGATTTCGATCCTCTTAATCCGGGGATCCAGATTTTTGGTGATGGTGCGGGGGCCAGTTCCAAGGGAACCGGCCAATTAAGCTTTCTGGATTCTGTTTTAGGGATTGATGCCGGGATGCAGGTGGGCCTGATTGCCTGGGGCGATCAATCGGGTCGGCTGTTCAGCTTTTTATCCAATAACCATCGGCTCGATTGCCCGCAATCAGTGCATTGCGGCTTTCCTGTGGGCTGGGGCTGGCTGGGGCTGACAGATGGCGCGCAACGTGTGTCCCATGTCTCGTCGCAGGATTTTCTGTTTGCCAGCCGCTATGTTACCGATGTGCCCGTGCCCGCGAGTGCGCTGTTTTACATGGCCGGGCTTTTTGGTCTTGGGATGATCGTCCGCCGCAAGCGCTGATCGGAGTTTTATGATCACCATCTGAAATCGGCTCGCCAGTGCGTTTCATCACTTGGCGAGCCTTTTTTTGTTTCAATGGGTCTGCCGGCTTTTAACTGGCCAGCGCGTTGGCGACTTCGGCCCCCTTGGGGCTTCTGTCCCCGGAATTTGTGGCCGTATTTTTTTCGCCATGGCTGTCTTCATCGGGATCGCGCAAAACATAGCCACGCCCCCACACGGTTTCGATATAGTTTTCGCCATCAGTGGCCGATGCCAGCTTTTTTCTCAGCTTGCAGATAAACACATCAATGATTTTTAATTCCGGCTCATCAATGCCGCCATAAAGATGATTGAGAAACATTTCTTTGGTGAGGGTGGTGCCCTTGCGCAGGCTCAAAAGTTCGAGCATGGCATATTCTTTTCCGGTCAGATGCACCCGATTGCCGCGCACATCCACGGTTTTGGTATCCAGATTGACCGAAAGCTTGCCGGTTTTGATCACCGATTGGGAATGGCCCTTGGACCGGCGCACAATGGCATGGATGCGGGCCACCAGCTCTTCTTTGTGAAAGGGCTTGGTCAGATAATCATCGGCGCCAAAGCCCAGGGCTTTCACCTTATCTTCCATTTCCGATTGCCCCGACAAAATCAGGATCGGTGTATTGACCTTGGAAAGCCGCAGCTTTTTCAAGACATCATAACCATGCATATCGGGCAGGTTGAGATCGAGAATGATGATGTCATAATCATAAAGCTTACCCAGATCGAGGCCTTCTTCGCCAAGATCCGTGGCATAAACATTGAACCGCTCGACCGAGAGCATGAGCTCGATGCTTTTGGCTGTGGTGGTATCGTCTTCGATCAATAGCACGCGCATGGTCTTCTCTCCTGTGCGCTGCCGGAACATTTCTTGCTCCGGTTTCCTGTTTTGTGGCCACGAGAGTCGACAATGCCCCCGCTTCGCCTTCATTCATCATTGGCCTTTTGCGTTAAGACCTTTAGACTTTCTGGCTCTCAGATTTTTCAGGCCATCAAGCATAAAATGCTTGCACCCCCTGAGTCGCCCCCTCATTAATCAAAGTTAACAGGCGATTTATTAACAAATTATAACCTTAATAGAAACGAGCAACCGCAAAAAGCCTGAAATTGCCTTATTAAACATAGTTTACTTAGGTTTAAGAAAATGCGCACAGGATGGCTTTTCAGCGATTATGGCCCGCATTGGCCGCTTTATCTGCATTTTGGAATCTCCTGACATGGCTGCGAGTCTCAAAAGTCTGCATATCGGAATCAACCGGATTCAATCCGATCGCCGCTATGGCCGGGTGGTGGCGGTGCGTGGTTTGCTGGTTGAGGTGGCGGGCGCAGAACACAGCCTGTCTGTGGGATCGCGGGTGATCATTGAAGCCCGGGATCGCCGCCTGATCGATTGCGAGGTGATCGGCTTTGGGGATGAGCGGTCGTTGGTGATGCCCTTCACCGGGCTGGATGGCGTGGGAATCGGCTGCAAAGCTTATGTGGGCGAACAGGAACCGGCGGTTTATCCCTCGTCCGCATGGCTTGGCCGGGTGGTCAATGCTTTTGGGCAGCCGGTGGATGGCAAGGGCCCTTTGCGGGAAAGTGGCGAACCGGCGCTTTTGCGCGCCCGCCCCCCGGCGGCTCATGAACGGCAAAGGGTGGGGGCAAAGCTTGATCTGGGCGTGCGCGCCCTCAATAGCTTCGTTTCCTGCTGTTCGGGGCAAAGAATGGGGATTTTCGCGGGCTCGGGTGTCGGGAAATCGGTGCTGATGTCGATGCTTGCGCGCTATACCGCCACCGATGTTGCGGTGATCGGCCTGATCGGTGAACGCGGGCGCGAGGTTCAGGAATTTATCGAGGATGATCTGGGCGAGGAGGGGCTGGCGCGCTCTGTGGTGGTGGTGGCCACATCCGACGAATCGGCCCTGATGCGGCGGCAGGCGGCGTGGCTCACCCTCACCTTATCGGAATATTTTCGCGATCATGGCCAGCAGGTTTTGTGCCTGATGGATTCGATCACCCGCTTTGCCATGGCCCAGCGTGAAATCGGCCTAGCGGGGGGCGAGCCGCCCACCACCAAGGGCTATACCCCCACCGTTTTTACGGAATTGCCGAAATTGCTGGAGCGGGCAGGGCCGGGGCCGCGGGGTTCGGGCTCGATCACCGGGCTTTTCACCGTGCTGGTGGAAGGCGATGATCATAATGAGCCGGTGGCCGATGCGGTGCGGGGCATTTTGGATGGCCATATTGTGATGGAGCGGGCGATTGCCGAACGCGGCCGCTATCCCGCCATCAATGTGCTGAAATCTGTTTCGCGCACCATGCCCGGCTGCAATAGCGACGCGGAAAACGAAATCGTGCGGGAAGCGCGCACCAGCCTTGCCGCCTATGCCGATATGGAAGAAATGATCCGCCTTGGCGCTTATCGTCGGGGCGCGGATGCGGTGGTTGATCGGGCCATCGATCTGATGCCCCAGCTTGATGCCTATCTTAATCAGAAAAAAGAGGATCAAACCAATCTGGCCGATGGCTATCAACGACTGGCCGATATTCTTCGATCATGAAAGGTGAGCGATGAAGGGTTTGGATGGCATGATCCGGCTGTCGAAATGGCAGCTTGATGAAGCGCGAAAGGAACTGGCCGGGGTGCAGGCCGAGATCAATGAGATCGATGCCCAGCTTGCCGCCCTTTCAGGCCAATTGGAAAAAGAAGGGGCTTTTGATGGCGATGTGCTGGCGGGCCTTTCTTTTGGGGCCTTTGCTGCCGCCACATTCGCCCGCCGCGATGCGCTGCTGAAAAAGCGCCATGGCGTGGAAAAACAGCGCAATGCCAAGGAAGATGTGGTGCGCGAAGCCTTTCAGGAACTCAAGAAATTCGAGATTTTGGCCGAACGCCAAGCCCTGCGCCAAAAAGAGGACGCGGCCAAACGCGAAACAGCCATGCTCGATGAAATGGGCATCCAGCGCCATCATCGCGACAAGGAAGCCGATAAGGAATAAGGCGCTCATCTTTATGCTGAGGGGTGGCGAATCGGCTTGGTACCTATTCGCGGTGCCGGTTCTGCTCAGCCTTTAAAAGGGCGATATTGCGATTGTTCACCTTGAAAGCAATGTCGAACAGATCCCCTGCCACAGGGATGCTCCCCAGCAGAAAATCGATCCCGATATTGGCCAGCATCTGCGCAATCACCCGCTTGCGTGCGCCCATATGCACGGCTTCCGCCACCAGATAAAGGGATACCAACGCCATCACGGCATCGCCAATGCCGGGGATCAGGCCGATGATGCCATCCAGCCCCACCCGCACCCCAAGGCCGGGAATGCGAAAGCGGCTGTCGAGCAAGTCCGCCAATCCCTCCAGCCGCTTCAATCGCTGGTCCATGGTCTTTCCTTTTCTCCTCCATCCCGTTGAATTTTATATCTGACCCATAGACCAAAAGATTTCGGATATTGTCCCTACGCCATATTCAATCAGAAAAGGCGGCCCCCGCGAAAGATTCAGCGCCAAAAACCAGCGCCATGATACGCTTTAGCATAGCAACCCGATGCCGAGGACTGCTGCCTGAGATGGCGAAAGAGGGCGATGTCAAAAAACTTCCAAAAAGGGTTTGACAGGCCATGCCAGCATCCATATAACCCGCCCTCACCGCTGCGGAGCACACGGCTTCGAAACACGGCGGCGCCTTGGAAATCAAGGCTTTGATCTTTGACAGTGTTGATGAGAGAAGGGAGATGCGGTCGGTGGTTTCGTTTGGACCACTTGACAGGCATCTTTGTGAC
>NZ_JARKVQ010000012.1:0-100438 GCF_029946565.1 Iodidimonas sp. MBR-22
AGACGCTCCAACGTCTGAACACGAGTAGAATCAACACCGTGCATCATGTCCACAAATTTAAACCGGACAGCAGTGGGTCGATCCGGAGCTCGACGCCGCCGACGCGCCGGTCTTCTGGAATCCCGAGGACGCGCCCGCCGTAACTCAGATTATCGCGCCGCTTCCGACCAAGATGCGGAGCGCTTCGCTGGCTCGGCTCGTGCAGCCCGCGCAGACGCGCGATGGCTACGGCCTCAAATGGGCGCGCCTGAATAATGGAACCGTGCTCGTCGGCGCCGTCGATGATCGCGATCGGAAGCCCTTCGGTATCCTTCTGCCGCTCGATGATGACTGGCCGATCCGTCTGGCCGCCGCCGCCGATCTGCGCCGCGCGCTGATCGACCGGACGGCCGACCCGCCCCTGTCCCGCCAGCGCCGCGACCGGCTCAAGCGGGCCCTTAGGTGCGTGGACGCCAGACGCGCCGGGGCCAGCTATCGCGAAGTGGCCGCGGTCTATTTCGGGGCGCGGCGCGTGAGCGCCGAACCCTGGAAAACCAGCTCGCTCAAGGCCCAGATCGTGCGTCTGGCGGCCTATGGCCAGAGCATGATCGATCGCGGTTATCGCGATCTCCTGCGCCTCGCGCCCCGGCGCCGGTAAGCGTGTCGAAAATGCAGCTTGCTTTTACATAGGACTCCTATCAATATATGCTCCGAAAGGCGGAGCATCATGACGACGCAAACACATATCGCGACGGGACTGGCCAAAATCGGGCTGTTCCTGCGGACCGAGAGCTGGCGGCAGGCCGACGCCGCCGCCCTGTCGCCGACCCAGGCGCAGATCCTCGTGCATCTGACCCAGCGCGGCCCGGTGCGGATCACCGCGCTCGCCGAAGCGCTCGGCGTCACCCAGCCCACGGCCAGCGATGCGGCCGGCGCCCTTGTCCGCAAGGGCCATGTCGAAAGACATCCCGATCCGGACGATGCGCGGGCGTCGCTTCTTCATCCGACGCCAAGCGGTCGACGCGCCGCCGCCGAGACGGCGGTCTGGCCGGACGCGCTGCTCGGCGCCATCGACTCGCTCGGTACGGACGAGCGGGCCGTGTTCCTCAAGGCCCTCGTCAAGATGATCCGCGAACTGCAGGTCCGAGGCGCGATTCCCGTCCAGCGGATGTGCGCGACCTGCCGCTTCTTCCGGCCGAACGTCCATGACGATCCGGCCGCCCCCCATCATTGCGCCTTCGTGGACGCCGCATTCGCGGACGCGAGCCTGCGCCTCGATTGCGGCGAGCATGAACCGGCCGGCAAGCCGGAGGCCGACGCCCTGTGGCGAAGGTTTCTCGGCGCGCCGTCCGAACAAGCGGACGCCCCGCCCGCGGCAACGGGCGAGGCGTCCTGATGTCTGAACCCGCCTCTCAACAAAGACAGGAGACACCCATACCATGACACAGAAAGCCATCTTCTACCACGCCGGCTGCCCGGTCTGCGTCGCCGCCGAGAACAGGATCACCGAGATAATCGACCGCAGCCGCGTCGACCTTGAAATCGTCCATCTCGGCGATGCCCCGGACCGGATCGAGGAGGCCGAAGCCGCGGGCGTCAAGTCCGTGCCGGCGCTTGTCGTCGACGGTGCGGCGCTGCACATCAATCACGGCGCCGACCTGTCGGCGCTGCGGTGATCGCCATGAAGAACGCCATAGCGATTGCGGCGCTCGCCGCCACCCTGGCCGCGCCTGCACTGGCGCATGAGCATGGCCACGAAGGCGGCATCGCGGCCGAAGCCACGGACGCCGTCGCGGCGCCGTTCGACATCGTCCATGCCCGGATCACGACGGACGGCAATGTCGCGGTCTTTCATATCGCCGTCTCCGGCCGCGCGGGCGAGAGCAAGCCGGCGCCATCGGGCCAACTCGCTGGCAGCGACGTCTTCTCCTATGTCTGGCCAACGAGCATCGACCCTTACGAGATCGGGTTCGAACGCGAGGCCGGCATCCTCGCGCTAGCGGTGACGTCGCATCCCGATTTCGACGACACGCCGCTCTTCGACGAGAACGGCGACGGCGATCCCGCCAATGACGGCGATGTCTGGCACAGCCACTGGGTGGTGCTCGGGCCGGACGAGACGTGCGGGCCCGGCGCGCTGAAGGTGATCGACATCCCCGAGGGCGCGAGCCCGCGGCTGCCGAAGACCTGGCCCGGCCTACCGATCCTGATCGACAGTCCGGGCTGGGACCCGCTCATTGACGGAGAGTCCGTCGTTGTGCGCGTGCCATTCGACGATATCGCGGTTGTCGAAGGTGCGTCCTATGACGGCGTGGCCGCCGGGCTCCGCGTCAATGAGAGCGTCCATGCACCGCTGCTCTGCGTCGCCGACGTCTTCGACGTCGCCTCCGGCGATCTGAGCCTGCCCGGAAGGGTGAATGAGTAAGGCGATGACTGTCCGTCTCAGACCCGCCCAGGCGCTTCACGTGGCTCGGTGGCTGAACGCCGCCGAGCCGCTCGGCCTCGACAGGCTGCGCGGCCGCGTCGTGCTGATCGAGGCCTTCCAGATGCTGTGCCCGGGCTGCGTCAGCCATGGCCTGCCCCAGGCGCAGCGCGTGCGCGATACCTTTCGGGAGGCGGACGTCGCGGTGATCGGCCTGCACAGCGTATTTGAACATCACGACGCCCAGACGCCGGTCGCGCTCGAAGCCTTCCTGCACGAATACCGCATCTGCTTTCCCGTCGCGGTCGATGAACCGGACGAGGATCGCGGCCTGCCGCGCACCATGGCCGCCTATGGCCTGCAGGGCACGCCCACCCTTGTGTTGATCGACCGGCAGGGACGACGCCGCGCGCAGCATTTCGGGCACGTTCCCGATCTGCGTCTCGGCGCGGAGATCATGGCGCTGATCGCCGAGGCGGCGGACGAGGTTGTGGCCCCGGAGACTGCCGCCGTTGCGTCCGCTCCCGCCTGCGACGAGGCCGGATGCGTTGTTCCAACCACGCAAGGAGAGCGCCCCGCATGAAGTCCGCCGTCGCCATCCGTCATGTCGGGTTCGAGGATCTCGGCGCTTTCGCGCCCGCGCTCCGCTCGGCCGGTTATCAGGTCCATTATTGGGATATCGGCGAGCAGGAGCTCTGGACGCTGGAGCCGGTCAAGACCGACCTCCTGATCGTGCTCGGCGGTCCGATCGGCGCCTATGAGGACGAGGCCTATCCCTTCGTCGCCGAGGAGATCGCCATCCTGGAACAGCGTCTCGCCGCCAACCGGCCGACGCTCGGCGTCTGTCTCGGCGCGCAGCTCATCGCCCGCGCGGCGGGCGCGCGCGTGTTCCCGAGCGGAACGAAGGAGATCGGCTTTGCGCCCATCAGGCTGACGGACGCGGGACAGTCCTCCTGCCTCGCGCCCTTCGCCGACGAACCGGTCACGCTGCACTGGCATGGCGACACGTTCGACCTGCCAGAAGGCGCCGAACGGCTTGCCTCGACCGATCTGTGCGATAACCAGGCCTTCGCTATGGGGCCCAACGTCATCGGCTTCCAGTTCCACCCCGAGACCTCGGCGAAGGGCTTCGAGAAATGGCTCGTCGGCCATGCGGCCGAACTCGCTGCCGCGAAGATCGACGTGCCGGGCCTGCGTGCAGACGGCCAGACTTACGGACCGGAGCTGGAGCGCAAGGCGCAGGCGGTGATTTTAGCCTGGCTCGCCGGGATCGAGGCCTGAGGCGATGAGCGGGACGCCGGTCAGCCATGGCGGCTTCCCCGAAGCGAAAGGCGCGGGCGATATCGCGCGCAATCTCGCCGCCGTGCGGGCGCGCATCGCGGCTGCCTGCGCGCGCGCCGGGCGCGACCTGGCGGGAGTCCGTCTGCTGCCGGTCTCCAAGACCGTCGAGGAAGCCCGCATCCGCATGGCGCATGCGGCGGGGCTGACCGAATTCGGAGAGAACAAGGTCCAGGAGGCGCGCGAAAAGGCTGAGGCGATGGCCGATCTTCCCATCGCCTGGTCAGTGATCGGGCATCTGCAGACCAACAAGGCGAAATATGTCGCCCGCTTCGCCGCCGAGTTCCAGGCGCTCGACAGTCTCAAAGTGGCCGAAGTCCTCGACCGCCGTCTGCAGGCCGAGGGTCGTTCGCTCGACGTTTTCGTGCAGATCAACAGCTCGGGCGAGGCCTCCAAATACGGCCTTGCGCCTGAAGACGCGCACGCCTTCCTGCGCGCACTCCCCGCTTTTTCGGCGCTGAAGGTGCGCGGGCTGATGACGCTGGCGGTGTTCTCCGCCGATGCGGCGCGCGTGCGCGCCTGCTTCCGGCTGATGCGCAACCTGCGCGACCGGCTGCGCGATGCGGCGCCGGACGGCGTCGCGCTCGACAACCTCTCCATGGGCATGTCGGGCGATTACGAGATCGCCATCGAGGAAGGCGCCACCGTGGTGCGCGTCGGTCAGGCGATCTTCGGCGCGCGCCCGCTGCCCGACAGCCATTACTGGCCGGGCGGCGCGCCATGAGCGAGCCCGCGATCGTCTCGATCCAGTCGCAGCTCGTCTTCGGCTGCGCGGGCAACAGTGCCGCCGTGCCGCTGTTGCAGCGGCTCGGCGCGACTGTCTTCGCGGTACCGACCACGCTCCTGTCGAACACACCGCATTATCCGACCATCGCCGGCGGGCCGCTCGATCCCGCGCTTATCGAAGCGCTTTTGGACCGGCTGCTCGACCGCGCCCCGCCCGCCGGGATCGGCGCCATCTTGACGGGCTATATCGCCAGCCCCGGCGCCGCCGCCTCCGCCGCGCGCTTCATCGACCGGGTCAGGACCGCCCATGCTGGCGTGCTCTTCCTGTGCGACCCGGTGATGGGCGACACGGACACCGGCCTTTATGTCGACGAAGCGGTCGCCACTGCGATCACCGAAGAACTCGTTCCGCGCGCGGATATCCTGACGCCGAACCTGTTCGAGGCGCGGCGCCTGACCGGCCTGCCGGAGGGCGATCCGGACGCGGATGCGCGCATCATCGTTATGGGGCGAAAGGGGGCGGGCAGCGGCGAGAATGTGAAGGCGCTTGGATCGCATATCGAACAGATCATTCGTCGGGTTCACACGCCGGTTTTGATCGTGAGCCGGGATTTTGTTGAACCCAAAGATTTCATGCTGGCCTATGATGGCCGGGAAACGGCGGATAAAGCCGTTAAACGGATCATCGAAGGCGGATTGCTTTATAACATGACCTGCCATCTGGTAACGGTGAATAATAATCAGGCGGGCCTGTTCGATAAATTCAAAAGCACCGAAGCCATGCTGGTGGAGCATGGATTTAATGTGCAATCCAGTTTTCTGGAAGGCAATGTTTTTAATGTGCTGATGGATTACAAAAAAGATCAGCATGTGGATCTGCTGGTGATGGGGGCCTTTTCACGCTCTAAATTGGCCACTGTTTTTCTGGGCAGCAACACCTTGAAAATGATCGAAAATACCCTGCGCCCCCTGCTGGTTTTACGTTAAGCGGTTTTTAGGCGCTAAAAATTGGGCGGCCTGATTGACCTGAGAGACGATTTCAGGGATTCCGCTGATTTCAAACAGGCTGCCAAGGCCCAAAGGACCAAGGGCAAAGAGATCCTTTGATGCTGTGCCATCGGCCTTGATGATCGCGCCGCGCTGATCCACCTTCAATCCCAGATGATGATCATCGATGAAGGCGAGCCCCTGATTGATAAGCGTTTGGACCGCACTATGCGCAATATTCGGGCGATGGCCTCGGCAATCGATGATGATATCCGATTGCAGTTGCTCATCTTTTTGGTCGGGCTGCGCCCCTTTGCGGCGAAAGGCAACACTGCCTTTTTCGGGGTCGAGCCCAGTGATGCGGCCGCGTTCGATCCGAAGGCTGCCTTTTTCCATATCTTTCAATAAACGCTTGCGCAGATGTGTGGGCATCCGATGGCGGAAGCTGTCCCAATAGGGTTTGATATGTCGCAAAAATCTTTTTTGTTGTTTAATATCAAGATTTTGCCATAAGATTCTGGCCTGTTTGCGCAGGCTGCGGAAAATGGCCTGTTCGCCATAGCCTGCATCCTGCAGGCGGCGGGCCTCGGTGCGTACAAGGCGGGTCATCTGCCTTATGCTCAGGCCTTTGAGATCAGGCAATTCATAATCCGGGGCGCAAACCGGCTCATGGGGTTGGGGCATCAAAGCCCGGCGCGATAAGGCTGTGACCACACCCTCATAGCCCGCCTCACGCAAAGACAGATAAGCATCAACCATGGAAAGCCCGGTGCCTAAAAGCAGGGCTGATTGGGCTTCTGCGGCCATATCTTTGGTGATCCGATCATAGGGGCCCAGCAGCCCTTTGCGATGGCGGCTGAGCGGGCGATGATAGCCCGCAGCCAGCATAACCTTATCAACAGACAGGCCATCACCATCGGCAACATCAAGATGATAGCCTGCCTGATCAGGATGAATGGTATCAACAGATTGATTGACATAAAAAATATTGACATGAGGATTTTCCAGGCGCGCTTCATTGAGCCGATCTTCGAGATAATCACGCAGCAATTTTCGCGGCAGGAAGCGATGGCTGAGTTCCGCCTTCAGATCGCTTTCCTCATGACCGCATCCCAGCCGTCCCAAACACCAGACGAGAAAATCATCGGGCTGATCGGGGATCACCGAGACTTCATGAGCGCGGATATTGAGCAGATGATAGGGAGCCGCTTCACCATAAGCAATGCCCCCGCTGACACAGCCGCTCGGCTCGAAAAGCCAGAGTTCAGCCGGATTGTTGATATGTTTGAGGCAGGCAATCGCAGCCGCA
This sequence comes from Iodidimonas sp. MBR-22, assembly GCF_029946565.1. Lineage (NCBI taxonomy): Bacteria > Pseudomonadati > Pseudomonadota > Alphaproteobacteria > Iodidimonadales > Iodidimonadaceae > Iodidimonas > Iodidimonas sp. MBR-22. Next base: position 6,762 of record NZ_JARKVQ010000012.1, read on the forward strand.
ATGCCGGTCAGGCCACCGCCGATGATGGCATAGCGGGGATTGCGTCCATCCTTCATATCCTTCATGGGCGGATAGGTCATTAAACCTCCATCAATTGCATTTCGATCCTCATGCGTGCGTTCATGGATTCAGCCCGCGCTATCCTGGATCACCCTGAGATGCGGATGGATCTGGCTGATTTCAGCGCTTTTGGCTGCGGAATCACTGCGGCTGGGGAAAAGCCCGAATTGGCGCGGGCGGATCAGAATGCGCGCCCCCACAGCCAAGGCTGCGCTTTCTTTGGCAGAGTTGCGTTGCATTTCGACAGTTATCAGCCGCTCCAGCCCGGTCACCGCAATTTCCAATCGGGTCATCCCTGAGAAAGAGCGGATCATTCGAACGATACCGGGAATGGCATGATGGCGTTCATCGCAAAGCTCAAAATCATGGGGGCGGACAAAAAGCTCGCCGCGTCCATCGACCAGCGTTTGATGCGATCCATTGGGATTTTGGGTGGCGATGGTGGTTTCAAAGCCCTCGAGGCGAATGTGCCCATCGCGCACATGAACGGGCAGAACATTTGCCGAGCCGAGAAATTCATAAACAAAAGGCGTGGCCGGATGATCATAAACCTCATTGGGGGTGCCCACCTGTTCGATGGCGCCCGCGCTCATCACCACCACACGATCAGCCAGTTCCAAAGCTTCTTCCTGATCATGGGTGACAAAAACCGTGGTGTGTTTGGTTTGGGCATGAAGGGCGCGAAGCCAACGCCGCAGATCTTTACGGACCTGAGCATCCAAAGCCCCGAACGGCTCATCGAGCAATAAAACCGTGGGATCGATGGCCAGCGCCCGGGCCAGGGCTACACGCTGCCGCTGGCCGCCGGAAAGCTGGGATGGATAGCGCTTTTCAAGGCCCTGCAATTGCACCAGTTCGAGCAATTCATACACCTTTTTCGCGATCAGCATTTTATCGGGCCGCACCGATTTTTTCCGAACCTTGAGGCCAAAGGCGATATTGTCAAACACCGTCATATGCTTGAACAGCGCATAATGCTGGAAAACAAAACCGATATGGCGATCCCGCACGCTTTTGGCGCTGGCATCCTCGCCCCCGAAATAGATCGAACCACGGGTGGAAAATTCCAGCCCGGCGATCAATCTGAGCAGGGTGGTTTTGCCCGAGCCCGATGGCCCCAAAAGGGCGATCAATTCCCCCGAACGGATATCGAGGCTGACATCCTTTAAGGCGATGGCACCCTGAAATTCCTTGCGAATATTTTTGATGCTGACATCCATATCGGCTTCCTAATGAGTTTTATTGGCAGCCAGCTCGGCCCCATGCCGCCATTCCAGAGCCGTTTTCAGTCCCAAAGTGACAAGCGCCAGCAAGGCAAGCAGAGAGGCAATGGCAAAGGCCGCCATGAAATTATATTCATTATAAAGAATCTCCACATGGAGAGGCAGGGTGTTGGTCAGCCCACGGATATGGCCGGAAACAACGGAAACCGCGCCAAATTCCCCCATGGCGCGGGCATTGCACAGCAATACACCATAAAGCAGGCCCCATTTGATATTGGGCAGGGTCACAAGCCAAAAGCTTTGCCAGCCCCCGGCACCAAGGGAAATCGCCGCTTCTTCTTCTTCGGTGCCCTGTTCCTGCATCAGGGGGATCAATTCCCGCGCGACAAAGGGAAAGGTGACAAAGATGGTGGCCAGAACGATACCCGGAACGGCAAAAATAATCTCGATCCCATGCCGATGCAGCCATGGGCCCAAAAGCCCCTGGGCCCCGAACAGCAGGATATAGATCAGCCCAGAAATCACCGGAGAAACGGAAAAAGGCAGATCGATCAGGGTAGTGAGCAGGCTTTTGCCCTTGAATTCAAATTTGGCAATGGTCCAAGCGGCGCACACCCCGAATACCATATTGAGGGGAACCGAAATCGCTGCGACCAGCACAGTCAGTTTCATGGCGGCGATGGCATCGGTTTCACCCCAGGCTTCGAAAAATCGGCCCCAGCCTTCGCGCAGGGCTTCGGTAAAAACGATGATCAGGGGTAAAAAAAGCAGGAGTGCCAGAAAAATAAGGGCCGTTCCGATCAAAAGCCCGGTGATCAAGCGGCTTTCCTGCAGGCTTCCACGGCGCAGTTTTGCGCCCGGATGGCCATCATAATGAGCGGGATTATCCACGGCCAAATCTCCGCCGGCTGACAGTTTGGATGAGATTGATGAGCAAAAGAATTGAGAATGAAATCAGCAACATGGTTGCTGCCACAACGGTGGCTGCGGGCACGTCAAATTCTTCGAGCCTGATCACGATCAGAAGGGGCGCGATTTCACTGACATAAGGGATATTGCCGGCAATGAAGATGACCGAGCCATATTCCCCCACGCCGCGCGCCAAGGCGAGGGCAAAGCCGGTGAGAAGAGCAGGCAGAACCGTGGGGAGAATAACTTTCGTGATGGTTTGAAAGCGGCTCGCGCCCAAGGTTGCTGCGGCTTCTTCCAATTCGACTTCGACTTCTTCCAAGACCGGTTGCACGGTCCGCACCACGAAAGGCAGGCCGATGAAGATGAGAGCAATGGTAATCCCCAAAGGCGTATAGGCGACCTTGATCCCCAATGGGGCCAGCAGGCTGCCGATCCAGCCATTGGGGCCATAAAGGGTGGCGAGAGCAATGCCCGCCACGGCGGTGGGCAGGGCAAAGGGCAGATCAATCGCCGCATCAATGATCCTTTTCCCGAAAAACTGATACCGCACCAGCACAAAGGCCAACAACAAGCCCATCACGCCATTGATCAGGGCGGCGACGAAAGCGGTGCTAAAGCTGAGTTTCAAGGCCCCAAGGGTGCGAGAACTGAAGGCGATTTCCCAAAATTCTGTCCATCCCAAAGAGGCGCTTTTGAAAAGAAGGGCACCCAATGGAATGAGCACGATGAAACCGAGCCAGAAGATCGTGACCCCCATGGTCAGGCGAAAGCCGGGCAGGATGCTTGGAGCACGAAACCAGCTTTGGGACTGTGTGGCAGATAAAGTCATGCGCACGGCTTTCATCTATATAAAAGATAATATCGACCTATATAGTAGAGTTATACTGACGAGTGGGCGATCCTGATGCAAGGATTTATTCGTGCGCCCAGTTATTTTTTTGATCAGAAGCTGAAAGTGATATCGCTGAAGAAAAAGATCGGATCGCCATTGCCAGAGGCCGCAGGGGCATTTTTCAAAAAGTTGCCTTCAATGAAATAGGCAGCTCCCACCTCGATACGGACCGAATCCTTGAGCAGCCAATAGCGGGTCCGTCCTTCGATCTGATGGCCGCCAAAGCTGCCGGATTGGCCGGTGGCATCGCGCACACCCGAACGGGCGAAGGTGTCGTTGTTTTCATCGAGCCAATTGGCCCGCCAGGAAATAAACCCATCGGTGCGGGCATTGGGCTTGGCCGAAATGCGCAAACCCGGTGAGATGATATTTTCACGCCCCAGGATTCCGAAAATGCCGGTGGGGCCGAATTCGGCACGGCGCGGACCGAACAGGCTATCGAATCGATTGGCATCGTCATCAGTGGTGGAGCTTTCACCGCTTGCGAAATCAAACTCGAAATCAAGACGCGGCGACCAGGGGGCTTTCCATGTATAGCCGACCTCGAAATGATGAAAATGTGCAAAGACATCAAGGTCTTCGGTGTCGGTCACCGCAGTTGAGGCGCGCCTTGTGCCAAATTGCAGGGTGTTCTCGATATCGAAATCCCACTGACCTGCTTTCGGGCTTTTGATCAGCCGAAAGCCCGGCGTGTAAAGTTCGCGATTACGGGTTTGGCGTTCATTGGGATCATCATCTTCATTGAGGCCATAAACATAAAATTCACCTGCCGCACCGAGCAAAAGATTGGGCCGCTTATAAAATGCACCCCATAAACGCAGATCGAAATCTTCCTCATTAAATTTTGATTTGTTTTCAAGCAGGCTTTCGCGATCATTTGGTAATATGAGAACAGGCAAAACATAAAACAGCCGCAGCTCCGATTTGTCTGCCCCTTTCCAATGGGCATGAACGCCCGTGAAGGCCTGAATCGTATCGCGATGTCGATTGCGGGCAATGAGCCTGCGACTGCCGATGTCGATGGTTTGCCGCCCGCCGGTGAGATCGAGGATCGATCCTTGAGCCAAAACATCGTCGAAACGGACATTCACATAGCCTTGCAATAGTTCAAAACTATCGACGACGATGGTCGAAACAGCACTGTTTTCATCGGTGAAAAGAGCGCGGCTGTCCTGCATTTCCCCAACAAAGCTGACATTGCCGAATTTGGCCTCGGCCTTCAGCAGGGTACGAAAGCTCAGCGCTTCATCATTCTCATCGAGATTGGCGCGAAACTGATTGGCCAGATGGGAATAGCGCACCCGGTGCGAGCCGCTCAAGGTGAGCCAATCCGGTGTATTCAGAATTTCATCGATCCGAAAGGGCTTTTCATCTTCGGCCTCGGCTGGCAATGCGCCAAAGGCATAGGACGCCCCAAGTACAGAGATGGCCGTGGTCAGCGCCAGAGAGGACAGGCGGCGCGAAGGCCGCAGCTTGGATGGATTTTGGTTATGGCCGTTCCCTGTTTGATTATGGGGCATCATGAGTATATCCAATTTCTTCAAATTCTTTGTCAGATTATTTTTTGATTGATCAGGCGAGCGGGCTTTTGCCATCGGCATCAAGACCACGCCAGCGTGCCAGCAAAAGCTGTTTGCGTTCTTTTTGCAGGCTTTCGAGACGGGCTTGTTCAGTGCATATTTTCATGTATGGGGGCTTTCAACGTTGCGGCTGATAGATCTGATCGAAAATGCCGCCTTCACCAAAAAAATGCGGCTGGGCTTTGGGCCATCCTCCGAAATCATCAACGGACGCGAGATCAAGTTCGGGGAAGCGTTCCAAATCCTTGGGATCGGCATGTTCGGGCTGATAGGGGCGATAATAATGCTTCGCCGCCAAGCGCTGACCGATGGGGCTGTAAAGATAGTTCAGATAAGCTTCGGCTTCGGTGCGGGTGCCCCGTTCATCAACATTGCCGCTCACCAGCGTGACCGGCGGTTCGGCCTTGATCGAGACCGAAGGCACGATGATTTCAAAAGCATCGGGGCCAAGTTCTTCCAAAGCCAGAAAGGCTTCATTTTCCCATGATAATAAAACATCGCCAATGCCCCGGCGCACAAAGGTCGTGGTGGATCCCCGGGCGCCGGTATCCAATACGGGAACATTTTTATAAAGCTTTCCGACATAGGCACGGGTTTTGGCTTCATCGCCATCATAGGCCTTCAATGCCCAGCTCCATGCGGCCAGAAAATTCCAGCGCGCGCCCCCTGAAGTTTTGGGATTGGGGGTGATAACGGCCACATCCTGCCTGATCAGATCATCCCAATCCTTGAGATTTTTGGGATTACCCTTGCGCACCAGAAAAACGATGGTCGAGGTATAAGGGGCGCTGTTATTGGGAAGTTGGCCACGCCAATCGGCAGGGATTTTGTCGGTTTTTTCAGCTATGGCATTGATATCGGCTTCCAAAGCCAAAGTGACCACATCGGCTTGCAGGCCTTCGATCACCGATCGTGCCTGTTTGCCCGATCCGCCATGCGACATCCGCACAGATAGATCGTCTCCGGTTTTCTCTTTCCAGTATTTGGCGAAAGCCGCATTGAAATCGCGATAGAGTTCCCGCGTCGGATCATAGGAAACATTGAGCAGGGTCACATCTTTGGCCATTGCGCTGGTGCTGATGGATGGCAAGGACAGGCTTGTGGCAAGGCCGATGGCCAGAGCAAGTCCAGACCCTTGACTGAGAATTTTTCGAATGACTGACATAGTTGGATCCTTGTTTTTTTATTACCTTTAAATCTCTACAGAATTAATCGAGATTAGCAATCAAAAAATTTTACATAGATGCATAAGAACATCTGAATACAAAAAAACAATTAATTATGTGATTTATTCCCGTGAGCCTCGCAAGCCCCGCCGATCAGGCGGTGACGCGCTGGGCGCTCTCGATCTCGCCATCTGCGAGCAGGTCTTTCGGGCGGTTGATCAGGGCATCGGCCAGGGTCGTGCTATCGAGAATTTTGGCCGATTGATCATAGGCGCGGGAAAAAACCCGGCGGATTTCACAGATCGTTTCATCATGGCAATCTTCGCAGCGGCGATAGGCCATCCGGCTCAAACAGGGCAGGGGCGCCATGGGGCCATCGATAATCCGCATGATCTGGCCAAAGGTGATCTGGCGCGGATCTTTCAAAAGCCCATAGCCGCCATTTCGCCCACGCCGACTATAAACAAGGCCATGATGCTTGAGATCGAGCAGGATTTGTTCCAGAAATTTTTTGGGAATCCGCTGATGCGAGGCAATATCCGTGATCAATTGCGCATCACCTTCTTTGGCCCTGGCCAATTCGATCAGCGCCCGCAAGGCATATTTGGCTTTTTGCGAAATCATTCGAAAGTGCAGCTTTCTTTAGACCGCGAGAGATTTATCTGGATGATGAGAACACCCTATAAAACACATCGTCTTATAGAATTATTAAAGGCATAAAGCCATATTTTTCGCTCAGTTTGTCCTCTCCATCAGATATTTCTTCCATTCATAATAAACAACCGGCAGCAAGAGCGTTGTGAGCAGTAAGGCGCTTCCAAGCCCGCCGATCATGGGGGCGGCAATCCGGCGCATCACCTCAGCCCCCGTGCCATCTCCCAGCATTACCGGGAAAAGCCCGATCATGGTGGAGGCGACCGTCATCACAATCGGGCGGATTCTTTGCAAGGCGCCATCGGCGACTGCCGCCATCAGATCATCGGGGCCAAATATTTTACCGAACTCGCTGATTTCAAGCTTTTTGCGGGCCATCGCCTGATCCAGATAGACGATCATCAAAACGCCGATTTCCACTGCCACCCCGGCCAAAGCGATAAAGCCCGCGCCCGATGCCACCGACATTTTATAACCAAGCCCATACATCAGCCAATAGCCCCCTACCAGCGCCAAAGGCAGGGTGCCCATGATCATCACAACGGCACTGAAGGCCCGAAAATTGAGATAAAGGAGGAAGGCGATGATCGCCAGAACCAGCGGAATGATGGTCATCAAGCGACTTTTGGCGCGCTCCATATATTCATATTGACCCGACCATTTAAGGGCATAGCCCGTGGGCAGATCGATCTTTCTGGCCACCATCTTTTTCGCCTCATCCACGAATTGGCCCAGATCATAATCGGCGATATCGATGGTGACCCAGCCATTCAACCGGGCATTTTCACTGCGGATCATCCCCGGGCCATCGGTGATTTGCAAGTCTGCCACAGCGGATAGGGGAATATCCGCGCCATCGGCGGTCAGGATGGGCAGCAGCCGCAGATTGTCGATCTGATCGCGCAGGGATTGGGGGTAGCGGATATTGATGGGATAGCGTTCGCGGCCCTCGATGCTTTCGCCAATGGTCATCCCACCGATGGCCGATCGCACGAAATCATGAATATCCGCGATATTGAGCCCATGGCGTGCGGCGGCCTGGCGATCAATGGACATATCCACATAGCGCCCGCCAACCACCCGATCCGCAAAGACCGAAGCCACACCGGGAAGAGGGGCGATGACCGTTTCGATGCGCTGGCCCAAATCGGCGATGACCGAAAGATCAGGCCCGGAAATCTTGATGCCCACGGGGGTTTTGATGCCGGTTGCCAGCATGTCCGTGCGATTTTTGATGGGCATGGTCCACACATTGACCAGCCCCGGTATCTGCACGCGTTCATCAAGCTCGGCAATCAGATCTTTCATGCTTAATCCGGGTCGCCATTCGGATCGCGGTTTTAGCCTGATGGTGGTTTCCATCATCGAAAGGGGGGCGGGATCGGTGGCGCTGGTGGCGCGCCCCGCCTTGCCATAAACGCTCGCCACTTCGGGCAGGCTTTTGATCATCTTGTCGGTTTGCTGCACGATCTGCGCCATTTTCCCGGCTGAAACTGCGGGAAAAGCACTGGGCATATATAAAAGATCACCTTCATCAAGGGCAGGCATGAATTCATTGCCGATGCGGGTGAAGGGGATGAGGATGCTGAGCAGGGCCAGAAAACAGAAAGCGAGGGTTGTTTTGCGGTGGTGCAGAACAAAATGCAGAAGCGGCCGATAGCCTGCGATCACAGCGCGGCTGACCGGATTTTCCCGCGTTTTTCCATAGGGCCTGCGAACCAAAAGCCCCATCAAAACCGGCAAGATGGTAATGGCAATGCCCGCAGCCGCCGCCATGGCATAGGTTTTGGTGAAGGCCAGAGGGTGAAACATCCGCCCTTCCTGCGCTTCAAGGGCGAAAATGGGGGCAAAGCTCAGCGCGATGATCAACAGCGAGAAAAAGATCGAAGGCCCCACCTCGGCCGCAGCATTGGCCACGATGGGCCAGCGCGGATCGCCTTTCTGGGCGCGATCCAGATGTTTGTGATAATTTTCGATCATCACGATGGCCCCATCCACCATCGCCCCGATGGCAATGGCGATCCCACCCAGGGACATGATATTGGCGTTGATCCCCTGGATGTGCATCAGGATGAAAGCGGTGAGCACCCCCAAAGGCAGGCTGATGACGATCACCAGCGATGATCCGGGATGAAACAGGAACAAGGCACAGATCAGGGCCACGATGATCAGTTCTTCGGTCAGCGTTGTGCCCAGGGTTTTCACCGCCCGCTTGATCAGATCCGATCGGTCATAGGTTTCAACGATCTCGACTCCCTCGGGCAGGCCCGCTTCCAGCGCCTTGATCCGTTCTTTCACCCGATCGATGGTGGCAAGGGCATTTTCCCCAAAGCGCATGATCACCACACCGCCCACCGCTTCACCCTCGCCATCAAGCTCGCCGATGCCACGCCGCAGGTCTGGCCCGAAGCGGATTTCGGCCACATCGGCAAGGGTGATGGGGGCATCCATCGCATCAACCCCTAAGGGAATGGCGCGCAGATCATCGAGATCATCAATATAGCCCGATGCCCGGATCATATAATCGGCCTCGGCCATCTCGATCACCCGCCCGCCGGTTTCCTGATTGCCCCGGCGGATGGCGCTGATCACCCGGCTTAAGGGAATTTGATGCGCCCGCAAACGATCAGGATCGACCACCACCTGATATTCGCGAACCATGCCGCCGATGCTGGCCACTTCGGCCACGCCCTCAACCATTTGCAGCTCGAATTTCAAGAACCAGTTCTGCAGGCTGGTAAGGGCCGCCAGATCATGGGTGCCGCTGCGATCTATCAGAGCATATTGATAAACCCAGCCAACGCCGGTGGCATCGGGGCCCAAAGCCGGGCGTGCGCCATCGGGCAGATTGGGCACCACCTGTGAAAGATATTCCAAAACCCGCGACCGTGCCCAATAAAGATCGGTTCCTTCTTCAAAAATCACATAAACAAAGGAATCATTGAAAAAGGAAAAACCCCGCACCGTCACCGCCCCCGGCACCGCCAGCATGGCCGTGGTAAGGGGATAGGTCACCTGATCCTCCACCACTTGCGGGGCTTGCCCGGCATAGGTGGTTTTGATGATCACCTGCACATCGGATAGATCGGGGATCGCATCAAGGGGGGTGCGCAGCAGGCTGTTGATCCCCCAGCCGGTGAGCAATAAGGCAAGCAGGATCATGGCAAAGCGATTTTTAACCGACCAGCGGATGATGAAATCAATCATGGCGGCTGGCCCCTTGATCTTCATGGCTCAAAAGACGCAGCAGCCCGCCCCGGATGCTGGCTTCGGAATCGAGCAGGAATTGCCCCGATGTCACCACGCGGTCTCCGGGTGCGAGGCCTTCAAGAATTTCGATCTCATCGCCCGATAAAATCCCGGATCTGACCTCAGCCGGGCGAAAGCGGCCTTCCCCCAGCGCCACAATCACCCGCTCCATATCGCCGGTGCGAATAAGGGCCATGGATGGGATGGAAAGGCGGTTTGGCAGCGGATCGGCCATGATTTCAAAGCTCGCATACATCCCCGGCATCAGGGCCTGATCAGGGTTTTGCAGCACCAGCCGCACCTGCCCCGTGCGGCTTTTGGGGTCGATGGCGGGATACACATAATCAACCACTGCAGTAAGGGGTTCACCCGGCTGCGATGGCAGGGTCATGCTGGCCTGCTGGCCTTTTTGGACCCAGTTGATCCGGCTTTCATGCACCGCCATCCGGGCCCAGACCCGTTCCAGCCCGGCAATGCGCATGGCAGTTATCCCCGGCTTGATGAAGGCCCCTTCGCTGATGTCAAGTGAGAGAAGAACGCCTGCGCGCGGCGCCAGAATATCGATATGGGGCATGACCTTACCCTCCAGACGCAGCCTATCGATCTGGGCTTTGGTCATCCCCAAAGACAACAGCCGCTCTTTGGCGGCCTCGCTTAAAAAGGGATGGCCCGCTTTCAGGGCTTGCAGATAATCGGCCTGGCTGGCGATCAGCGGGCGGGAATAAAGCCGGAACAACAGATCCCCTTTGGCTATCGGCTGGCCTGTTTCATTGGCCTTTAAATCTTCCACCCAGCCTTCGCTGCGCACATCGATGCTGATGATGGTGCTTTCATCATAAGTGAGCATCCCCACGGCGCTGATCGCGCGGGCCATGGGGCCTTCCTTAACCCGCGCCGTGCGAATCCCCAGATTTTGCACCATCCTTGGGTCAATCTGAATGCTGGTGCGATCGCGGCCATTGACGGGATCATCGCAGATCGGGATCAGGTCCATCCCCATGGGCGATTTGCCCGGTTTGCTGGATCGAAACGCTGGGTCCATCGGGGCCTGCCAATAAAGGGCTTCGCGCCCGGATGGGCAATCGGTGCTTCGTGCCTGATTTCTTTCACCGCTCCCAAAGCCGCTGATCGGCGCAAAATAACAAAAGACGAGGATAGCCATCATGATGATTGTGATCAGGATGGGCATTATATAAGGCTTGGAATACAGGCTCATGGCAGACGGCCTTCAAAAAACAATAAATGCGCTTGGGCTTGCAGATGATCGATGCTGAGCCGATCCAAAGTGAGCTGGGCATCAAGCTCGGCCAAACGGGCGCGGATCAGTTCGGGGAAATCGGCCAGCCCGTTCTGATAGGCCAGGGCGGAGGCCTGTGTGGTCTGCTCGGCTTTGATGATGACCGCCTTTTGATACAGGGCCTTGCGTTCGGCCAGCCTTTGCCATGCGGCATGGCTGCGCTGCAAAAGCTGTTTCAGATCGAGCAGGCGGGCTTCGCGGGAAAGCCGGACCGCTTGCCGCTCATGGCGGGCAGCGGACAGGCTGCGATCCTGTCGCTTAGCTGTGAAAAGGGGAATATCAAGGGTGATCCCGGCACTGATGAAATCATCCCGGTTGCCGCCGCGCACGCCATATCCCGCTTCAACCGACCAATCGGGCTTATATTGCTGGCGGGCCAGATCCACGGCATGATCCTGCGCTGCGATCTGGCTATCGGCCGCCAAGATCATCGGATGGTTGATCAGGCCGGCTTCCAGCGCGTTGATCATCTCGGGGTGTTTCAAGGGGGGCAGATTGGGCGGCAAAGGGCGGCTTGCCTCTGTGGCACCGATGGTCCGGGCAAGATCGGCTTTGGCCATATCCAGCCTGCGTTCGGCTTCGATCAGGCGATCATCCAAAAGGCTTAATTCCAGATCCGTGCGCCAGACGCTTTGGCTGCTTCCCGAACCCGATCCATAGCTGGCCGCGCTCGATTGCAGCAGATCGGTTACGGCGTCCCGGCTTTTTAAAATGCGCTCCCGGGCCCGGGCCCAATAAAAGATTTCAAGCCATGCCAGCCGGGTATCACGGATGATTTCCAATTGCCGCAAGCTGGCGGCAAGACGGGCGCTTTGGGCTTCGGCCTGTTTTTGATCATGGCGCAGGGCAAGGGTGCGACCAGCTGGAAAGCTTTGCCGCACCATGGTTTGATATTGCGTCATCGGCTCCTGATCGGGATCAAAGCTGGTGGGCAGATTTTGCATCCGGAATGAAATCTGCGGATCGGGAAGCTGGGATTGCGCCACCGATTGATCATCAAGGGCTTTTGCCTGTTCGCGATGGAGCACGACCGATGGATCATCGATTTGCAGTGCTGTCATCACCGCCTCATCAAGATGAAGCGGCTGTGTTTGGGCTAAAGCCTGTGGCGCACTGAAAGCGAATAACGCGCTCAAAAGCCCCGGCGCATAGAAGGGGAGACGGATCGATTTCATACCGCACCTCAAAGAGGGTGTCTGACATTTTGATGAGGATCACAGGCTTTGCGCCGCCTTTTTCGGGGCGCGCCTATGGGTTCATTGTCAGGCGGTTCGCGGGGGGCGGAGCATGGTTGCCATCGTCATCCCGATGAGATGAAATCCGCTATGATGGGCGATGCTTTGGGGAGTGGGATGACCAGCCTGCTGTGGGCTCAAGGGAGTGATGCCACTGAGGCTTTGCGCGCAATGCTGGGCGCAATCGGTGGCCGACATATCGCAGCTTTGTGCCATGGCTGTGCAATCGGGAAGGCCCTGGGATGCAGTGCTGTCTGTCGCCATATCAACGGAATGTATCCCGCTTTCCATAGAGCAAAAGGCATAGGCTGAAGGCGCAACAAGGATTGACAGCAGCATAGAGAGCAAGCCGATCACAGCGCTCAAGCGCATTTTATGCTGTCTTGCTGTGTTCATGTCGTCAATTTGCTTTGCGTCATCCCTGAAAATGCGAACATGAAAATGCGGATCGGCCATCACGCTTTCATTGTGCTTAGCATGGCTTGGCGATGCTTGTCAGCCTTGAATATGCCGATCCTTATTTGCATCTTAATGATGGAACAGAAAAAAATCGTGAATTCAGGATTTTAAATGACCCAACAAGCGCATCCACATCCCGATCATGCCTGTTGCGCGGCTGCATCCAAACAGGCTTCGAGCAAAGCCCCTGAAAACGGCAAGGATGATCCATCCGCAGATGCCGTTTATACCTGCCCGATGCATCCTGAAGTCCGCCAGCCCACGCCCGGATCATGCCCCATCTGCGGCATGGCTTTGGAACGATCCGGACTACCCGCAGGGGAAGAGGCCGATAATCCCGAACTGATCGATTTCAAACGCCGCTTTCTTGTGGGGGTGGCGCTGTCCTTGCCGGTTCTGGTGCTGGCCATGGGGCCGATGCTGGGCCTGCCGATCCGCGATTGGCTGGACACAAGCCTTGCCCTGTGGCTTGAAATGCTGCTGGCAACCCCGGTGATTTTTTATTCCGGCTGGGTGTTCCTCAAGCGCGGGGCGATATCCTTTAAAACCGGCCATCTCAATATGTTCAGCCTGATTGCCATCGGGGTGCTGGCGGCCTGGGGCTTCAGCGTGGTGGCGGTATTGGCACCAGAGGTCTTCCCGCCGGGCTTTCGCGGGGTCGATGGCCATGTGGGCGTTTATTTCGAGGCCGGGGCGGTGATCGTGGTGCTGGTTTTGCTGGGGCAGATATTGGAATTGGGGGCGCGGGATCGCACCGGTGCGGCGCTTTCGGCCCTGCTTGATCTGGCCGCCAAACAGGCTTCGGTGATCCGTGCGGATGGCCGCGAGGAGATGATCGCCATCGAAGATGTGGCCGTGGGTGATCATCTGCGCGTGCGCCCCGGCGAAAAAGTGCCCGCCGATGGGGTGGTGATCGAAGGGCGATCATCGGTTGATGAATCGATGATCACGGGGGAAGCCGTGCCGGTCGAGAAAACAGCGGGCGATCCGGTCACGGGGGCGACCCTCAATGGCACCGGCGCGCTGGTGATCGAGGCTAAAAGACTAGGCGAAGACAGCACGCTGAGCCAGATTGTTGAGATGGTTGCGAATGCGAGGCGGTCGCGCGCGCCCATTCAAAAACTGGCCGATGCGGTGGCGGGCAAATTTGTGCCTGCGGTGATCGGGGCATCTGTTTTGGCCTTTATTGCTTGGGCGGTTTTCGGGCCATCCCCGGCTTATGCCTATGCGCTGGTTTCGGCGATTGCGGTTTTGATCATTGCCTGCCCCTGTGCCCTTGGTTTGGCCACCCCGATGTCGATCATGACCGCGACCGGGCGCGGCGCCGAGGCGGGGGTTCTGATCCGCAATGCCGAAGCGCTGGAGCGCTTTGCCAGGGTTGATATCCTGATCCTTGATAAAACCGGCACGCTGACCGAAGGCCATCCAAAGCTGATGGGGATCGAGGCCGGAGCCGATTATAAGGAGCAGGATCTTTTACATTTTGCCGCAAGCCTTGAACGGGGATCGGAACATCCGCTGGCCGAGGCTATCGTGAAAGGAGCCATGGATCGCGGGCATGAACTTTCCAAAGCGGTGGATTTTGAAGCCATCACCGGCAAAGGCGTGAAAGGCCGGGTGGATGATCATGATATTGCCTTGGGCACGGCCCTTTTGCTCGATGAATTGGGGCTTAAGGCCGATGATTGGTCTGCCCGGGCCGACGCCCGGCGCGATGAGGGCGAAACCGTGATGTTTGTGGTGATCGATGGGGCTGTGGCGGGATTGGTGCGCGTGGCCGATCCGGTGAAGGAAAGCACGCCCGCAGCCCTTACCGCCTTGCATAAACTGGGGTTCAGGATCGTGATGGCGACGGGCGATCATCAGCGCACGGCCAAAGCGGTGGCCGGAAAGCTGGGGATCGATGATATTCGTGCCGAGGTATTGCCGGAAGATAAGGCCCGCATCATCAAGGATTTTCAGGCTCAGGGCCATCGGGTGGCCATGGCCGGGGATGGGGTGAATGATGCCCCGGCCCTGGCGCAGGCCGATGTGGGGATCGCCATGGGCACCGGCGCTGATGTGGCCATCGAAAGTGCCGGGATCACCTTGGTAAAGGGCGATCTGAACGGGATCGTGCGGGCCCGAAGATTGGCCTTGGCGACCATGCGGAATATTCGCCAGAATCTTTTTTTCGCGTTCATCTACAATGGTTTGGGTGTGCCCGTGGCGGCGGGGGTGCTTTATCCGTTTTTTGGGTTTTTGCTCTCCCCCATGGTGGCGGCAGCGGCCATGAGCCTGTCATCGGTTTCGGTGATCGCCAATGCCTTGCGGCTCCGCACCGCAAGGCTGTGATTGGCAAATCTATGACGGTCAATTTATGATGGGTGTTTTTTGACCTGCCAGCTTCCGCGCTTCTTTTCGATCAGGCCGAAAATTATGTAAAGCACGGTGAGCACACCCAAAAAGGCGGCCAAGGATTGCCAAACGGCATCGGGATTATTTTCAACCACAAAAGGCTCGATCAGCAAGGCAGAGAGAAACTGCCCCATGAACATGGCTGTGGTCACGAGCCCCACGGCCATGCCCCGGCGGCTGGGGGCGGTAAAAGACATGATCCAATCGCTTTGATTAGGGATAAAAAGCCCAAATCCAATTCCGGCAATCAACATGCCGAGCAAAGTTGAATAATAGCCGGGCATCAAGGTGAGGATCAGATAGCCAAGCCCCATGGTGCCAAAGACCAAAGCATAGATCGATGTGTAATTGAGCCGTGATTTGACCTTGTTATACCATATCGAAACCAGCGCCCCCATGCCATTGGCCACAACCACGGCCCAGCTGAAATAAAGCGGCGAAAGCCCGAATTTATCTTCGTAAAAAAAGCGTAATTGCACGGGCGTCACAAAAAACAACGCAGAAGCCAATGTAGCGGAAATGAACACGAACAAGGCCGGGCCTTTGGGGATGGCCTCGAGCTTGTAGGCGGCCCGGGATGCTATGGTGGATGGGCCTTTTTCGGGCATGCTTTCGGTAATTTTGAAAATCACGAAGGGCAAAAGCACGAAGCTCAGCAAATAGCCCAGAAAGGGCGATTGCCAATCCAGTTCGGCCAGATAGCCACCGATGAGCATGAAACCAAGGCCGCCGAATTTGACCGCCGAACCCTGCCAGCCCAGAAATTTCTTGCGTTCTTCGCCCACAAAAAAATCGCCAACCATGGCAACGGTGGATGTTTTGATCCCGGCAATGGCAATGCCAAGGATGGCGCGGCCGACGAACATGAACAGGAAGCTATCGGCCCAATAGGTGGAAACGCCACTGATGCCGAAAACCACCAAAGAGACATTGAGCAGGGATTTCCGCCCCCAGCGATCGCAGATCCAGCCGGTAACCGGTGCCCCGATGATAATGAACAAAGCGGGCACCGAAAGCAGCACGAATTTAACCAGAAAGCGCGGCCCGGTTTCCCCAAAAATGGCTTCTACAAGAGCCATGATGGCCAGCGCGAAAGGCTCATTCTGTGCCTGATCGGTAAAGGCTTCGACGATCCCGGTCATGGCGGGGGCCGCCAATGGGGTGGACAGCAGCGCCACGGCTGTGGCCAGCAGGATGGTGATTTTTCCGACGAAGGAAAGCGGCGGCAGATCGCTGGATTTGGCCCCTGTCATCATATGTCCCTTATGGTTTATGTTATGGATGCGTGCCCGCCCTGATGGGGTCAGGCGGCACGGGTTTATCTTCATCGATTGACGTTCGGCCTTCTGGCCATGGCGTTTTTGAGCTTTTCGGCGGTCAGGGGCAAAGCGCGCAAACGTACCCCGCTTTTATCCATGATCGCATTGGCAAGGGCAGCGGCCATTGGGCCTTGCGCCACTTCACCAGCCCCCAATGGCGGGCTATCGGGGCGATCGATGAGGGCGATTTCGATGGTGGGGATCGTCTCGAAGCCAAGGATCGGATAGCTTGCCCAATCGCGGCTCATTACCTGATCATTCTTGAAATCAATGGCTTCGGAAAGGGTCCAACTCATGGATTGCATCAAACCGCCTTCTATCTGATTGCGCAGGCCATCGGGATTGATCACCTCGCCGCAATCAACGGCGGCATAGATATGCTCGACAGCGATGGCCCCGCTTTCGGGATCGACATCGATGATCGCACTACAGGCAAGATAGCCCCCGAAATTCTTGTAGCGGGCAAAGCCCATGCCATAGCCCTTCCCGGGCCGTTTAGCAGACCAGCCGGCAAGCTCTGCACAACGCGTGATCACCGTGCGGGCGCGCGCATCCTGCAAATGCTGAAGACGCAGGGCAAGGGGATCGAGATTGGCAAGATGGGCCAGCTCATCAATGAAGGATTCGATGGCAAAGACATTGGCATAAGCCCCCAGCCCGCGCAGCGCCCCCACCCGCAAAGGGGATTGCGGAATGAAATGCTCGGTAATCCTTGCCCCGGCAAAATCATAAAGCGGCACAGCATTGCGCCCAAGCCCGCCTCTCGGCTGTGGCGTATTATAGGGGGGTGGCGCTGGAATGGGATTGCCGATCATCTGGGCACTGAGCAGATTGCCCCCGCGCCCGGGTCCGGTGCGGGTGCTGTGGGGGAACCCATGAACATCAAAGCGCCAATCGCCGATTTTTCCTGTGATCTGGCCCCCATTTTGGGTTTGGTCATCGATCCGGGCGGATAAGGTCATGACCATGGCTGCCCCATAAGGTTCGCGCAGGAATTCATCATCGCGCATATACTGCAGGCGGACCGGCTTTCCCCCGATAGCCCGACAGATGAGGGCGGCATCGAGTGCCGCATCATCGGCGGCATTCTGACCATAGCAGCCAGCCCCTTCGGCATGGATCACATGGATCGATTCCTGGGGCATGGCAAGGACTTCTGCCAAACCGGCCCGCAGCGGGAAAACACCTTGGGTATGGCTCCAGATGGTGAGAACACCCTTGTTCATGCGGGCCAGTGCGCAGGATGGGGCGAGGGAGGCATGGGCCTGGAAAGGGCGACTATAGCGGGCCTGATGCTGGGCCGCTGACTTCAGCCCATCGGTCGCCATCAGGTTTCTGGCCAAGCGTTGCGGGGTGATATCATGGGCCTGAGCCAGGGGATGGTCGAGGATGAACTGATCAAGATCCTCTATCGCTGGCAAGGGATCGGGACGGGTCCATCGGCAGCTTTCCTTTAAAGCCGCAGCGGCCTTCACCGCTTGATATTCCTGCCTGGCCACCAGCGCCAGAAAGCTGCCATCATGGATGATCGCTTCGATCCCCTTCCATCCATCCAGAACGGCGGGGTCATGCTCGATCAGCCGGGCATTAAGGGATGGCGGGCTGATGATGCGGGCGTGCAGCATTCCGTCAAGGCGGATATCCTGAATGAAACTTGGATGCCCAAAGACTTTATCCTCCAGATCAATCCGTGGCATCGAGGTGCCGCAGATTGCCCGGCGCGCAGGGTTCAGGGGGGTGGGATGCCCTTTGGCCCTGCCTTCGGCTCTGGTGATGAAGGGGGATTGTTGTGCCAATGTCCAATAGCTGATGGAACCGCCAGCCCCGGTGATCAGGCCATCTTTTACGCGCAAAGTCTCGATTGGGGTTTTGAGATGCGCGGAGGCCAGTTCGAGCAGCAAGGCACGCAATTCAGTGGCCACCTGCCGGATGGCCATGCCACTTTTTTCAATCGACAAAGAGCCGGATGTGAAGCCCTCATTGGGAGTATTGGCGGTATCGGCAGAAATTATATCCACATGATCGGGGGTAATCTCAAGGGCATCGGCAGCGATCTGCACAAGGGCTGTGAGGATGCCCTGGCCCAATTCCGCTTTACCGGTGAACAACGAGACCCGATCATCGCCATGGATTTTGATCCAGCTGCTGAGGGCGGGATTATCCGCCAAAGAGCCGATCAATGAACCGGGTGGGGAAGACGCGGGATCGGAAGGCTGCCCGGCCTCCCCACAAGCAGAGAGCGGGAGGGAAAAGGCCATCACAATGCCCGCACCGGCGCTGGCCCCCCGGCTTAAAAGCGCCCGGCGGCTGATGGCTTTATCTGGGGTCATCATGGTCTAGTTCCCCTTTTGGGGTGAAGGCCGACAAAACAGCCGCTAAAATGCGCTGTTGAGTGCCGCAGCGGCACAGATTGCCCGCCAGGGCGGTGCGGATTTCCTCTCGTGTGGGGGCAGGGTTCTGCCCTGATAAAGCGGCGGCGGTCATGATCATGCCATTGGTGCAAGTGCCGCATTGGGCCGCCTGATAGGTGATGAAAGCCGATTGCAGGGGGTGGGGCGCATCCTTGCTCCCCAAGCCTTCAAGGGTGATGACCGTGCTGTTTTGAACAGCAGAGAGGGGTGTGATACAGGATCGGGTGGCCCGACCATCCACCAGCACTGTGCAGGCACCGCATTGACCAAGCCCGCAACCGAATTTCGGACCCGATAAACCCAGATGATCGCGCAATACATAAAGCAGCGGCGTTTCGTCATCGCAGGCGATATCCGGCTTTTTGCCATTGATCGTCAGCCTTGCCATAGAAAGCCCCTTCTAATGCGCCTCTTCTAAAAAGTAACGCAAACGTTTGTGCCTTGGCATCTTAGCACAGCCCCCGAAATGTTCAAGAGCAGGATAACGGGCTTTTAAATGGGGAAATGGTCGTGAGGGGGAATGGTCGGGGAGACAGGATTCGAACCTGCGACCCTCTGCTCCCAAAGCAGATGCGCTACCAGGCTGCGCTACTCCCCGACAGCGCCGTTCATAAGGCGCATCAAAGCCCAGCGCAAGGGGCGATCTGCGCTGATCGCTCTGGAAAATCTCAAGGCTGCGGTTGGTCGGGCTTGGTTTCAGTCTCCAGATTGCCAAAAATAGCATGACGAACCAGATCGCCGGGCTTGATCCCAAGCTTTTGGGCCGTTCCCTGATTAAGCTCCAAAACGCCTAAAACCCGGCCGCGAGACTGCACCGGCGGGCTGATTTGATGCGGGATGCCCGGCTCGATATTGGCAATCCGCCCATCAGAGCGGATAAAAATCAGATCAAGGGGCAGAAAGGTATTTTTCATCCAGAAGCTGGCGCGCACCGGCATGCCCATATCAAAAAGCATGCCTTCATTTTCGGGCATGTCCCGGCGATACATCAGCCCGATGGTGCGTTTCTCCTCGTCATTGGCCAGTTGCACGGAAAAATGCACTGGCCCCTGATCGGTTTCGATCAAAAGATCCGAAAGGGGCAGGGATTGCGGCTCCTGGGCGCTGGCATATGACAAAGGCGCCAAAAGCAGCAAAAGACCAAGCAGAAAAACGCGCGCCTGCAAGGCATTGGGCAAGGCATGAGAAGGTCGGCGAAGACGGGCAAAAAAGGACATGTTCAGATCCATATGGGCGCTTTGCGGCGCTGATTTCAATCGGCAGGGGGCAGGATATGGGTCACAAGCGGGCCGCGCTCGCTGTGGCCCAGAATGGCTTTCACCTTTTGGCCGGGAAAAAGTTCCAGAAATCCGGCCTGCCGCACGGTTTCCATATGCACGAAAATATCCTGATAGCCATCACCTTGCGAAACAAAGCCATAGCCCTTTATGCGATTGAACCATTTGACCGTGCAATCAATCGGATCATCGGCAGATTTTGGTGGCGGCGGATGATCATCCATCTGCCGAGGTGGGGAGTGCCGGATAAAACCATCCCGATGGTTGATCTGTTCATCATCGGGGGATCGTGCGGTGGACAGATCAAGGGTGATCACTCGCACGGCCTGCCATCCTCGCGCCTGTTTTGCCGCCTTGCAGACAACGCTGGTGCCTTCGGGAACCGACCGCCGCCCCACATCGCGCAAGACCGAAAAATGCAGCAGGATGTCCCCTTTATCGTCATCGGTTTCGATGAAGCCAAAGCCTTTCATCGCATCGAACCATTTGACAACGCCGCTCACCGTAACGGCCGATGCCTCGATATCCTTTAAAGGCTTGT
Organism: Iodidimonas sp. MBR-22; assembly: GCF_029946565.1. Taxonomy (NCBI): domain Bacteria; kingdom Pseudomonadati; phylum Pseudomonadota; class Alphaproteobacteria; order Iodidimonadales; family Iodidimonadaceae; genus Iodidimonas; species Iodidimonas sp. MBR-22. The sequence goes on from NZ_JARKVQ010000012.1 coordinate 27,434, forward strand.
GCCCAAGAGGTGCCATCCTCTGCTTCCCTCATCACGTCTATCTGTTTATTAAATATTATCACCAGAAAAAAGAATGCTGCAATCCTCAAGACAAAGCCAAGGCTTTGTAATCAGCGAGAAAGCGCTTAAATCATAGCGCGTGATTGTATTGAGCCGGATGATGGGGCTCATCAGCCGGGCTTGATGGGCCTTCAAGCCTTGCTCGGGATCTGCCTTGATGGGCTCAGCTTTTTTGGGAGCGAGCGATGAAATTAAGTGGTGAAACGGTTATAAAAGCCCCGCGCGCGATTGTGTGGGATGCCTTGAATGATGAAACCCTGCTGATCGAATGCATTCCGGGGTGCGAAGCTTTGGAACGCATCAGCGATGATGAACTGGCGGCAGCGATCACCGCGAAAGTGGGGCCGGTCACGGCAAAATTCAAAGGCGAGGTGCGCCTTGAGAATGTCAATCCGCCGCTGTCTTATACTCTGATCGGGCAGGGCAAGGGGGCGGCGGGCTTTGCCCGGGGCCGCGCCGATGTGGCTTTGCATGGGCTATCGGATGATCAAACCCGCCTTGATTGGTCGGCAGAGGCCAGCATTGGCGGTAAGCTGGCACAGATGGGGGCGCGGTTGATCGATAGCACCGCCAAAAAATATGCCGAAGGATTTTTCAGCAGTTTTTCCGCCCTGACCGAGGCGCGCGCCGCCCAAGCCCGTGAGGCCGCGGTGCCTGATGATGAAGGTACGGCGCAGGCCGAGATGATCGGAGACCAGCCCCCATCGCCAGAATTGGGGTCAAAGCTTCAACCAAAGCTTCGGAAAGGGCTGCCCTCATGGATATGGGTTTCGGTTTTGCTGCTCATGATCCTGGCCGTGCTTTATGCCTATGGGGCTTGAGATCATGACAGCGCAGCATGATTTCGGGCCGGATCACGGTAGGGGGGCGGATGATCCGCTGGTTCATGGGGTGGCTTGGGCGGAACAGGACCATGGCGTGGCACTGGCGACGGTGATTTCCACATGGGGATCGGCCCCGCGCCCGGTGGGCAGCCAGCTTGTCATTCGCGATGACGAAGCGTTTGAAGGCTCGGTATCGGGGGGCTGTGTGGAAGGGGCGGTGATCCTTGATGCCCTTGATGTGATGAAAAGCGGCGTGCCGAAAATCGTTGAATTCGGGGTGGCCGATGCCACCGCTTTTGAGGTGGGGCTGGCCTGCGGCGGGCGGATCGCCATTTTTATCGAGCCTTTATCCCTGAAAAGCGATGGCTTTAAAGCGGCCAAGGCCCTGCTGGCGGCAAAAAAAGCCCGGCGCAGTCTTGTTCGGCTGATTGATCTCAGGCAGCAAAAATCATGGCTGTTTGATCTGGCAGATGGGCCGCCATCCGACCTTGCCACGCTTTTTTCCGGCACGACGCTGGATCAGGCCCTGCATTCGGGGCGGTCGCAGTTAATCGAAGAGGACGGCCAGCGCCTGTTTTTCCAGATCGAGCAACCCGCCCTGCGGCTTTATCTGATTGGTGCCGTGCATATCGCCCAGGCTTTGGCCCCCATGGCAAAAGCGGCAGGCTATGATGTGACGGTGATCGATCCGCGCGGGGCTTTTGCCACCAGCGCCCGCTTTAGCAATGTCAGGCTTTTGGAAGCCTGGCCTGATGAGGCTTTGTTGGCCGAGCGCCCCGATGAACGATCCGCTGTGGTTACGCTGACCCACGATCCGAAACTGGACGATGCGGCGCTCAGGGTGGCGCTCGACTCAAAAGCCTTTTACATCGGTTCCCTAGGCAGCCGAAAGACCCATAAAGCACGATTGGAACGACTTTCTGCTGATTTTGGCAAGAATGACACACTTTTAAGAATATGCGGGCCCGTTGGGCTTGCAATCGGGGCGCGAACACCGGCAGAAATCGCCATTTCCATCATGGCTCAGATGACCCAATATCTGCGATCAGGCCCGGAGAACCCGATTCCCCCTGCGGCGGGGCAAAAGGAGGCCTGATGGCCGGTTTGTCCTCAGAGTCTCATTCTGTTCCCTGCGCTCTTCTTGCGGCTGGCCTCTCCCGGCGTATGGGCGGGCCGAACAAACTTTTAGAGGATTTGCACGGGCATCCGGTGCTGGCACATAGCGTTGCGGCTGCCCTTGAGGCCGATATTGGCCCGGTGTGGGTGATTGTGGGGCATGAAGCTGAAAGCGTGCGGGCAGCCCTTGCGGCCTATCCCGTGCAGATTGTGGATAATCCCGATCATGGGCAGGGGCTTTCCACCTCGATCCATGCGGCCATGGCCCTTGTGCCAGCAGATAGCTTGGGCCTGATGATCCATCTGGGGGATATGCCGCTTGTGCGGGCCGCCACCATCCGGGCGATTTATAATGAATTTTGTAGGGCAAAGGCCGGGTTGAAGGCTGCCGGGATCATCGCCGCAAGGCCGATGGCCGCCGGGCGCGCGGGCAATCCGGTGCTGTGCGGGGCGGCGATGTTTGATGATCTCCGCCGCCTTGAAGGGGATCAGGGGGCAGGGGCGTTGCTTCGCTCCAAGCCCGATGCGCTATTGCAGGTGGCGGTGGATGATCCCGCCATTCATTGGGATGTGGATGATCCCGAAGCCCTCAGACGGGCGTGGATGACGATGGATCAGATGGAGAGAGAGAGGAAGGCCCCGGGCTGATGGGTGTGCGGCGGTTTTTTTTGGCCGCTTCGGCTTCGGCCCAGATCCGTTTCAGGGCATCGAACATGCTGTTGCGGCTGGCCTTCAGATAAAGCCGATTATCGGGCAATTCAGCCACCAGCTTGCGATGGGCCGCACCCAGAGCATGATAGGGCAGGGATGGAAACAGATGATGGGTGGCATGATAGCGCAGGCCCACCGGCGCCCATAAAGGGGTCCATAAAGGATTGCCCGGCACATTCACGCTGTCGAGAAATTCTTCGGCCGTGCTCATGGGCTGATCGCCGGGATTGCGATAGGCATGGGCACACAGGGTGCGCAGGGAATTGAACAAAAACACCAGAACCGTCACCACATACCAGATGGCAAGGGCGGCCAGCGGCAATATCCCGTTGATGAACAGGATGGTAAAGCCGATGGCGGTGAGCATGGTGGCGGCTTCCTGCCAGGCCCAGCTTTTATCATCGCGCTTGGCAGGCGGCGGGCGTTCATAGCTCATATCGATGGTCAGCGATGAGGCACGGGCCCACAGCCAGCGCCGCAAAGGTGGCAGCAGATAGCTGATCGGGGTGAGAATGAGAAAGCGCCCAACAAATAAAAGCGGCAAAAAGAACGACAGCAAAACATAGCCGATCAGCTTCAGCCCCGAGCCGGTGGCAAAGGGGACATATTCACCATCTTCATGGGTGCCGTAAATCTTGCGCAGATGATGATCGGTATGTACGCCGGAATAGGTATAGGCCGGCACCAGCATGGGAAAGCCGCACAGAATATTCCATGCCAGACGAAAAAATTTAAAGGTACCGCGCTTTAAATGCGCCAGTTCATGAATGAAGATCACCGCCCGATAGAGGGCAAAGGTGGCGATGAAAATGGCAGTAAACTGCCCGGCGCTGAAGCTGGGGGCGATCACGGCATAGATGAAGGCCGCCCAGCCAAGGCCAGCGCTGAACAGGAAATCCGCCCAGTAAATGAGGGGCTTTGGCCGCGCCAGACCCTTGACGATCTCGCGCGCTTCTTTCAGCGGAAAGTCCTGCTCCGGGGCTTTCAGTTCGGTATCTTGCCGTGCCATATCATTCTTCCAGATCCATCATCGCCCCGGCTTTATGGCCATCCCGGCGATATTGCAATCATTAAGGGCCCCTTGCGTCCTTTTCAAGGCCGTGGAGCAATCGGCGCGAAATGAACACAGAACGAGGGATCAATCGATGCTGATGGCGATTTTGCCAAAATGTTTGCGGCTGATCATATGCTGATAGCTTTGGGGCAATTCAGGATAGCTGAATATGCGATCATCCAGAACCGGCCTGATCTGATGATGGCTGAAAAAACGGTTCATATTGATCTGCATATCGCGGCTGCCCACGCTGATGCCCTGAAGCTGCGCATGTTGCATGAATAAAAGGGGCAGGGTCAAATCGGTTTTGATCCCGCTCAAAACCCCGATCGAAGCGATGCGCCCGCCGATCCGAATGGATCGCAGGGCCTGTTCCAGCGTTCCCGCGCCGCCCACTTCGATCACATGATCAACGCCCCGGCCATCGGTCAGGTCGCGGACGTTTTTGCTCCATTGCGGGTTGGTTTTGTAATTGATCGTTTCATCGGCCCCTAAAGCCCTGGCGCGCTCGAGCTTTTCATCGGATGATGAGGTGATAAGGGTGCGCAGCCCCATGGCATGGGCGATTTGCAGGGCAAAGATCGAAACCCCGCCGGTGCCTTCAATCAGCACGCTTTCCCCCGGTTTTGCCGGGCAATCCTCGACCAGCGCCGCCCAGGCCGTGAGGGCCGCACAGGGCAGGGTGGCGGCTTCCAGATCGCTTAGATAATCAGGCGTTTTCACAAGGCCCAAAGCCGGGAACACCCGCCAATAGGATGCAAGGCCGGGGGTTTCCCCCGCCCCCAAAGCATGGCTCAGGCGCTCCCGATCAGGCGGTCCCGCCTGCCAGCCCTGATGAAAAACGCTGCTCACCCGATCCCCTATCTTCAGATCGCGCACATTTTCCCCCACCGCTTCGACCACGCCCGCCCCATCGGACAGGGGGATGAGGGGCAAAGGCTGTTTGCCGCCATACATGCCATGCACGATCAGCGTATCGCGAAAATTCAGGCTGAGAGCGGTCATGCGCACCCGCACCTCATCTGGGCCGGGATCGATGGGGTGGCAGGGCTTTTGCGCCAGATGATCAAGGCCAAGACCGCCATCAAGCTGCCATTGGGTTTGGGTCATTCTAAATCCTCATGAAAAGATGGTTCACCCAATAAACGCGATCGGGCCGTTTCCTGATCGGGGCTATCGATGATTTTCTGCGCCAGATCAAAAGAGAACCCGGCCCGGGCAAAAGAGGCAACTTCCCTGTTTCGGCGGTTTAGCGCCGCTTTCCTGTCCTCTGGCTCTCTATCGGGCTTTTCTTTGCCTGATCGCCCCCAGGGGCCAAGGCGTTTTTTGCGGGCATGGGTGAGGGCGGCCTCGGCATCAGGATGCAGATCGTCATCTGTGTCTGCCATCAAGAAGGAACCCGCCGCATCGGCTTCCTGCATTGCCTGTTCGATCAGATCATCAGGGATGAAGCGGGATTTGAGCCATTGGCGAATGGCGCGGGACGATTTCCCCTGCCGCCGCAAACCATTCACCCGGGCGCGGGCATAGGCTTCATCATCAATCAATTCAAGGCGAATGCATTTTTCCACCAGATCATCGATCCACCCCGCTTGTTCTGTGCTCAAGGGGGCAAAATCATCATTGCGGCGTCTGATCTTGCCTTCCAGCACCCGCTTCAAATTGCCGCTGGAACTGGCAAAGCGTTCCAGATAATGATAGGCCGCCTTTTCCAGCCTTTCCGCCGTCATTGGCTTTAAGGGGCGCTGGGGCTTTAAGGGGCGCTGGGCGCGGGGATCGGTTCGGCCTGAGGCGGGCCCTATGCTCATTCGCTTTTTCATGGCCCCAGCATGGCGCACAATCCGGCCTGAAGACAAGATCAGCTAGAAATGGATTATCGTGAAACCGATCAATGCCCCAAAACCGGCTGATTTCATGGGGCTTGCGCTCCTTGCACTGTCCTGGGGGTCGTCTTTCTTTTTTGTGGAATTTGCCCTGATCAGCTTTGGTCCGCTGGCTATTGCCGCCATCCGCATCAGCATTGCCGCCTTTTTGCTTGTTCTGATCGCCCGCATAAAGGGTCATCGCCTGCCGGATAATCGCAAGGATTGGGGCCTGCTGATTTTGGCGGGCGCTGTGGGCACCAGCATCCCGTTCAGCCTGATTGCCTGGGGGCAAACCCATATCAACAGCTCGGATGCCGCTATTTTGATGGCCTTTTCGCCTCTGTCCACCCTGTTTTTTGCGCATTTCATGACACGGGATGAAAAAATCACCGGCGGTAAGATTTTCGGTCTTTTGCTGGGTTTTATGGGCGTGATCATTCTGGTGGGGGGCAGTGAAGCCCTTGATCTTGATGGCGGGCTTTGGCCTGTTCTGGGCCGGGTCGCAGTGCTGACGGCCGCCCTTGGCTATGGTTTTTCCAGCCTGCTTTTGCGCAAGGCCAGCCGGATGTCGAGCTTTTCCAGCGCAGCCGGGGTGATGATCGTGAGCGCCGTGATGATCATCCCCTTTGCCCTTGTTTTCGATAATCCCTTGCAGCTATCGCATGTTGATATCCGCAGTCTTTTGGCAGTGATCTGGCTGGGGCTGATGCCTTCGGCGCTGGCGGTTCTGGTGCTGGTGATTTTGCTGGGGCGGATCGGGGCCACCTTTGTAGCACTCAATAATTATCTGGTGCCGGTGGTGGGCAGCCTGCTTGGCGTGTTTATTTTGGGGGAAGATTTTGGCCTGCTGCGGGGCTTTGGCCTTTTGCTCATCCTGTCGGGTATTTTGCTCACCCAATATGTGCAGCGCCGCCAATTACGCCGCCTGCGCAAAAGCTTATAAGCGGGGCCGGCATTATAAAGCGGCTAAAGCCTCGCACAAAAGGCCGATATCTTCATCATGATTGATATAATGGGGCGATAGGCGTAGGGCGCTTTCAATCCCCCGGGCTTCCAGATCAAGACGCGTGTGCATCACCGATGCCACCTGCACGGCGATATTGCGCTGCTCAAGGGCCACTTTGATCTCTTGGGGGGAGAGCCGATCATGCTGGCAGGTGATGATCGCCGAATGCTTGTGGCCCGGATCGGTCAGGCGAAAGCCCGGCAGATCGTGCAGCTTTTGCCGCAGTTTGCGGGCCAGCATCTGGCTGCGATCCGATGCGGCCTTCACGCCAATGTTCAGCAAATAGCGAACCGCCTCGGCCAACCCAAGCTGGGCCGCCACATTGCGCTCCCATGCCTCCATCACCTGCGCATCGGTGCGAAGCTGGTAGCTGTGGGCGGAAACCCAAAGCGCTGCCTGATTGGTCAGCATCACCGGTTCGAGCCGGGATTGCAGGCTTTTGCGGATATATAAAAATCCGCTTCCCCGTGGGCCGCGCAGAAATTTGCGGCCGGTGGCGGTGAGCATATCACAGCCGATGGCCTCGACATCGATGGGCAATTGCCCCACCGATTGGCAGGCATCAAGCAAAAAGGGGATATGATGGCGGCGGGCTAATTTGCCCACTTCATGCACAGGATTGATCTGCCCCGATGATGAGGGAACATGGCTGATAGCGATCACTTTCACGCGATCATCAAGGGCCGCTTCCATTGCTGCCAGATCCAATTCGCCTTTCTCATCGGGGCCGATCACGATGATCTCGATCCCCGATTTTTGCTGCCGATCAAGCAGGCTGACGAAATTCGAGCAATATTCGTTGAAGGCGGTGACGACCTTGTCGCCGGGGCCGAGTTTCAGGCTGTAGAAAGCCCGCCCCCAGGCATCGGTGGCGCTGGGCAGGATGGCAATCTCGGATGGCTGGGCATGGATCAGCTGGGCAATCAGGCTATAGCTTTCGGCCAGTTCGGCGCTTTTGCGTTCCTGTGCCACATAGCCGCCAAGCCTTGATTCCAATTCCAGATGATCGACCATGCATTGCACCACCGGGCGCGGCATCAGCGATGATCCCGCATGATCGAAATGCAGCCGGTTTTCCATGCCCACAATATCGGCGTGGATCCTGTCCATATCCAGATTATTGGATGGGTCGTTGTTCCGTTGGTCATTCGGTGGATTGGTCATGCTTTGGTCATATTTCCCATTTAAGCGGCCTCATCAATAAGATGTAGGCAGACAAAAAGCTTGCGGATCATCTGCACTCTCTTGTATTTGAGCTTGAGAGTGATTGGAAGCCATGCTTGCTATCGGGCAGGATCGGCTTGCTTTCTTTCCGATTTTTGACAGTTGTATCGATCCGGCTCCTCTATCCTTATCATGATCCAAATCTGAGGCTTTTCATTGAATTTGACGGCTTTAAAAGAAACCCATGGCGCGACAGAGCTATTGCCAACCCCGACGCAGGATAATCTTCCGCGTCGCTTTGGTGATTTTCCAACCCTGATCGATGCTTTGGAATATGCGGCCTTGGGCGCACGCGGGGTGAATTTTTATTCGGCGCGCGGGGATCTTCTGGTCTCGGCGCGCTATGCCGATCTGCGGGCACGGGCGGAAAAAATTGGCCGCAAGCTGATCGCCATGGGTTTTGCGCCGGGCGACCGGGTGGCTTTGATCGCCGTTACCCATGTTGATTTCGTGGCCTTTTTCCTTGGTTGCCAATATGCCACGGTGCTGCCGGTGCCCTTGCCTTTGCCCACGTCATTTGGGGGGCGGGATGGCTATATCAGCCAATTGCACACCCAAATGGAAAGCTGCCGGGCCAGTGCCATCATCGGCCCCGATGCCATGGATGATTTCGGCAAAGCGGCGTCTGCGGGATTGGGCCTTAAATTCTGCGGCTCTTATGAAGATTTCGATGCTTTGCCGGTTGATCTGGATGGGCCTTTTGCCGATAGCGATGGCCAGCCGATCCGGCCCATGGCGGGTAGCCTTGCCTATTTGCAATATTCTTCCGGCTCCACGCGTTTTCCCCATGGCATTGCCATCACCCATAAGGCGCTGATGGCCAATTGTGCGGGCCAGGGCCGGGATGGTGTGCGGCTTATTGATGATGATCGCTGCATTTCCTGGCTGCCTTTTTATCATGATATGGGCCTTGTGGGCACCTTGCTCACGCCGATTGCCAATCAGGTTTCGGTTGATTTTCTGGCCACCGAAGATTTTGCCAGACGGCCGATGCAATGGCTTGGCCTGATGTCGCGCAATCGCGGTACCATCACCTATAGCCCCAGCTTTGGCTATGATATCTGCGCCCGGCGGGTAGGTAATGATCAGTTAAAAGAGCTTGATCTCTCGGCCTGGCGGGTCGCGGGGATCGGGGGCGATATGATCCGCCCCGAAGTGATCCGCCGTTTTGCCGATATCTATGGTCCGGCGGGATTTAAGCCCACCACATTCGTACCCAGCTATGGCCTTGCGGAATGTACCCTTGCGGTGAGCTTCGCGCCAATCGGCCGGGGGATGGAGGTGGATCTGGTCGATGAGCGGGTGTTATCGGGGGAATATGACGGCAGTATCAAGGTTGCCCGGCATTTTGATGCAACCTCTGATGCCTTGAAGGGGGCTGCGGGGGCGGCGCTCAAACATCATGAGGTCCAGGGCACACGCTATCGCGAGATCGTTAATTGCGGCATTCCTTTGCCGGATTATGACATTGAAATCCGCGATGAGGATGGCGCCGTTCTGGGTGAACGCGAAATTGGCCGCATCTATGTGCGCGGTGCCAGTGTGATGACCGAATATTTCGGCGATCCCGATACCACAGCGGCGGTTTTATCGGAAAGCGGCTGGCTTGATACCGGCGATATGGGCTATATGGGCGAGGGTGCGCTTTATGTGATTGGCCGCGCCAAGGATATGATCATCATCAATGGTCGCAATCATTGGCCGCAGGATATTGAATGGGCGGTGGAGCAATTGTCCGGGGTGCGCAGTGGTGATGTGGCCGCTTTGTCTTTGCCCGGCCCGGATCATCTGGAAATCGCCACGGTGCTGGTGCAATGCCGCTTGCGCGAAAGCCATGAACGTCAGGCTTTTGTTGAGCAGATCAAAAAGCAGATTCTTAGCGTTACGGGTGTGCAGTGCCGGATCGAACTGGTGCCGCCGCGTTCCTTGCCGCGCACCTCATCGGGCAAGCTGAGCCGGTCGAAGGCGCGACAGCAGTTTCTGGCTGGCAGCCTTATTGCCCTTGCATACTGATCCCGGGGGTCCGGTGTCTTCTGTTTCCGCCCCAGATGCGCCTTTCAAAAGGGTTGCGGTCACCGGCGGAACCGGGTTTTTGGGCCGTCATCTGATCACTGCCTTGCTTGGTGCCGGTTTTGATGTGCGTGCTTTGGCACGGTCTGCGCCTCCTGCCGGGCAGGCAAAGTCGGCACATGTGCGATGGATCATCGGCTCATTGGAGCAACCCGCAGCCCTTGAAGCTTTGGTGGATGGAGCCGATCTGGTGCTGCATCTGGCGGGGCTGGTAAAGGCCCGGCGGGCATCGGATTTCATGGCCACCAATCGCGATGGAACAGCAAAGCTTTTGGCGGCGATTGTCAAAAAAGCACCGCAGGCGCGGATCATTCATGTGTCAAGCCTGGCGGCCCGGCATCCCCATCTTTCCCCCTATGCGGCCAGCAAACAGGCCGCAGAGCAGCTTTTGCAAGAAGGCCCGGCAGCAGACCTGCCGCGCCTGATCCTGCGCCCGCCGGGCATTTACGGGCCGGGGGATATCGAGATTTTGAAGCTTATCCGCACCGCCAGAGGGGGGCTTTTGCCCGCCCCGATTTCGGTTGATCATCGGGTATCCCTGATTTATGCCCCTGATCTTGCCGCATTTTTATGCGCCCTTGCCAAACAGGGAACCGGAGAAAACGCTAATCTGGGCGATGCCGCGTTCTGGTCGGGCAGCATATGGGAGATCGATGATCAAGCCTGCGGGGCTGATGGGCGGGGCGGCTATGATTATCGGGATCTGGCGGCTATTTTGTCAGCGCTTTTGCGGCGGCGGGTGCGGGCAGTGCCGGTGCCAAAGGGGCTTTTGTCGCTGATCGGCGGTGCTGGGGATGCTTTTTCAAAGCTGAGCGGTCAGCCGCTGATCATCAGCCGTGGCAAGATGCGCGAATTGGCCCATGGGGATTGGGTGGCGCGGCCCTTGCCACCGGCTTTGGCCGATCTTATGCCGCGTCCGCGCGATTTTAAGGCCGGGCTGGCTGAGACCCTGGCTTGGCTGAAGCGGGGCGATTAGCCCTGTTTTTTTCAGCTGAGGGCCTTTATATGGCATGAAGGGCAGTGGCAGGCTTTGCCAAAAGGCTTTTAGGCGCGGTTGATATTTTGATAGTTGATGAGGACCATGCAGCGATGAGCAATAAAGATTTGACCAACAAAGACATCTATGAGCGTATTTGCAGGATCGTTGCCCCTTTCAATCAGAAAGATGTGTCGCTTTTCCCGGCCACAAGCTTTGCCAATGATCTGGATTTCGATTCACTGACGGTGATGGATCTGGTTGCGGCCATCGAGGATGAGTTTGATATTGTTTTGCCCTTGAATATGTTGCCCGATCTGGAAACCATTCAGCAATTGAGCGATGCTGTCGAAAAGATCATCAAAAGGTAATCATCTCATGGATTTGCTCGATAAATTTGATCCCCTGATCGCCGAGCGCGCCCGGATGGGCGATAGCCAGCCCGATCCCCTGAATATCGTGATGGATGAAATGCTTTCGGCCACCGAAGCGATGATCGGTGGTCGCAAGATCATTCTGGCCGGCACCAATAATTATATGGGCATGACCTTTGATCCCGATGCCATCGAAGCCGCGAAGGATGCCTTGGATGCCTTTGGTACCGGCACCACCGGCAGCCGTATTCTGAATGGCACCTATCAGGGCCATAAAGCGCTGGAACAGGCGCTGATGGATTTTTATGGCATGGATCATGCCATGGTCTTTACCACCGGCTATCAGGCCAATCTGGGGATGATCTCCACCTTGGCCGGGCGGGGCGATTATGTGATCATCGATGCCGATAGCCATGCCTCGATCTATGATGCCTGCGCCATGGGGAATGCGGATGTGCTGCGTTTCCGCCATAATAGTGTCGAGGATCTGGAAAAACGCCTGAAAAGGCTGCCCGCCGAGAGTGCCAAGCTCGTGGTGCTGGAAGGCATTTATTCGATGCTGGGGGATCGCGCGCCTTTGCGTGAATTGATCGCGGTGGCCAAGGCGGCTGGCGCGCAGGTTTTGGTGGATGAAGCCCATTCCATGGGGTTTTGCGGTGAAACCGGGCGCGGCGTGGCGCAGGAACTGGGGGTTGAGGATCAGGTTGATTTCATCGTTGGCACCTTTTCCAAAAGCGTTGGCACCGTGGGGGGCTTTTGTCTTTCAAACCATCCGAAATTCGAGGTGCTGCGCTTTGCCTGTCGCCCTTATATGTTCACCGCATCACTGCCGCCATCGGTGGTGGCGTCGGCGATCAGCTCCATTCGCTCGTTGAAAAATGCCCATAACAAGCGGGCGCATCTGTGGGGCAATGTGGAACGCCTGCACAGTGGCCTGAAAAATCTGGGCTTTAATTTGGGTACCGAAAGCGTTGAAAGCCCGATTGTTGCGGTGTGTCTGGAAACGCAGGATCAGCTTTTTGGCATGTGCCGGGCTTTGCTGCTGGAAGGGGTTTATGTGAATGTTGCCCGCCCACCCGCAACGCCTACGGGGCTTTATCTGTTGCGGTGCAGCTTAGGTGCCGGGCATAGCGCTGATCAGGTGGATCGCATTCTGGAGGCCTTCAAGGCGGCGGCGCACAAGCTTCAATTGCCGCTCAACGAAAAGCCCCGCGCCGCTTCAGCTTCAGAAAATGCAAAAGCCCCGCAAGCACGGGATGCCGCCGTTGCCACGGGCTGACGACCAGCTTCACGCCTGAATGGCGCTCGATCTTCCAGGCCAGATAATCGATGCCGCCATCAAAGGTGGCGCTGGCCTTGATCAGGCGCAGAAAGGTGATGATCTTGCCAGCCAGCCGCCGTTTTGCCCAGGTGCGCCTGGCCCGGGTGCGGGCGGTATCCGAAAATTTTTGGATCATGATCGGCTTGCCATTTTCATCGCGGCCATAAGCGATGCCCAAACCATCCAGCGCCGGTGCAAAAAAGCGCTGATAGCGCGTGGCATCCAGTGCATAAAGCTCTGCGCCCTTGCCGGGCGGTTCGGATCGCAATTCGGCGCCATAGGTGTGGGCAAAAGCCTTGGGCCAGATCCGATCCGGCCCATCCCCATGGCTGCACAGAGGCAGGGTGGCCCCCAATGTGGTGCGAATGGCCTGCGCCACCGCTTTGGTCATATCGGGCAGCACCCGATCATCGCGGGGGATGAGCAGCGCCAAAGGCTGGGCAAAGCGCGCCCATAAAGAAACGGTGCGGCATTCGGGGCGGACCAGTTGATGGAGATGATCGCGGCTGATGATATTGTATTTGCTGCGGATGATCTGGCCATCATATTGGCATTCATCATAAAAAACATTGGGGGGCAGCCATTGATTGGCTGCGGCCAGCCAGCGTTTATCATAGGCTGAGGGATAATCGCTGACGATCACATAAAAATCGAGGATTTTGTCAGCTAAAAGCCCGGTGCGCAGACATGATCCATAAAATAAAACACCCAAAACGCAGGATCGTTCAGCATCGGCCCCCTGAAGCCGGGCTGCAGCATGGCGGGCGGCGGCCAACACCGCTTCGGGCTGAGGGCGGCACAATTCGGCGGCAATCAGGCTTTCCAGCCGCTGATCGGCATTGGAACCCGCCGATGGATGGGGGTCGGTCCTTGTCAGTGATGTGTTCATGGCCGGTTTATGGCCCTAGAGGCGTAAAAAATTCAATGATTTTTCGCAATCAAGGTGGATCGGTTTGCCCGGGGTGGGGGTATAGATTTCCCCATCCAGGGTCACCGGATCATCCCCATCGATGAGCATATGATCAGTGCGCGCGGTATAAACCCCGGCTACTTTTCCCTGATGAAAACGTCTGGTCAAAAGGGCAAGCAAGGCTTGGCGCATCACCCCGGGCCGGGAATCGATAATCGCCGTTTTCAATCCGCCATTGCCCTCTCGGCCAAAGGGACGCAAACCCATGATCAGCCGGGAGAGGGTGGTGACGAGGATGAGATAAAATTCGCCATTATAACGCTGTTCAGTGCCCATGCTGATCGTGGTTTGGCCCGAGCGCAAAGGCGACACTTCTTTGCTGAAAGCGGCCTTTAAAATCAGCCGCATTATAGCCAGAGCATGGCCGAGCCGGGTGGGAAGCTTGCTTTGATGAATATGGGTGCGGCTCCATAAAATGCCTTTGATCACCGCAGCACCGCCAAAAAACATCCCATAGCGGGGGGGCTTGCCATCCGCCAGATCAAGGGCGATCAGATTTCGTTCAACCAGATGTTTTTTTAATTTGCCCCGGCGCACGGTTTTGATCACGCGCTTGAGCACGCTGGCCGGGCTGCCTTTGCATTTCAGATCATCGGCAATGAGATTGGTTTTGCCGCCGGGCAAAATGGCGATGGGGGGAATGATGGTGAAGGGCTGATTATTGATGATATGGGTGAGTGTTGCCTGAATGGTGCCATCGCCGCCATTGATGATGAGCAAAGCCACACCGGCATCGGCCATCAATTGCAGGCCTTCGGGCAGGGCGGCGATATCGTCGAATTCATAATGAAACAGATGCGGGCTTTGACCGATCACCGACCGCACCCGATCGAGCTGCTCGCGATTGGTGCTGCTCACACAATTGGAGATAATACCGATCAGGGCCTGCGAGGGCCGGTGGCTTGTTGCTGAAAGAGATTGTTGCCGCATCTGTGGTCTGTCGCTTCCTCGGTCGATTAAGGTTTATCAGGTACAAAAATCGAAAGTGGCCTCTACCAATCTGTGCATAAAGCAGATGACTGCAAATGCAACAGGGTTGAGGCATAGGGATCGCTTTGCTTTTAAACCTCTGCTATAGCCTTTGAAGGGCTTTGATCCGGCGGCAAAAGAGAAAGAGCCTTTCGCGCCTTGCTCGGGTGTTCATGATAAGATCTTCGTGTCATAAATATGTTGAACTGCTGTTTGCTCATAATTAAAGCCCTTTTACCAGCCTTTTCCGGCCTTAATCACATGATCAGGCGTCAATCTCACGCTTTTCTGATCCCTATGGGTGCGCTGTTCGACCTGATTGCCTTTGAAGGGGGCTTTGATGCTGCCAGGATTTAGCCGTCTTGACTATTATGTGCTGCGCAAGGCGGCTGTGCCCCTGCTATCCACCGTGGTCATCACGGCCGCCCTGCTTTTGCTGGAGCGGATGCTGCGTTTGTTTGATTTCGTGGTCAATGAAAATGGCCCCATCGATATCGTGTGGCAGATGCTGGCGCATCTTGTGCCTCATTATATGGGGATGGCTTTGCCGGTTGGGTTGTTTTTGGGGACTTTGCTGGCGTTTCGCACCTTATCCTTGAACAGCGAACTTGATGGCATGATGGCCAGCGGTGCCGGTTTGCCCCGGCTGGTGCGTCCGATGGTTTTTTTGAGCCTGTTTCTGGCCTTGCTTGAATTTGGCCTTTTGGGCTTTGTGCAGCCCCATAGTCGCTATGAATATCGGCATCTGGATTTCGAGCTGCGCAGTGGGGCTTTGGGGGCCAGCGTTGATGTTGGGGAATTTGTGTCTTTATCGGATGGCCTGTTGCTGCGGGTTGGCGGCACCCAATCCGATGGGCAGGAACTGAAGGATATTTTTCTGCGGCGTGGGGTGGGAAGCGCGGAAGAAATCGTTGCCACCGCCAAGCGGGGCGCTTTTTTTGCCACCAATAATACGCAAACGGTTTTGTTGCGGCTTTATGATGGACGGCTGATCGATTTCGATCCGGGCAAGATAAAGCCCCGTGTTTTGTCCTTTGAATCCCAGGATATCGTCATCAACCTACCTGAAATCGAGGAATTTCGCCGCCGGGGTGGCGAAGAATTGGAAATGACCCTGCCCGAACTTTATTGGGCCATGCAGGGCACCATGCCCCAAACCGCCGCCACGAATGTGCAGCCAAACAAGGGCATCGCCCCCAAAGGGGCGGCGGCTCAGGAAATGGGCCGATCATCGGAAAAAAAGAGCGTGCAATCCGATGCACAAACCATGCAGCAGCGCTATCGGGCGACCTATCATTGGCGGGTAATCAATATTATGATTTTGCTGGTCATCCCCTTTCTGGCTGCGCCTTTGGGCCTGGCCAATAAACGAACCGGCGGGGCCGGGGGGCTGGTTGCGGGATTATCGGGGTTGATTGTGTTTAACGAATTTCTGGAAGCCGGGGAAAGATTGGTGGGTTTTGATGGCATGTCCCCTTATCTCGCCTTATGGGGGCCGTTTGCACTCTTTGCGGGTTTCAGCGGCTTTTTATTCTGGTCTTCGGTGATCCGCCCCGGGCGCGGGGCCGCCGGGATCATCGATCGCGGCTTTGAACTGATCCTGTGGCCCGTGCGGCGGGTTTTCGCGGCCATGAAAAGGGCTTGATGATGAGCATTTTGCGGCCATTGCGGCGCTATTTTCTGCCGTCCCGCACCATGGGGCGCTATATTGGCAAGGTTTTCTTCGTCCGCTTTCTGGGGCTTGTCATCGGGGTTGTGGTGGTGTTGCAGATGCTGGATCTGCTGGCGCAATCCGATGCCATTCTGGCCGCGCCGGGCAATGGCGATGCAGAATTATGGCGCTATATCGGCCTGCGCTTTCCCGAATTGCTGAGCCGCTTCATACCCTTCAGCGCCCTGCTTGCCGTGCTTTTGACCTTATCGAGCCTTTCCCAGCATAGCGAGATTGTGGTGATGAAGGCGTCGGGCATGTCGGCGCATCGCATTTTGCTGCCTTTATTGCTGGCATCAGCAGCGATTTCTGTGGTGCATTTCATTCTCGATCAAAAGCTGGTGGCCCCCTCCACGGCGGAACTGGAATATTGGAAGCGCTTTGATTATGCGTCGGATCTGCCCCCTGCACCCGATATTCTCGATGATCTGTGGCTGGTGGATGGCAATGCGCTGGTTTTGGTGAAGGCGGTCAGCCGATCGGGCAGCCGGGTTATTCTGGATAAGGTGACGATCTATCAGCGCAATGAACAAGGCCAGTTGGCCGGGATCGTGCGGGCCGATTTTGCCTGGCATACCGATGGCGCCTGGACCTTATATGCCGTACGCCGCTTTGATGCCGAAACCCACGCCATCACCACCGAGCCTTCTTTGCCCTGGACCCTGCAATCCCCACCGGAACGGTTTTTTTCCTTGCGCGTGATCCCCGAACAGCTTTCTTTCAGCCGCTTGGAAGAACAGATTGATCAATTAAAGGCGGAAGGCAAACCTGTGGCGGAACTGCAAGCCGCCCTTTATCAAAAAATTGCCGGTCCGCTGGCCACTTTGCTGATGCCGATTTTGGGGGCGATTGCAGGTTTCGGGGCGCAAAGGGGCGGCAAAATCTTTGCCCGCGTGGCTGCCGGAATGGGGCTTGGCTTTGCTTTTTTCGTGGCGGATAATTTCATGCTGGCGATGGGGAAATTCGGGGCCGCACCTGCCTTTCTGGCGGCTTTTGGCCCGATGCTGATTTTTACAAGCCTCGGGCTCGCCGTTATTTTCTATTCCGAGGAATGAGCATGAAAAAGGGCGGTCCATCCGGCGCGGAGGAGTCCGCGCCGAGCCGGGCGGGGCAGGATCAATCCAGAAAAGAAATGACCCGAGGCGCCGGGCTTGCCTTGCTCGGGCGTCTGGGGGCTTTGGTCGAAGCGGCAGGATTTCCAATCTTTCTCTGGCTTTATGGCTCTGTCACCTTTGGCTTGTTTGCCACCCTTTATGCCATTGTGCGCATGGCCAGCGGCGTGACGCAGATGGGCATGGATGTGGCCTTGCAGCGCTTTATCCCCTCTTATGATGATGAAGATGCGATCCACCGCACCTTGGCGATTGCCCTTTTGATCACCATGGGGGCGGGGATCATCGGCGCGCTTTTATTGATCTTTTATGCGCCGATGCTGGCGCGGATGATCGATGGCGATGGCGAGGATACCCAGCATATCGTGACGGTGATCCGCATTTATGCCGTGACCCTGCCGCTTTGGACCAGTGTTGAAGTGCTGACCGCCAGTGTCAGATCGCGGCGGAAATTCGGGCCGGAAATCAGGATCAGGTTTTTCTATGAACAGATTTTGCGCATTGTGATTGCGGTTGGTTTAGCCTTTGTCGGGCTGACCACTTATGGGCTGTTTCTGGCGCATATCCTGTCTTTGGCGATTGCGGCCCTGCTGTCATTTTTTCTGGTCGCCCGCTTTTATGATTATAAGCGCTTGTTCATGGCGGGCTATGATCCAAAGCTTGCTAAAGCCATGCTGCATTTTGCCCTGCCGATGATGCCGGCAACCCTGATCCAGCGCATTTTTTCCGAATTTCCGGTGCTGGTGCTCAATATCATCATTCCGGGCGCTGCCGGGGCTTCGGCGGCGGGCTTTTATTCCATCGCCCGTAAGCTTTCCAGTGTTATGCAGGTGATCCACAATAGCTTTGATTATGTGGTGGCACCCCTTGCGGCCTTCCAAAAAGGGCGGGGGGATCGCGAAACCCTCGCGGATATGTATGCCTATTCAACGCGCCTGATGGTTGCCTTCGGGGTGATTTTGGCCGGTGCCATGGTGGGCAGCCATCATGCCTTGCTTGATATGTTGGGGCCGGAGTCCGAACCGGCGGCGGTGGCGCTGGTCATTCTGGTTCTGGGGCGGTTGCTCACCTTTTTTTTCGGACAGGCCCCGGCCATGGTCCGCAGCCTGTCATCAACATATTGGACATTGGGCAATGGCCTGTTAGGTTTGTTGGCGATGCTTGGGCTGCTTTATCTGCTGGTGGAAAGCCATGGCCCGGCAGGAGCGGCGCTGGCGGCGGCAGCGGGCCTTATTCTCAGCCGGGGGGTGGCTTTGATCGAGGTTTATTTTCTGTCCCGCCTATGGCCCTATAGTAAAGAAATGTGGAAGCCTTTATTTGTTTCTATTTGTTTATCCCTCATCTTATTCACTTCCGGGGTTTTACTGAAAAATACGCTCGCGCCCGTTCAAATCCTCGTGCTTGTCGTGCTGCTTATCTTGAGCATTCTAGCCTTTTTCCGCTATGGTTTATCGGCTCCCGATGCCAAGGCGCTTGGGCGGCTGGCACATTTTGCACGGCGCGGGCTTCATTGAGGATAGGCCCGCCCATCAATCAACTGGGCGACCGATCATGTCATTATATGGAGCCATCGCTTTATCCGAAGTGAAGGCGAAAAAAGACCTTAAAACATTCATTCGGGTTGCCGAAGAAATCTATGCGCAGGACCCCTGCTGGGTGAAGCCATTGATGATCGAACGGCTGGCGCTTTTAGATCGCGCCAAAAACCCTTATTTCGATCATGCCCGGGCTGCCTATTGGATCGCTTGGAAAAATGGTCGCCCGGTGGGGCGGATCAGTGCCCAGATCGATCAATTGGCACAAGAGCACCGGGGCGATACCATTGGCCATTTCGGCATGATCGAAGCCATTGATGATCGCGCGGTTTTTGCAGCCTTGTTAGGTAAGGCCGAAGATTGGCTGAAGGCCGAAGGCTGCACGCGGATCGAAGGGCCCTATAATCTTTCGAGCAATGGCGAATGCGGGCTTCTGGTGGATGGGTTTCATACGCCGCCGGTTTTGATGATGGGCCATGCCCGGCCTTATTATCAAAAGCATTTAATGGCTTTGGGTTATGAAAAGGCAAAAGATTTATTGGCTTATGAGCTTGATCTGCTCAAGCCTTTGCCGCCCCGTTTGGCGCGCTTTATCAAAACGGTTGAGCAGAATGAAAAAATCACTCTGCGCGAGATCGATATGCGACGCTATCAGGATGAATTGCATAAGATCATCGATATTTATAATGATGCCTGGTCGGATAATTGGGGCTTTGTGCCGCTAACGGCAGAAGAAGCCACCCATCTGGCGCAGGATATCAAGCCGATCGTTGCCCCGCATCGGGTGCGCTTGTGCGAGGTGGATGGAAAACCCATGGGCATGTTTGTCACCCTGCCGGATGTGAATATGGTTTTGCGCTCTTTCAATGGCAGGCTTTTTCCTTTGGGCTGGCTGCGATTACTCACTGGATTATTCATAACATATCCGAAACGGTTACGGGTTCCCCTGATGGGTGTCCGCAAGATTATGCAAAAAAGCCGCTATTCCGCAGCGCTGGCGCTGATGATGATCGAACATACCCGGCAGGACGTGGTGCGCCGGGGCGCGCGATGGGCGGAATTATCCTGGATTTTGGAAGATAATTTTGGCATGCGAAATATTCTCGACGAGATTGGCTGTGAAATCTACAAGACCTATCGAATCTATCAGAAATCGCTGCTATAAAAGCGTGATCTGAAACCGGATTTCATAGAAACGGACACGCTTGTGTGGCATCGATTGAGGACGTATTTTCTCGCTGGGCTCGTTGTTTTTGCGCCCATTTCCATCACGATTTTTCTGACCTGGAAGGTGATCGGGGGCATCGATGGCTTTGTCCGTGGTCTTTTGCCCACGGCTTATAATCCTGAAACCTATTTAGCGGTGAATATTCCCGGTATCGGGCTTTTGATCACTTTTGTCTTTCTCACCATGCTGGGGGCACTGGCCGCCAATTTTCTCGGCCGATCCCTGATCAGGCTGGGGGAAGCGCTGGTGGAGCGGACGCCGGTCATTCGCGGCATTTATACAACGGTGAAACAGATCGCCCAAACGGTGATGGCGCAAAGCTCCACCACCTTCCGTGATGTGGTGATGATCGAATATCCGCGGCCGGGTTTATGGGCGATTGCCTTTGTTTCGTCGAACACCACTAACGAAATTCAGCAGAAAACCGCTCAAGTTGAGATGCTGAATGTTTTCCTGCCGACAACGCCCAATCCCACCTCGGGATTTTTGCTGTTTGTGAGGAAAAGTGATTGTATCTATCTGGATATGACCATCGAACAGGCGATCAAATATATCATCTCGGCCGGCTTGGTCAGCCCGGAAGAATTACCCCTTGCCAGCCCGAAACATCGCCCATCAGAAGCCGCAAAATCGTCTGAATCTTAAGCGATAGCCTTTTCAAACCGCTCAAAGCCCGCAGCCAGATCATCAATCAGATCATCCGGATCTTCAAGGCCGATATGAAGCCGCACAAGGGGGCCTTTTGCCTGCCATCGGGTGGCGCTGCGCACCCGTGCGGGATCGGTGGGCAGGATCAGGCTTTCAAAGCCACCCCATGAAAAACCAAGCTTGAACAGGCGCATATCATCAACAAAATGATCGATCTGCTGATAGCTGCCCTGCTTCAGGATAAAAGAAAACAGGCCGCAAGAACCGGTGAAATCGCGCTTGAACAGGTCATGGCCCGGCATTTCAGGCAGGGCTGGATGCAGCACGCGATCAACCATGGGGTGCTTTTGCAGCCAGTGGGCAATCTTGAGTGCGCTTTTTTCATGCTGCTTCAAGCGAATGGGCAGGGTTCTAAGCCCGCGCAGAGCAAGCCATGCATCATCAGGGCTGGTGGTTTGCCCCAATTGCACCGCGCCCTGTTGCAGCTTTGGCCAGGCCCGGGCATTGGCCGTGGCAATGCCAAGCATCACATCGGAATGGCCAACGATATATTTGGTAGCGGCATGAACCGAAATATCAATACCCAGCTCCAGCGCCTTCATATTGAGGGGGGTGGCCCAGGTATTATCCAAAAGCACTAAAGCATCATGATCATGGGCAATGGCACAGATGGCGGGCAGATCCTGAATTTCCAAGGTCAATGAGCCGGGGGATTCGGTCACCACAAGCCTGGTGTTTTTCTTGAAAAGCTCAGCGATTCCAGCCCCGATGCACGGATCGTAATATGTTGTTTCGATACCGAAACGTTTGAGCATATGATCACATAAAGCCCGGGTGGGTTCATAAACGCTATCGGTGACCAGAATATGATCGCCGCTTGCCACCACAGCCAAAATGGCTCCGGCGATGGCCGCCATGCCCGATGGATAAAGCCAGCTATCCACACCCCCTTCCAATTGGGTGATAGCTTCGCGCAAAGCCCAATGGGTGGGGGTGCCCCGGCGTCCGTAAAAAAGCTTGGCATCAGGATTTTTGATCCCCGCCCGCAGATCATCCATGGTTTCAAAAAGACAGGTGGATGCCCGATAAACAGGCGGATTGACAATGCCATGGGTCCAATCAGACCGGCGTCCGGCTTCAATGATCTGGGTATCGCGTTTCATGGAAAAGGGGGTCCGGTCTTATTGTTCTGGAAGATCAGAAAGAGTGAAGATCAGGCGGGACGAGCGCTATCCGCCCGGACCTTGGCTGCGGTGATTTTAGGGAGGGTGGGCTGGCTGCCATATTCAGCCCAGGAGCCATCATAAACCGACCAATCCCGATGGCCGATGGCAGTAAGCGCCAAAGCGATAGAGCAGGCGGTGACCCCCGAGCCACAGCTTGTGATCACCGGCTTTTTGAGATCAACCCCTGCGGTTTTGAATATTTGTTGCAGGTCCTGCGGTGATTTCAGCGTGCCATCGGGCTGATATAGACTGCCATAGGGCACATTGATGGCACCGGGGATATGGCCGGGCTCCACCCCCGCCCGGGGCTCGGGCTCCTGCCCTAAAAAGCGGGGATTTCCTCGGGCATCAAGGATTTGGGCGGTTTGATGGGTGCTGGCTTTGATCGCGGCATCGAGATCAGCCACCAGATTATCATGACGCCGGGCGGAAAAATGCCGCTCCCGCGGGCCGGGGGGTAAATCTTCCAATGGCCTGTTTTCGCGCCGCCATTTACCAAGCCCGCCATCAAGCACAAACACATCGCGCTGACCAAAAACCCGAAACATCCACCATGCCCGCGCGGCAGAATGCAGATCGCCGGTATCATAAACAATGATCGTGCTGCCATCGCCGATCCCCAATCGCCGCATGGCGCTGGAAAAGGCTTCGGGTTCGGGCAGCATATGCGGCAATTCAGTATCGGGATCAGAAATTTCATCGAGATTGAAAAAAACCGCCCCCGGAATATGGGCGGCGCCATAATCGGCGCGGGCATCATGATCAGAATCCGGGAGGTGCCATGAGGCATCAAGAACGCGAATATCGGGCGCAGACAAATGCTGCTCAAGCCAATCGGTGGAAACCAGTGGCGATGGTGCTTGGGGTTTCATCGGGCAACCTTTGAAGCGAGTGAGAAAGATGAGATGGCCATCAAAGCCAGCACATTAAGATGGCATGCTTCAGGATGCAACGCATAGGGAGAAAACCGATGAACGCCAACTGCGCTCAATTAGGCAGAGTGCGCAGATGATAACTGCCATATTGCCCATTGCGGAAAAATTCCGGTACCAGCGGGTGTCTGATGGGGCTGGCGCTGTCATCGGATGCAATCAGATTGCGTTCGGCCACAAAGGTGACATGATCAGCCCCATCCACCATCACATGATACCAGGGCGAATCTTTGGGGGGCCGAGAGGCTTTGACCGACTCATACCAGGTTTCAGTATTGAAGAAAAATGGATCGACATCAAAAATCAGGCCCCGATAGCCAAACATTCTATGACGCACGACCTGCCCGATTGAAAAACGGGCCTGGGGCAGTTCAGCCATATGTTGCTCCTGCATCAAATATGTTGCTCCGGCATCCTTTAGGGCGTGTCGCAGATTTCGCTCATGCAGATAGCAGCCTGCATTCCACTAGCGCATGGGATCAAAACAGCCTGTTTCATCCCATTGCTATACATGATCACAGTGTGCCAATCATATTCTGAACGAAAACTGAACAAACTTTATGATAATGTGCAAAGACAGCAGATTAATGACTGCACAGCTTTTTATTTTCCGCATCAGACAGATTTGAAGGAGGCAAAAACCGATCCATGTCAAATAATATTTATGAGACTCTCTCACAGCTTGGTGGCAGCGCATCTCGGCCGGAAAAGCCCGAAGACGCCATTTTGGAAACGGTCGCCAATCCGCGTCCGGGGTCGGATTATCTGGTGCGTTTTACCTGTCCTGAATTCACCAGCCTGTGCCCGGTCACCGGCCAGCCTGATTTTGCTCATCTGGTGATTGATTATGCGCCGGCGCGCCTGCTGGTGGAAAGCAAATCGCTGAAGCTTTATCTCAGCAGCTTTCGCAATCATCAGGCTTTTCACGAGGATTGCACCATCGGCATAGCCGAGCGATTGATCGAAGAATTGCAACCGAAATGGTTGCGCCTTGGCGGTTATTGGTATCCCCGGGGAGGCATTCCGATCGATGTCTTTTTCCAAAGCGGCAAGCCGCCCTTGGGCCTGTGGATTCCCGATACCGGGGTGCAGCCCTATCGCGGGCGGGGCTGATTTGGCGGCTATGCGCCTTGCAAAATCACCGCTCATGGTCCAAAAAGCCCTTCATGACAGAGATTGCCATTTTTTTGCCTTTTTTCGGTGGCTTCTGTCATCTCTGTCTTTGGGCCATTTTTTTGGGCGTCTTTTGACCATTTGAATAAAAAGTCGGCTCTGAAAGCGCACAGCATGAAAGGCTCTACCCATAAAGCCGCGTGAAGTTTTATATGCCTTGCCCGATGATGAGGTCGTGGCCGATCTCGTCCCCCATGCCTTTCAGCATCATGTGGGGGTGGATGAGGCTTCGCGCCTGATCCGTTCGATCCCGGGTCTGGTGCCTTTGGCCATTGATCCGGCGGGCGCGGGGCGGGTGATCTGGGGCGATCTGGGCCGGCATCCCTTTCGTGAATGGCAATATATTTTCACGATTGCCGAGCTGGCCCGCCAGCAGGTGATCGGCACGGCTTTTTCTTCCCCTGTGGATATTCTTGATCAGGATGATCTTTTTGCCGATAGCCTTTATCCATCGGCCTTCATTCACCATGTGTCGCGCTGTGGCTCGACCCTGACCACCAAGGCCTTGGCCCGTCCGGCCCATCATATGATGATCAGCCAGGGCGCCCCCCTGCAGCGCGGTTTCTGGGCCCTGATTACGCAGAATTGGCAGCACAGGGCCGAGCCGACCCCATCGGTGCTCCGGCGTTTACGCAATCTTGTTCTGGCGATGACACGGCGGCGCGTGGGCAATGAGCGGCGGGCTTTTGTCAAATTCATCAGCTGGAATGTGGTTTATGCCGATTTGATCGCCGCCGCCTTTCCCGATGTACCGGGGCTTTTTCTTTATCGTGATCCGATCGAGGTGATTGCCTCGGTTAAAAAAGAGACAACCGCCGTTTTATTGACGAAAGGGAGCGCCCAAGGGGCCTTTTTAAGCGGATTGCCTATAGATATTGGCAAAAAATTAAGCAATGTGGATTATCTGGCTGCATGCTACGCACAATATTTTGAAGTTGTTCTGGGGTGCAAAGCTAATCTTTCTCTTGTGAATTACCGTGATTTGGGTCCAAACAGCTTTACACATATGATCGAACAGGGATTTCGATTTTTTCCTGATGAAAATGAGCGTCTGGAAATGCTTGAACAATTTCGCTATCACTCAAAAGATGACAGCAATTCACGCCGCTTTGAAGATGACCGGAAAGCCAAGCAGATGGCTTTGACGGACGAAGAAAAGGCTCGGATCAAGGTACGATGCTCTGACCTTTTAGACCAACTCGACCATTCGACGCGAAATCTTTTCGCTCCCGATACCCGCCTCCGGGCCGTGACCTCTTCGGAGACTTTTGCGAGACAGCGCCAATGAAATCACTTACTTCACCGGGCCTTTTGTCCGTTATCATCCCCAATTACAATTATGGCCGTTTCATCGCGGATACCATTGCCAGCGTTTTCCGACAGGATTACGATTCCATCGAACTGGTGATCGTGGACGATGGCAGCACCGATCATTCGCTGGAAGCCATTCGCGATGCCATCAAGCGTCCGAATGATCTTTCGCGGATCGAGGTGGTGGAAATGCCATCCAATGCCGGCAAGCTGGCCGCAATGAATGCCGGGCTGAAATATTGCGTTGGGGAATATGTGATTATTCTCGATGCCGATGATCTGCTGACGGACAGCTATGCCAGCCGATGCATTGCCGAGCTTAATCTGGCACGGAAATCAGATCCGCAGCTTGGTTTTATCTATACCAATTGCATATTGGTGGATGAAACCGGAGCCGAAATCGGTCGCGGAAAATCCACCGCTTTTGATCCATCCCTGATCGAACGGTTCAGCTTTATTCCCGAACCGGCGCTGACCCTGATGGCTGCCGTGATGGAAGCCAGCCCTTTTGATGAAGGTATCCGCAAGGGGACCAAGCATCATAAATGGCGGCGGATCATCGATAATGGCTGGCGCGGTACCCATATCGCCGAGCCGTTGTTTTCCTATCGCATGCATGGCGATAATCTGTCGGGCATTGGAAGCCGGGTGATTGATGAAATCGGCGGCGGTCATACTGGCGAGCGACTGCTATCAGGCTATTGGCCCACGCAAACCCGCTGATCGCCGTCCAATCCGGCATAAGCCAATCATGAAGATAAAGCGGGTGCAAAACAGCATCCGCTTTTTTATTGCCAAGTGCCCTTCATCCCTATAGGCACAGGAAATATCACAAATGGCCGTTGATGGAGGTGGATCATGTCGCAAGGACTGACGCTTTATGACAAGATATGGCGTCGGCATCTGGTTGCCGATGTTGGCGATGGATCGGGCCTGATCTATATCGACCGGCATCTGGTGCATGAAGTGACCAGCCCTCAGGCTTTTGAAAAACTCGAGGCCGATGGCAATCGGGTGCGCCGCCCCGATGCGGCTTTGGCGGTTCCCGATCATAATATCCCGACCACGGATCGCAGCCTGCCGATTGAAGATCCCCTGTCGCGTACGCAAATCGAAGTGCTGCGCCGCAATACCAAAGAATGGGGTCTCGAAATCTATGATATCGATGATATCCGGCAGGGGATCGTGCATGTCATCGGGCCTGAGCAGGGCTTCACCCAGCCCGGCCTCACAATCGTTTGCGGGGATAGCCATACCTCAACCCATGGGGCTTTTGGGGCTTTGGCCTTTGGCATTGGCACATCCGAAGTCGAGCATGTGCTGGTCACTCAAACCCTGACTTTGAAAAAACAGCGCAATATGCGGGTTACGGTGAAGGGCGCCCTGCCCATCGGGGTTACGGCCAAAGATATGGCTCTGGCGATCATCGGCCTCATCGGCACCAATGGCGGTACTGGCCATGTGATTGAATTTGCCGGCGAAGCCGTGCAGGCTTTGAGCATGGAAGGGCGGATGACCCTGTGCAATATGGCCATTGAAGCCGGGGCGCGTTCGGGTTTGATTGCCCCCGATGAGAAAACCTTTGATTATTTGCGCGGCAGACCCTTTGCCCCCAAGGCGGGGCAGTGGGAGGGGGCCGTGACTTTATGGCGCAGCCTTTATAGCGATCCCGATGCCCATTTCGATCGGGAGATCACCATCGATGCCAATGGGATCGAGCCGCATGTGACATGGGGAACCAGCCCGGAACAGGTGGCCCCCATCGGTGGCCGGGTGCCTGATCCCGATGATTTTGCCGATATAGGCAAGCGTGAAGCCGCTGGTCGTGCCCTTCAGTATATGGGATTGGAACCGGGGGCGGCGCTCGATGGCTTGGCGGTGGATCGGGTGTTCATCGGATCGTGCACCAATAGTCGGATCGAGGATTTGCGGGCGGCAGCGGCCGTGGTTAAGGGCCATGCCGTGGCGCCCGGGATCATCGAAGCCCTGGTGGTGCCCGGCTCGGGCCTTGTGAAATATCAGGCCGAGCAGGAAGGCCTGGACAAGATCTTTACCGATGCCGGATTTTTATGGCGCGAACCGGGCTGCTCCATGTGTTTGGGGATGAACCCGGATAAAGTGCCGCCGGGTGAGCGCTGCGCGTCTACCTCCAACCGCAATTTCGTGGGTCGCCAAGGTCCGGGGGCGCGGACGCATCTGTTGTCACCGGCGATGGCGGCGGCGGCGGCGATTACCGGGCATCTGACCGATGTGCGCCGATTGTCATCCAAAACTGCGGAGATTGCCTGATGGAACCGTTCCAAACCGTCAAATCGGTGCCCACGCCTTTTTTGCGGAATAATATCGATACCGATGTCATCATCTCGTCGCGTTATCTCAAAACCGTCTCCCGTCTCGGTTTGGGGGAGGGCACATTCGCCGCCGTGCGCTTTTTGGACGATGGCAGCCCCGATCCGGATTGTGTGTTCAATCAGCCGCGCTTTTCAGAAAGCCGGATTCTGGTCACAGGCGATAATTTCGGCTGTGGATCAAGCCGCGAACATGCCTTATGGGGGCTATCTGATCTGGGCTATCGCTGCATCATTGCCCCCGGATTTGCCGATATTTTCGCCTCGAACGCCTATAAAAACGGGATTCTCACTGTGGTGCTTGACCGCGCGCAGGTGGAACGGATCGCCGCCGAGGGCGAAGCCGGGCATGAGGTTCTGGTTGATCTGCCAAACCAAAATCTGCGCTTGTCGGATGGCACGGTCTATGATTTCAGCCTTGATCCCTTTCGCCGCAAATGCCTGTTGGAAGGGTTGGATGAGGTGGGCCTCACCTTGAAAGATCATGGCGAGGCCATTGCTGCCTTTGAAGCCCAGCAAAAGCAGCAGATGTCCTGGTTATATCGCTGATCCGGGCTTCATCGCTGATGCGGCTCTATCGCGCATCCTGAAGATGGGGCAGGCCATAAAGCCGTAGGCGGCTGATCCCGCCATCGGGATGAATATTGAGCCGCACATGGCTCACAGCCCCGATCTGTTTAATGCCATCGGTGATCAGATGTTCATGATCGGCTTCCAGAAGATGCGGCACTAAAAGCTCATCCCAGAATTGCGATTGCACGATCAGCAGTTCATCGGGGCTGTGAGGGCAAAAAGCGGCCTGCAGAGAGAAGCGATCGGGATAATTGCCTTTGAAATGGGCGGTATCGATCAGGATTTTTGAAATTACCCCGGGGCAGCCAAGGGCAAGAATCGCCCAATCATGGCCCGGCTCGCGGCGGCGGCGGGTTTCCCAGCCATCGCCCATATCAACGCCCCTGCCGGGTGCGATCAGATTGTCAGGCCTGCCAAAATGGGCATCATTGGCGGCCACCGCCCGGCCCCCATGGACCAAAGCCGCCAGATCGATGGGCTCGCCGCCTGCGATGCGGGCGGGATCGAAATCGACATGGCCATAAACGCGCAGCCGCGCCACCCCACCATCGGGATAGATATTGAGCCGCACATGGCTGGCCTTCATCGGCTGCGGCAGGCGGATCAACAGGCGATCATTCCCGGCCAGGGCAGTGACGCCGATGGCTTCCTGCCATGGGGCCCGATCATTGGGGATTTCATCCGTGCTCTGGCACAGATCGATCGAGGCGGCGGGGGGGAAATTGCCGGTAAAATGGCGGGTATCGATCTCGAACGCTGCGATCAGCCCGGCATGGCCCAGCCTGATGATGCAATGATCATGGCCCGGCCCGCGCTTGCGGCGGCTTTCCCATCCATCCATCCATTTGCCATTCGCATCATATTTGCCGGGGATGAACTGCGGCTCGGCGGGATCGATCAGCCGGGATTTGTCGGCAAAAAAATCATCATTGGCAAAAACCACCTG
This sequence comes from Iodidimonas sp. MBR-22, assembly GCF_029946565.1. Taxonomy (NCBI): domain Bacteria; kingdom Pseudomonadati; phylum Pseudomonadota; class Alphaproteobacteria; order Iodidimonadales; family Iodidimonadaceae; genus Iodidimonas; species Iodidimonas sp. MBR-22. Next base: position 56,717 of record NZ_JARKVQ010000012.1, read on the forward strand.
ACTGCCAAGGCGCGGGCTGGCGAGGTCTGTCCATCCCCTGTCGATCACGGGTGCGGCCTGCATGCTGTCGTCTCCATCGAAAAAAAAGGGATGTATGTTCAATCTTGCATCGCATCGAGACGCAGACGGGCGATTTTATGGATTTCAGCCATGGCTGTTTGGAATTCCTGTTCGGCATCATGCTCCAAACGGCGTTCAAAAGCATTGAGGATCGCATTGGCATCCAGTCCGCGCACGGCGATGATGAACGGAAAACCAAAGCGCGATTTATAGGCCTGATTAAGGGTTTTGAATTGGGTGAATTGTTCTGGCGACAAACGATCAAGGCCTGCCCCCGTTTGTTCGGTAGTGGAATCTTTCGATAAAGCCCCGGCCAAAGCCGCCTTGCCCGCCAGATCGGGATGCGCTTTGATAAGGTTCAGTTTTTCATCATGGCTGGCGGCCTCTACAGCCTTGCGCATGGCTTCATGCAGGCGATCCGCCTGATCAAGGCTGCCGCCGGGCACAAGCGACCATATCCGCTCGGCCACCCAGGGGGAATGTTCGTAAATGCCGCCATAAGTCCTGATGAAATCGGCTTTCGTCAGGGCCGAAGGGCATGGGATCAACTTTGGCATGTCATCAACTCCCGGTTTTTTAGGCTTGTGGTGCCGGATGGGTGGCGATCCAATGGCGGGCGATATCCACCCGCCGACAGATCCATAGATCGTCAAAGCCTTGCACATAATCAAGAAAGCGTTTGAGCGCGGCTATCCTTCCTGGCCTGCCGACGATCCGGCAATGCAGCCCCACTGACATCATGCGCGGCGTCGTCGCCCCTTCGGCATAAAGCACATCAAAGCTGTCTTTCAGATAGTGGAAAAACTGCTCGCCGCTGTTGAAGCCCTGCACCGTGGCAAAGCGCATATCATTGGCATCAAGGGTATAGGGCACCACCAGATGCGGCTTGCCTGCGGGGTGGGTCCAGAAGGGCAGATCATCATTATAATCATCGGCATCATAAAGAAATCCGCCTTCCTCGGCAACGATCCGGCGGCTATTGGGGCCGGTGCGGCCCGTATACCAGCCCAGCGGACGGCTGCCGGTGATTTTTTTGTGAATCGCGATGGCCTTTTCCAGATGGGCGCGTTCGATCTCTTCCGGCACGGATTGATAATCGATCCAGCGATAGCCGTGCGAACAGATTTCATGGCCATCCTGAAGCGCCCGGTCCGCCACCGCCGGATTGCGCTCCAACGCCATGGCCACGGCAAAAAGGGTGATGGGCATCCGATAGGCGGAAAACAGATCGAGCAGCCGCCATACGCCCACCCGGCTGCCATATTCATAAAGCGATTCCATGCTCATATGGCGGGCGTGCTCGATGCGCGGGGCATTGACGATTTCTGACAGAAACATTTCCGCCTCATCATCGCCATGCAAAATGGATCGCTCGCCACCCTCCTCATAATTCAAAACGAATTGCAAAGCGAGGCGGGCCTTTCCCGGCCATTGCGCCTGTGGCGGGGTGGGGCCATAGCCGATCATGTCGCGGGGATAGGGGGTCGGTGTCACGGTTATATCCTGTGGATGGAAAGGGCTGAAACGAGGGGGTTTGTCGGCGCTTCAAATTAACGGTTTACGATATTGGTAAAAATTGTAAACTTGGTGAATGAAAATTGCTAACAATTTATCTTGTGTGTCTCACAGATAATCTGGCCCCTTTCAGTCCTGAGCATCGTGGCTCTTTCCATTGGCATGAAGATGTCTCACGATCACGATAAGGTTGAAAGGCCGGGTTTTTCGGCAGAACTGGATTTGAGGGAAGGATTGAGGCTTCATGGCCGGATTGACAACACATATTCTCGATACCACTCACGGCACACCGGCGGCAGGGGTAACCATCCGCCTTTATGCCCGCACCGATGATGGCGATGCTCTGTTGCTGACCACAAAAACCAATTCCGATGGCCGTTGTGATCAGCCGTTGATTGCCGCAGATGATCTTAAAGTTGGCCGCTATCGGCTTGAATTTGATGTGGCTTCCTATTTTGCCGGAAAGGCTGTCGATCTGCCCGATCCACCATTTCTTGATCAGGTGGTCATAAATTTTGGTGTCAATGACGCCAAGGCGCACTATCATGTTCCTTTGTTGGTTTCGCCCTTTGGCTATAGCACCTATCGTGGAAGTTGAATAATGCCCGGCACGGTTCGTTTTTATCTCAATCAAACATTGGTCGACGTGCCGGTAACGGACTGCACGCAATCGGTTCTGGGGGCTCTGCGCTATGGGCTGGCTTTGACCGGCAGCAAGGAAGGCTGCGCGGAAGGCGATTGCGGCGCCTGTACCATCGTCATCGGGGCGCTGGAAAACGGACGGATGTACTATCGTGCGGTGAATGCCTGCATCCTGTTTCTGCCTGAACTGGATGGGAAAGATGTCTTTACCGTCGAGGGTCTGGCGCAGAAAAATGGCGATCTGCATCCGGTGCAGCAGGCCATGGTCGATCTCCATGGGTCGCAATGCGGCTTTTGCACGCCGGGCTTTGTGATGTCGCTTTATGCCCATTATCTGAATGATGGGTCCTTTGATCGGCAGGTTTTAAAGGATGTTCTGGCGGGCAATCTGTGCCGCTGCACCGGCTATGGCCCCATCCTCGATGCCGGAGAGGCGGTGGGGCGGCAAGTGGCGAGTGCGGCCAATGCCCGACCCGAGATCGATGGCGCCGCGCAACGGCTTGCGGCGATCCGGCGCAGCGCGATGCTCGATATCACCGTGCCATGCCCGATCACCGCTGTGCCCCAGCATTATCAGGCTCCCCGCAATAGTGATGAACTGGCCAAGGCCCTGATGGCGGCCCCCGATGCCACGATTTTGGCGGGGGGTACCGATGTTGGGCTTTGGGTCACCAAGCAGCATCGGCGGCTGCCGCATCTGATCTCGGTCACCGCCATCGATGATCTGCGCAGCATTACGGACGATGAAAAAGGGATCACCATCGGTGCGGCGGTGCGCCACAGTGATGCGATGGCCGCCCTTGCCGCCCTTCATCCTGATATCGGGGAATTATGGCGGCGATTTGGCTCGGTTCAGGTGCGCAATTCGGGCACATTGGGGGGCAATATCGCCAATGGCTCGCCGATTGGCGATAGCATGCCGCCTTTGATTGCCTTGGGGGCCAGCATCACCCTGCGCCATGGCGATCAGCGGCGAAGCTTACCCCTTCAGGATTATTTTCTGGCCTATGGGCGGCAGGATCGCACGCCCGGCGAGTTTGTCGAGCATATCCGGGTGCCGAAAATCGAGGCCAATCAGCATCTTCGCAGTTATAAAATCTCCAAGCGCTTTGATCAGGATATTTCGGCGCTGTGCTTTGCCCTTTTCGTGCATGTGGTTGATGATCATGTGAAAGCGGTGCGGATCGCTTTTGGCGGCATGGCCGCGACCCCGAAACGCGCCGACCATGCCGAGCAGGCCTTGCTGGGCAAAGCATGGGATGAGCCACAGATCCATGCGGCGATGGCGGCTTTGGGCCGGGATTTCACCCCCATGAGCGATATGCGGGCCAGCGCCGATTATCGCATGATGGCGGCCCGCAATGTGCTCTATAAGGCCTGGCTCGAACTTTCCGGTACATCCGGGCCTTTGCGGCTGGTGGGTCCGGGTGCCGATCCACAGGCCATGGTGGGGGAGGCAGCCCATGACTGATGTAAAAATGGCTGATGTAAAAACCGAAAAGCCCAAGGCTTCGATCATCGGCGGGGTGGCTGCCGCCATCGCCCATGATAGCGCCGCCAAGCATGTGGCTGGCAGCGCCCGCTATGCGGATGATCTGCCCGAGCCCAAAGACCTGCTGCATCTTTATGCCCTGCAAAGCCCCCATGCTCATGCCCGCATCACCGCGATGGATCTGGATGCGGTGCGCGCGGCCCCTGGGGTTGCGATGGTGGTGACGGCGGCGGATTTACCCGCTGCCAACCAGATCGGTGCGGTGTTCAAGGATGAGCCGCTGCTGGCCGATGGGCTGGTGCATTATGCGGGCCATCCGGTGGCGGTGGTGGCGGCCAATAGCATCGATCAGGCCCGCCATGCCGCCAGCCTTGCCAAGATCAGCTATGAGGTGCTGACACCGATTTTAACGATTGCCGATGCCCATCAGGCCGGATCTTATCTTGAGCCGCCGCAAAAAATGGCGCGGGGCGATGCGGGGCAGGCATTAAAGGCTGCCACCCATCGTTTGCAGGGTCGGCTTGCGGTCAATGGGCAGGATCATTTTTATCTGGAAGGGCAGGTGGCTTTGGCCATTCCCGGCGAAGATGAAGATGTGCATATCACCGCCAGTACCCAGCATCCCAGCGAGCTTCAGCATCTGGTGGCTGAAGTTCTGGGGGTGGCCAATCATGCGGTTTCGGTTGAGGTGCGGCGCATGGGCGGGGGCTTTGGCGGCAAGGAAAGCCAACCGGCGATTTTTGCGGCCTTGGCGGCTGTGGTGGCGAAACACACCGGGCGACCGGCCAAGTTCCGCCTTGATCGCGATGATGATATGGTGATGACCGGAAAGCGCCATGAAGCGCTCATCACCTATGATGTGGGCTTTGATGGAGACGGGCGGATCGAAGGCATCGCCTTTGAGCAGTTCATCCGCTGTGGCTATGCGGCGGATCTGTCTTTGGCGGTATCCGATCGGGCCATGTTTCACGCCGATAATGCCTATTTTCTGCCGCATGTGGAGATCACATCTTTTCGTTGCCGCACGCACAGCGTTTCCAATACCGCCTTTCGGGGCTTTGGCGGGCCGCAAGGGGTGATCGGCATTGAACGGGTGATGGATGATATCGCCGCTTTTTTGGGGAAAGACCCTTATGCCGTGCGCTGCCTCAATCTTTATGGCGGGGCGGGACGCGATCTTACCCCTTATCATCAGCAGGTGACGGATAATGTGATTGGCCAGATCATGGCCGATCTGGCGGATGAGACCGATTATGCCGCCCGCCGTGCTGCGGTGCGGGCCTTTAATGAAAGCCATCGCTGGCAGAAAAAGGGATTGGCGCTCACCCCGGTGAAATTCGGCATATCCTTTACCGCCACCCATCTCAATCAGGCGGGGGCTTTGGTGCATCTTTATGCCGATGGCTCGGTGCATCTCAATCATGGTGGCACGGAAATGGGTCAGGGCCTGATGACCAAGGTGGCGCAGATCGTGGCGGAAGAATTCCAGATTGATCTCAGCCGCATCAAGATCACCGCCACCCATACCGGCAAGGTGCCCAACACCTCGGCTACGGCGGCCTCATCGGGATCGGATCTCAATGGCATGGCAGCCCAGGCGGCGGCGCGCACCATCAAAAACAGGCTGATCGATTTTGCCTGCGAAAAAGCCGCTGTCGGCAGGGATCAGGTGCGGTTTGAAGCCAATCGGGTGGTGATCGGCAATGCAGAGATCAGCTTTGATGCTTTGGTGCGCGAGGCTTATTTCGCGCGCATTTCCCTGTCATCCACCGGCTTTTATAAAACCCCCGATATTCATTATGATCGGGCGAAGCATCAGGGCCGCCCTTTTTATTATTATGCCTATGGGGCGGCGCTTTCCGAAGTGGTGATCGATGTGCTGACCGGCGAAAGCCGGGTGCTGGCGGTCGATATTCTGCATGATGTGGGGCGTTCCCTTAATCCGGCGGTGGATAAAGGCCAGATCGAAGGCGGATTCATTCAAGGCATGGGCTGGCTGACCACCGAAGAGCTGGTTTTTGACGCCGATGGCCGGCTGCGCACCCATGCGCCATCGACCTATAAAATCCCGGCGGCCAGCGATCGCCCCGATCATTTCCGCATCAGCCTGTTTGATAATGCCAATAAGGAAGCCACCATTCATCGCTCCAAAGCGGTGGGCGAGCCCCCCTTCATGCTGGCAATATCGGTGCATTCCGCGCTTGTGGATGCCTTGGCAAGCCTGGCCGATGGGCCGGTGCGCCCCTGTCTTGATGCCCCGGCCACCCCGGAAGCGATCCTGCAGGCGATCCATCAAACCGGGCAGGGGGCCGTGGGCCTTACGGCCTTTGCCGGATCGCTCGATCATGGCTGATCGCGGTGCCTTGATCGATCTGATCCCGGCGACCCCATCGGCTTTCATGCTGGTGAGCGTGGTGGCCGCTTATGGTTCGGTGCCGCGCGGCCCGGGGGCGGTGATGTGCGTGATGCCGGAAGGCTTGACAGGCACCATTGGCGGTGGGGCTTTGGAATATCAAGCGATCCAGCTGGCCCGGGATGCGCTGGCCGAAGGGGGCGATCCCTTTTTGCGCGATTTCGCTTTGGGGCCGAAGCTCGATCAATGCTGTGGCGGGCGGGTCACCTTATTGTTTGATCCCTTTGATGCCGGCGACCGTCCCTTGCTCGATGCCATGGCACGTGATCCTCGGGCCTTGTTGCGCACCCACCTTGGCCATTCGGCGGGCCAACCTCATCATCGGTTGATCGCCGGTTCCCAGCGCCCGGATGGGCTGGCGGCGGATCGGGCGGTGGCGCTTTATGATGGGGCTGGGCGTTGCTTCGAGCCATCCATGCCTGTGCCTGTTGACGACATCGCCTCGGTCATCCAAAATTGTGGCTCGCCTTATGCGCCCCTTTATATATTTGGTGCGGGGCATGTGGGCCGGGCGGTGGCGGCAGTTCTCGCCCCTTTGCCTTTTGATGTGCATTGGATCGATCAACGCGCCGATGCCTTTCCCGCCGATGCACCGCCCCATATTCGCCAGCATCTGGTGCCTGATCCCAAAGCCCTTGTGGCCTCGGCCCCGGCGGGGGCGCTTTATCTGATTTTTACCCATTCGCATCCGCTGGATTTCGAGATCACGGCGGCTGTGCTGGCGCGCGGCGATAGCCGCTATTGCGGGCTGATCGGATCGGAAACCAAGCGGGCGCGCTTCATCAAGCGCTTTCGTGATGAGGAACATCTGGATGAAGCCCGGATCGGCAGGCTCACTTGTCCCATCGGCCTTGATGGGCCGCCGGGCAAGGAGCCAGAGGTGATCGCCATTGCCGTTGCTGCCGAGCTTTTGCACATCGTGCGGGGCGCTGATCTGCCCATGGAAGGGAGAGCGGGACTGTGACCATTGATTGGGTAAGCTGGATTGGCCTTGCCATCCGCTGGCTGCATGTGATCACCGGCATTGCCTGGATCGGGGCGTCATTTTATTTCGTGTGGCTCGATAACAATCTGCGAAAAGGGCCCCATAGCCAGCCCGGCGAGGCGGGGGATCTGTGGGCTGTGCATGGCGGCGGATTTTATCATAACAAGAAATATCTGGTGGCTCCCGATGATCTGCCCGATCATCTGCACTGGTTCAAATATGAAGCCTATTTCACCTGGATCAGCGGCTTTCTTCTGCTGGGGGTGGTTTATTATTATGGGGCCACGCTTTATCTGATCGATCCGTTGAAGGCCGATCTCAGTCGGATCGAGGCGATTGCCATCGGTTTGGGCTCGCTCGTCGCAAGCTGGCTCATTTATGATGCTTTGTGCCGATCCCCCCTTGGCCGCCATCATCGGCTTTTGGGGGTCATCTGGTTTGCGCTGTTAACGGCGGCGGCCTATGGGCTTGATCAGGTTTTCTCCGGTCGCGGGGCCTATATCCATGTGGGGGCGATGATCGGCACGGCGATGGTGGCGAATGTTTTTTTCATCATCATTCCCAATCAGAAAAAGGTGGTGGCAGCCATGCTGCGCGGCGATCAGCCCGATCCGGCGCTGGGAATGGCCGCCAAGCAGCGATCACTGCACAATAATTATATGACCCTGCCGGTCCTGTTCATCATGGTCTCGAACCATTATCCCATGACCTTTTCCAATCCCTATGGCTGGGCGGTGCTGGCGGGGATTTCGCTTTCCGGCATCATCATCCGGCATTTTTTCAATCTGCGTCATCATGGCAAAACCCATGGCGGGTTGATCGCTCTGGCCGTGGCGATTTTTGTGCTGACCATGATCTTTGCCGCCGATATGCAGCATCGGGCGCAAGCCGCACTGAAGCCCGCCGATGTCATCCGCTATGCCGATATCGAACCGATCATGAGCCGCCATTGCACGAGCTGCCATGCCGCCCGGCCCCGCCATGAATTTTTCGAGATCACCCCCGCCGATGTGATGCTGGAAACCAAGGCGCAGCTTGAGCAACATGCCGCGCGGGTGCGGGCGCAGGCGGTGGATGCCGATATCATGCCCCTGGGCAATGAAACGGGGATGACACCGGCAGAACGCGCCCGGCTCGGCGCTTATCTCGATCAATTGCGCAATCAAAAGAGCGCGCCATGACCGCTGAGAACATCATCCTGATGCCCCGACCTTTAACGCCAGAAGCCTTCGCCCCTTATGGCGATGTGATGATGGTGGAAACGGCGTCCGAGCACTTTGCGATCAATGAAGGGCACACGACCCGTTTTCATGATCTGGCGCGCCTTGATCTGCAACGGGATGGCGGGCATCCGCTGGTCAGCATATTTCGCAGCCAGCCCAAAGCCTTGCCCTTGCTGCTTGAGGTGATGGAGCGCCATCCGCTGGGATCGCAGGCCTTTTATCCCTTGAGCCCCCGGCCTTATCTGGTGGTGGTGGCCCCGCCCGGGGGTTTTGATCCGGCGGCGGTGGTGGCCTTCCTCGCCCGGCCCGATCAGGGGGTGAATTATCATGCCGGCACATGGCACCATTATTCCCTCGCCCTTGATGAGACGAGCGATTTTCTGGTCATCGACCGGGGCGGGCCGGGCGATAATCTTGATGAAGTGCGCCTTCATCCCTCTTTGAGGATCGATTTCGATGGAGGGCGATCATGACCCTTTCCGCCCATCGCGGGGAGATTTTCACCCTGAAGGATGATCCGGCCCTTGGCCCGGATGCCATTGTTCATCATCTTGATGGCCTGCTGATCATCGAGGATGGCAGGATCATCGATTGTGGTGATTTCAGCGCACTTTCCCCGCAACTGGCCACGGATCAGCATGTGACACACCATGAAAACGGGCTGATCGTGCCTGGCTTTGTGGATGCCCATGTGCATTTCCCGCAAATGGGGATGATCGCAAGCCCGGGCCGCCAATTAATGGAATGGTTGCGCGATTATACCTTCCCCGCCGAGCTGGATTTTGCCGATCCCGATCATTGCCGGGCGGCGGCACCGCTTTTTCTGGATGCACTGCTGGCCCATGGCACCACATCGGCGCTGGTTTTCGGCACCGTGCACAGCCAATCGGTTGAGGCTTTGTTTGAAGCCGCCCTCGCCCTTGATATGCGCCTGATTGCGGGGAAGGTGCTGATGGATCGCGATGCGCCTGAAGGCCTGCTGGAAAGCGCTGCGGATGGCTATGCGGCCAGCAAAAAACTGATCGAGCGTTGGCATCATGTGGGGCGGCTTGGCTATGCTGTCACCCCGCGCTTTGCCCCCACCTGTTCGGATGAAAGCCTTGCCAGTGCGGGGCGGCTTTTAGCGGACTATCCCGATATTCTGATGCAAACCCATCTGGCGGAAAACCTGTCTGAATGTGCTCATGTGGCGGCACTTTTTCCCGATGCCCGGGATTATCTCGATGTGTATGCCGGGCATGGATTGGTCGGGGATCGCTCGGTTTTTGCTCATGGCATCCATCTGGATGATGATGCGATAAAAAGGCTGGCCGAGGCGCGGTCGGCGGTGGCTTTTTGCCCCACATCCAATCTGTTTTTAGGCAGCGGCCTGATGCGCTATGAAGCCATGCGCAAGGCCGGTGTGCCCTTGGGTTTGGGCACGGATATTGGTGCGGGGACCAGCCTGTCGCTGCTCGATACCATGGCCGAAGCCTATAAGGTGGCGCATCTGGACGGGGTGGTGATCGGGGCTTATGAGGCCTTTTATCACGCCACATTGGGCGGCGCGCGGGCGCTTCATATCGATCAGGCGGTGGGCAGCCTTCAGCCGGGGCGGGAGGCGGATTTTCTGGTTCTGGATTATGCCGCAACGCCCATCATGGCGCAGCGCATGGCCCGCGCCCAAAGCCTTGAGGAACGCCTGTTCATCCTGATGATGCTGGGCGATGATCGGGCGGTGCGCCATGTTTATCTGGCCGGAAATCCGGCGCCCAGGCTTTATGCGCGAGCCTTATCATGAGCCGGGATGAGCATATTCAGCACGGGATCGTTTTTGACGATGCGCTTGCCATCTTCCTCGATGAAGCACAGGCCATCGGGCATCAATTGGATGATCAGCGCCTTGCGGATGCCATTGCTGATATTTGCCCCTGTTTTGTGCGGGGTGAGGGACGAGAAAATCACCATATCGCCAGCCTTGGCCGGAACACAGATGGCGGTGTCCTCAATTTGGGGCTGATCGGCGCCGCGCAGCCGGATTCCATCGGGGGTGCTATCGTGGATCAGGGTGCCCAAACGATGGATGCCGGGCAAAATCCACGGGCAGCCATTATCGCGGGTGGCATCATTCAGCGCGATCCAGCAGGTGATATAGGGCTGGGGATCGGTGAAGGTATAACCATTATCCTGATGCCACGGGAAGATGCGGGCTTTTTCCGGCTTTTTATAAACCGCCTGATCCCAATAAAGCCGCAGATCGGGGCCGATGAGATCATGGCCGATGGCGGCAAAGAGCGGGCTTGTGACCAGATCGCGCACCGCTTTGGAATGGACGACCAGATTGCGGGCAAAGCTGATGGCATCGGCTTTATAGCGAAAACTGCGCCCGCCCTCCAAATTAAGGGTGGTATCGCCGATCCCGGCTTCGATGGGATCGATGTCGGCCATCAGGCGTTGGAGCCATTCCGGGCCAAGGGCTTTCGGCAGCTTGATATAGCCCGCTTCATTGAACTGTTGCACCTGATCGGGGCTCAAATAGGTGAGACCATCGGTGGGGCGGTCGGGAAAGACGAAATCGCGATTGCGGGGGTCGGGCACGAATGGGGTCATGGGAAGGCTTTTTGCTTTCACTGAACGGATAAGGCTTGTGTTGCCCCATCATAAGGCTTTGAACCAGATTTTAAAAGACAGGGAAAAAGGATGACATCGATGTTCAGATATGTTGCAGCCCTTTGCGTGGGCCTGATCGGCGCCCCTTTGGCGCATGCCGAAAAAGTTGATCTTCTGATCACCAATGCAACGCTTGTGACCATGGATGGCAGCCGGCAGGTGATCGATCAGGGGGTGGTGGCGATCCGCGATCGCTTGATCCTCAATGTTGGCGGGCCAGAGCTTGCCGCTGATTATGAGCCGGAAAGGCTGATCGATGCCGGGGGGGATATCGTGATGCCCGGCATGATCAATCTGCATAATCATGTCTCGATGGTCGCCTTTCGGGGGTTGGGGGAATATGAGGTTGAAAATCTGTTGTTCGATGTGATGTTCCCCCTTGAGAAGGAACTGCTCAATCGCCAGCTTATCCGCGTATCGGCCCGGCAATCGGCGATTGAACTGGCGATGGGCGGCGTTACCAGCTTTGCCGATATGTATTATCACGAAGATGAAGTGGCCATTGCGGTGAAGGATGTGGGCCTGCGCGGTGTATTGGGCCAAACGGTGATCGGTTTTCCGGTGGTTGATTCCCTAGAACCCTATGGCGGGCTTGCCTATGCCGAAGATTTCATCAGGAAATACAAGGGCGATGAACTGATCACCCCGGCGATTGCGCCCCATGCCCCCTATACCGTGGATAAGGAGCAATTGCTGGCGGCCAAGGCGATTTCCGATCAATATGATGTGCCGATGCTGATGCATCTGGTGGAATTTCCCAATGAATATGAGATGGTGCTCGAACGCCATCCCGACATGGCCGATCATCGTTCGGAAATCAGCTATCTCGATCATATCGGCTTTCTGGGGCCGAAGCTTCTGGCCGCCCATGTGCTGTATCTGGATGATGCGGATATGGACCTGTTGAAGGCACGCGGGGTGGGGGTTGCCCATAATCCCAAAGCCAATTCCAAAGGGGCCAGCGGCATTTCACCGGCTTGGGAAATGATGAAAAAAGGACTGGATATCGGCCTTGGCACCGATGGGCCGATGAGCTCGAACCAGATGGATATCCTCAGCGTGATGCATTATGTGGCAGCGGTGGCGCGCCTGCGCCTGATGGATGCGACGCCATACACGCCTTTGGAGCTTGTTGAAATGGCGACCATCGGCGGTGCCCGCGCCCTCAATCGCGGCGACGATCTTGGCTCCATCGAAGCGGGCAAGCTGGCCGATCTGATCATCATCGATCGCGATGCCCCCAATATGCAGCCGGGCTATGATGTTTATGGCGCGATTGCTTTTGGTGCCTATCCCGGGAATGTGGAGACCACGATCGTCAATGGGCAGGTGGTGATGCATGATCGGATCATCGAAACCGTTGACCTGGCAGCCCATGAAGCGGAATGGAGCGAGGTGAAAAGCCGCGTCGAGGCTTTTGCCAAAACCCTGGAAGGAGGCATCCGATGAGCGTGGCTGAATCAGCCTTTTCCTTGCCCCCGATGGCGGAATTGCATTGCCATTTGGAAGGGACCGTTTCGCCCGCCATGGCGATGAAGCTGGGGGCGCGCCATGGCATGGACCTGCAGGGGCTTTTGGATGCGCATGGCGCTTATGCCTGGGATAATTTCAATGAATTTCTGGCGTCTTATGATGCCATGGCCAAAGCGATCCAAACGCCGGAAGATTATTTCGATATCACCTATGATTATTATGCGGCCATGGCCCGGCGCGGGCTGATCTATGGGGAAAGCTTTGTCTCGCCCGATCATGGGCAGTATCATGGCCTGTCTTATCCCACGCTTATCGAAGCGATATCAGGGGCGATGAAAAAGGCCGAAGCCGATTTCGGGATCACCGCCCGGATCATTCTGATCGCCGTGCGCCATTATGGGGTGGAGCGGGCCAAAGCCGTGGCCGAACTCGCCCATCGCCATCCCCATCCCATGGTTGTGGGATTTGGCATGGGGGGGGATGAACATTATCTGCATCCGGCTGATTTCAAACAGGCTTTTGCCTGCGCTTCTGATGCCGGATTGGGGCTGACCTGCCATGCCGGAGAGGCGATGGGCCCCGAAAGCATCAAGGCCACCATCGATGCCCTTCATGTCAGCCGGATCGGCCATGGGGTGCGGGCCATCGAAGATCCGGCCCTTGTGGATGAATTGCGCGATAAGGGGATCGTTTTGGAACTGTGCCCGGGGTCAAATGTTGCTTTGGGCGTTTATCCTGAACGATCCGCACATCCTTTGGCGGCCCTGATCCAAAGCGGATTGAAAATCACCCTCAATTCCGATGATCCGCCCTTTTTTCATACGGATATCGAGCAGGAATATCGCAATGCTTCTCTGTATGAAGGTCTGGATGGCGATGATCTGCGGCAATTAACCCGGCAGGCCATCAGTGCCGCCTTTTGCGATGACGAGACAAAACAAAGCCTGCTGAACACCATCGCGGAGCCCCAAAAAAGCTGATCATTTGGTCAGGAAAAGGGGTATTTTCGTAGGTTTTTCGCGATAAACGCGCCGGACTGATGCTTTGTTGCAACAGATGACACTTTTCTTGATTGAATCATCAAATCTATTGTTAACAATCTGGTTTAGGCGATGCAAAAGTGCCATGCCATCAGGTGATGGGATATGGCCATAAGCCGGTTTCAGCCTGTGGAATGAATGGGCCCGCCCGAAACAGAGTGGAGGAACGAATGCGTTATCACGGACAATCCAAAGCCGCCCAATGGCTTTCATGCTGTAGCCTTGCAGCATTGGCCATCAGCGGCCTTGCTGCGACCGCTTCGGCACAAAGCCGGAATGACAGCGGCGCCTTCGTTCTGGAAGAAATCGTCGTCACGGCCCAGAAGCGCGAGCAAAGCCTGCAGGATGTGCCTAGCTCAGTAGCGGCCATTGGCGGGGAAAAGCTCGATATTCTCAATGCGGCGGGTTCTGATATTCGATTTCTATCCGGGCGCATTCCCAGCCTGACGATTGAATCATCTTTTGGCCGCACCTTTCCCCGCTTTTATATCCGGGGGCTTGGGAATACCGATTTCGATCTTAATGCATCCCAGCCGGTTTCGTTGATCTATGATGAAATCGTCATGGAAAATCCGATCCTCAAGGGGATGCCGGCTTTCGATCTGGAACGGGTGGAAGTGTTGCGCGGACCGCAGGGCACCTTGTTTGGCCGCAATACCCCGGCGGGGATTGTGAAGCTGGAATCGAAAAAGCCGACCCATGAATTTGATGCCTATGGCAAATTTACTTATGGCCGCTTTGATACGATTGAATTTGAAGGGGCTGTGGGCGGTTCGCTGATCAAGGACGTGCTCGCCATCCGCACCTCGGTCAAGCATCAGCATCGCGATGATTTCATCACCAATGATGCGCCCGGTCTTTTGGCCAATCGCGATGAAATCGGCGGCTATGATGATTTCGCCGGCCGTGTGCAGCTTTTATATACCCCAACGGATCGTTTTTCTGCACTGCTCAATTTTCACGCCCGGTCTCTTGATGGCACAGCGCGGGTTTTTCAGGCGAATATCATCAACCCCGGCGTGGGTGGGCTTGTGGATGATTTCGATCGCCGCCGCGTGACCCAGGATGGCCAGAATGAGCAGGATCTCGATCAGCGGGGCTTGACGGCGAAACTGGAATATAAACTTGATAAATTCACGATCACTTCGATCACCGGGTTCGAGCATGGTGAAGTGTTCAGCGTGGGCGATGTGGATGGCGGCTTTGGCGGGGAATTTGAGGGTGTTCCCTCGACCCCGGGCTTCATTCCCTTCAATGCGGAAACTGCCGATGCGGTGCCGGGCCTTGATCAATGGACACAGGAATTGCGGCTGTCGAGCAATGATCTGGGGATGATCGATTTTCAGGTCGGCTTCTTTTATTTCGATGAAGATCTGAAGATTGAAAGCACCAATTTCAATTCTCTGGCCAATAATGCGCCCAATGGCTTTGCCTCGCAGCGCCAGAAATCTGAATCCTGGGCGATTTTCGCGAATGTCAATATCGAGGTGACCCCCGATCTGATCGTTGAAGGCGGGGTGCGCTACACCGAAGATGACAAGGATTTCACCGCCACCCGCACTTTATCGCCCCTTTCATTTCTGGGAATTGGCGGCATCGGGCCGCTGGAAGCCAATCCATCCGATGAAGTTTTGAGCTGGGATGTCAGCGCCACCTATATGATCAATGATGATATCAGCGTTTATACCCGGGCGGCGAAGGGCTTCCGCGCACCATCCATTCAAGGGCGTTTGTTGTTTGGCGATGAGGTGACGGTGGCCGATACCGAAGAGATTTTTTCGGTTGAAGCCGGGATCAAAACGGAATTGTTCAATAACCGGATGCGCTTGAATTTGTCGGCTTATGTGGCTGATATGGATGGTCAGCAGCTCACTGCGGTGGGCGGCGATGCCAATTTCAATCGGCTGGTGAATGCTGCCGATACCAATCTTTCCGGTGTGGAAATGGATCTGGAATGGGCGGTTACCAATAATCTGTTCGTTACCGCCGGGGCCAGCTATAATTTTACCCGGATCAATGATCCCGATCTGCGCACGCTGCCTTGTGGCGGTGGCTGCACCATCACCGATCCGATCATCGATGGCTTTGTGCAGCTTGATAATAACCGCCTGCCGCAGGCCCCGCGTTGGATCGCCAATGCCACGGCGCGCTATGGTGTGCCGGTGGGGTCGGTCGGCGAGATTTATGCCTATACCGATTGGGCCTTTACCTCTGAGAAGAATTTCTTCCTCTTTGAATCGCCGGAATTTACCAGTGGGCGGGAATTGATCGGCGGTTTGCGTGTTGGGTATAATCATGATGATCGGCTTGATTTCGCGCTTTTTGGCCGCAATATCACCGACGAAACGGAATTGAAGGGTGGGATCGATTTCAATAATCTCACCGGTTTCGTCAATGAACCTCCGATCTGGGGGATCGAAATCAGCGCTCGATTCTGATCAACTTCCGATCAAAATTTGATCTGATAAAAGGCTCGGAATCATCAGGGTTCCGGGCCTTTTGTTTTTGGATTTGATCGCTTTGGGCAGGCGTTCTTGCTTTTATGTGCCCGATCATGATGAGATGGCAACATATGAACAGGAGATAATCTGATGGACCGCGCGCTGCAAAATCTGATTTGCGACATTCCCAAGGCCGAATTGCATCTGCATATCGAGGGCACATTAGAGCCGGAAATGATGTTTGAACTGGCCAGCCGCAATGGTCTTTCGCTTCCCTATCCATCGGTTGAAGCTTTGCGCGCGGCCTATGATTTTTCCAATCTTCAGGATTTTCTCGATCTTTATTATGAAGGGGCCAATGTTTTACGCACCCAGCGCGATTTTTATGATCTCACCTTTGCCTATCTGCAAAAAGCGGCCGCTGATCATGTGCGCCATGTGGAAATTTTCTTTGATCCGCAAACCCATACGGATCGCGGCCTTGCTTTTGCCACGGTGATCGAGGGGATATTGCAGGCCCTCAAGGATGGCGAAGCCGAATTGGGCATCACATCGGGGCTGATCCTGTGTTTTTTGCGCCATTTAAGCGAGGATGCCGCGATTGAAACCTTCAAGGCGGCAGAGCCCTGGTATGATCAATTGCTGGGCGTGGGGCTTGATTCATCGGAAGTTGGCCATCCGCCCTCGAAATTTACCCGGGTTTTCGATATGGCGGGCAAAGCGGGCCTGAAGCGTGTGGCCCATGCCGGGGAAGAGGGGCCCGCAAGCTATATTCATGAAGCGCTGGATCTTTTGCAGGTGGATCGCATCGATCATGGCAATAAAAGCCTGGATGATCCCACCCTTATCAAAAAACTGGCGCAATCGGGGATGACCCTGACCCTGTGCCCGCTTTCCAATCTGAAATTATGCGTGATTGATGATATGCGCGATCAGCCGGTGAAGGCGCTGTTGGAAAAGGGGGTGCATGTGATGCTCAATTCTGATGATCCCGCTTATTTTGGGGGCTATCTGAACGAGAATTATCTGGCCGCCGCCCGCGCCCTTGATCTCTCTGCCGCCGATATCGAGCGCTTGGCCCGCAACAGCTTTAAAGGGTCGTTTTTGGATGAGGCGACCAAAGCCCGCCATGATGCCGCCATCGATGCGTTCATGGCCACACAGCCCGCCGCCCCCGCCTTTTGATCCATCCTAAGGAATAAAGTTCTAGCTTGCGGTAAAGCTTTGCATCAGGCTGCCGGCCAAAAGATGCCAGCCATCCACCAGAACGAAAAAGATGATCTTGAACGGCAGGCTGATCAGCACCGGCGGCAGCATCATCATCCCCATCGACATCAGGATCGATGCGATCACCAGATCGATGACGATGAAGGGGATATAGATCAGAAAGCCGATTTCAAAGGCCCGCTTCAATTCGCTGATGACAAAAGCCGGAATGAGGCTGGTGAGGGGAATTTCATCCACCGTTTCCGGCTGATTGGCGCTGGCCGCATCAACGAATAATTGCAGATCTTTCTCCCGAGTATTGGCCAGCATGAAGGTTCGGAAGGGGGCCGTGGCGGCGGGCAGGGCTTCTGCGGGTTCGATCTCTTCATTGATCAGGGGCTCGATCCCCTGCTGCCATGCAGCCTGCAAGGTGGGCGCCATGATGAAGCCGGTGAGAAAGATGGCGAGCGAGATCAGCACCACATTGGGCGGTGTTTGCTGGGTGCCCAAAGCCGAGCGCAAAAGCGATAAAACGATGATGATCCGGGTGAATGAGGTCATCACGATGAGGATCGACGGAGCCAAAGAGAGCACCGTGATCAGCAGCAAAAGCTGCACCACCCGCCCGGTCAGCGTGCCGTCCTGCCCCAGATCCACAGACAATGATTGGGCCAGCACCGGGCTGTTTGACACAAGCCAGATAAAGGCCGCCGTGAAAAGCGTGGCGACACGCAGAGGGGTGAAAAGGGGGCGGCGGGCCATCATGATTGCGGCTCTTGGGTGATGGGCTGGGGGGTGGGTTGGGTTTGGCGTTCGGATGTGATCTGAAGGCAGGCGGACGGGCCGATCAGCACCAGATGTTCATCCCCATCGCATTGGATTAAAACCAGCTTGTTGCGGGCATCGATCTGGCGGGTTTCCAGTACCATAAGCCTGCGATCCGTGCGCCCTGTGCGGATCAGGGGCTGACCCCCCATGCCCGACCAGCGGCGCAGAATGAAGGCAAGCCCCCCAATCAGGCCAATCACGAAAAGCAGGGATAAAATGGCGGTGATGATGTCTTTAGCCAGCATAAAGCGCTTTCTGCGGGTTAAGGGCGCCGGGTTGATGCCCATCAATGCGCAGTCAGGGTAAAGATATGCTTAAGAAGACCGCCGCCAAAAGCGATTTTGCTTGTAGTTGGGTTTAAGATACAGAAAGCTGCATCAAATTTTTACGAATTCTTAACCTCGGATCGCCAATGATAGGTCCTATTTAAAGCAGGCGTGGCGATCTGAAAAAGGCGGGATAATCATGGATCTGTCGAAGATCCCCTTGATGGCGGCGATCAAAAGCAGGATGCAGTGGCTGGGCCAGAACCAGACCGTGCTTTCGGCCAATATCGCCAATGCCGATACGCCGGGCTATCGCCCCAGCAAATTGGCTGAGCAGAATTTCAGTGCGCTGGTGGAGCAAACATCTGCGAACACGCGGGCGAATGGGGTGGCCCCGGTTGCCCTGAAAGCAACGCAGGCCGGGCATTTTGGGGCGGGCCAAGCCAGCCTTGATGGCGGTGCGGCCCGTGTTGAGGATGCCAAAATCACCGAAATTGCAATGGATGGCAATGCCGTTGATCTGGAAGATCAGCTTTTGGCGGTGGCCCAAAACCAGATGGATCATGGCCTGATGGTGGAATTATACCGTAAGCAGGTGGGCCTGATGCGGGTGGCGATTCGTGGTTCGGGTAATAATTGATGCTTTTGTTGAGGGGGCGAGGACGTGGACAATGATTTGATGAAGGCGATGCAGATTTCCGCATCGGGCCTGAAGGCGCAAACCACGCGGATGCGGATCATTGCCGAAAATCTGGCCAATTCCGGCTCTGAAGCTACGGCGCCCAATGAAGATCCCTATCGCCGCAAGATCGTCAGCTTTGCCAATGTTCTTGATCGCACCATTGATGCGGAAACGGTGAAGGTGGCCAAGGTTAAATTCGATCAGGCGGATTTCGGTATGCGCTTTGATCCCGGCCATCCCGGTGCCGATGCAGCGGGTTATGTGAAGACCACCAATGTGAATGGCATGATCGAAGCCATGGATATGAGCCAGGCCCAGCGGACCTATCAGGCTAATCTGAATGCGATTGATGCCGTTAAATCCTTGAGCGTGCGAACGCTTGAAATTCTGCGTTAAGGAGAGCGGGAATGGATGCCAAAATGCTCGATGCAGCCCAGGCTTATGGCGCGGCTCTTGGCCGTATGGGCGGTGCTGCCCAAGGGGCCGGGCTGGGGGCTGGTTTGGGGGCGGGCCTCAATGCGGGAACAGGCAGCGGTTCGGCCTTTGGGTCGCTGGTTGAAGGCATGGTGCAGCAAACATCGCAGGCCGTTTCCAAGGCTGAAAATATCTCGGCTCAGGCGGTGAATGGTCAGGCGGATCTGGTGGATGTGGTTACCGCCATTTCCAATGCTGAAATGGTGATGGATAGCATGACCACCGTGCGGGATCGGGTGCTTTCAGCCTATCAGGAAATCATACGGATGCAGATTTGAAGGCTGCTTTCATTCTCGGCGGGCAATTTTGAAGCCGCTGTTTTGCCGCAGCGGCTTTTCTTTCGGTTGAACATATTAACCATGAATAAGGATCAAAGCTTTTGAATGGCGCGGATGTCATCGATATTGCCCGGGATGCCGTTTATACCCTGCTCATCGTATCTGGCCCCACAATGGCTATTGGCCTTGGGGTTGGCCTGTTGATCGCCCTGTTTCAGGCGCTGACCCAAATTCAGGAAATGACCCTTACCTTCGTTCCGAAAATCATCGCGATCTTTCTGGCCCTTGTGCTGTTCATGCCGATGATGGGGGCGCAAATGGGGGATTTGATGGCGCGTTTGATGGATCGGGTCGCAACGGGGGGATGAGGCATCATGCTGCAATCCATTCTCCCGGCTGAGGCCTTTGGTTTTTTGCTGGTGCTGATCCGGGTTGGGGCGATGTTCAGCTTTGCCCCGGCTTTTGGCGAGCAGCAAATTCCCATGCGCGTGCGGCTGGCGGGTGCGGTTGGGGTGAGCGGGATGGTGTTTGCCCTTGTGCGCGGTGATATGCCTGCTCTGCCGGCGTCTCCGGTTTTGCTTGTTGGCCTGATCATCATGGAATTTCTGATCGGCCTGATGATTGCTCTGGCGGCCCGGCTGATGCTGAATGCCCTCAATATCGCCGGAACCATCGTGGCTTTTCAAACCAGCCTTGCCGCATCCCAGCAATTTGATCCCACCCAGGGCCAGCAAAGCGCCATTTTTGCAAGCTTCTTTTCGGTTTTGGGTGTGGCTTTGATCTTTGCCACGGATCTGCATATCCTGATGCTTCGCGCCATGACCGATAGCTATAGCCTGTTTCCGGCAGGCGAGATGCCCCCGCTGGGTGATTTTGCGTCTGCCGTTGTGGATCTGGTGGCGGCGAGTTTTCTGCTGGGGGTGCAGATTTCTGCGCCCTTTTTGGTTTTTGGCGTGGTCTTTAATATCGGATTGGGATTAACGGCCCGGCTGATGCCCCAATTACCGGTGTTTTTCGTGGCCATGCCTTTGAATATTTTTCTGGGCTTTTTGATTCTTTTAATTGCCTTGCCTGCCATGATGCTGTGGTTTCTGGAAGTTTATGAAGAGCGTTTATCGGTATTTCTGAACTGATGAGGGAGAGGACCGGTGGCTGAGGGCGATCAGGACGATGCCCAGAAAACGGAAGAGCCAACAGCCCGAAAACTTGAGGAAGCTGTTAAGAAAGGCGATTTTCCGCAAAGTCAGGAGCTCAAGCATTGGATGATGCTTGTGGCCGGGGCCTTTGCTTTTTTGTTCACATCCGATCTGGCCGTGCGCACCATCCGCTCCGAAACGGCGGGGTTTTTGGCTCATGCCCATGAAATCCCTATGGATGGCTATGCCGTTCTTGGGATGATGCGCGATGTGGGCGGGAATATTCTTCTGGTGCTTTTATTGCCCCTGACGGTTTTGATGATCGGCGCTTTTGCCGGTAATCTGGTGCAGAACAAGCTGGTGTTCACGGCTGAAAAAATAAAGCCCAAGCTTGATAAAATCTCGCCTCTGGCCGGGGCGAAGCGGATGTTTTCAGCGCAAAGAGTGGCCGATTTTTTAAAGACACTGGCCAAGCTTTTGATCGTCTCCATCGTTGTGGGACTGATTTTATGGCCCGAAGCGGAAACTTTGGTCACCCTGGTGCGCGAACCTTTGGTCACATCCATGGCGGTGATCGTGTCTTTATCGGTAAAGGCCATGTTCGGGGTGATCGGGGCGATGACTTTGGTTGCGGGCATCGATTATATTTTCCAGCAAACCCAGCATACGAAAAAAATGCGGATGACCAAGCAAGAGGTCAAAGACGAACATAAGCAGATGGAAGGCGACCCCATGGTCAAGCAGCGTCTGCGTCAGGTTCGGATGGAAAAATCGCGCAAGCGGATGATGGCGGCAGTACCCCAGGCCAGTGTGATCATCACCAATCCCACCCATTTTGCAATTGCCCTGAAATACAGCCATGGCGATATGGATGTGCCGGTGGTGATTGCGAAAGGTGTGGATGCCGTGGCTTTCCGTATTCGCGCCGTGGCCGAAGAACACGCCATTCCGCTGGTTGAAAATCCGCCCCTTGCCCGCGCCCTTTATGCCTCGACCGAGGTGGATGATGAAATCCCGGCCGATCATTATCAGGCCGTGGCGCAGATCATCAGCTATGTGCTACGTTTGCGCCGGGATGGTCGGGCCAGCTATCGTCCTTCATGATTATGGTGCAATGCGCCATAAGATCGGCTTCATCAGGCTGGATCGGGTTTTGAACAAGGTATCAGCGGACCAGAAGATGAAGCGATCAAAGCAGCACAAAGCCCGAGGCGAAACCAGCCAGACCAGCATTTTGCTGATTGCCGTTTCATCCTTCATTCTGGCCATGGCTTTCGTTTTTCTGCTGGGGGCCTTTGGCGCATGGGAAATGGGTCTCAGCTTTGGGGCTTTGGTTTTGTTTGCCGCTGGCGGTGGCCTGCTTTTTCTGCTGCGCTCTGATGATGAAACGGCGAGCACCCCTGATCTCGATCAACTATCGGAATTAATCGGCGCTTTGGTGCAGCCTGCGGCGCTGACCGATGAAGCGGGCGAGCTGATTGTTGCCA
Source organism: Iodidimonas sp. MBR-22 (assembly GCF_029946565.1). Classification (NCBI taxonomy): domain Bacteria; kingdom Pseudomonadati; phylum Pseudomonadota; class Alphaproteobacteria; order Iodidimonadales; family Iodidimonadaceae; genus Iodidimonas; species Iodidimonas sp. MBR-22. The sequence continues at coordinate 79,007 of NZ_JARKVQ010000012.1, forward strand.
ATGTCGCCTATCGTGCGGAATTTGGAGAAAAAAAACCTGCTGTTTGTGCGGAGGCCCTCGATCAGGCTCTTTTGGAAAGGGCTGCCGAAGATCGAAAGGGGGAGGCCGCACAGATGCCGGATTATATCTGCGATATTGCGGGGACCATCTGTTGTGGCTATCGGCTGTGGACATTTGCCGAAGCCCCGGTTGATCCCCGGGCCGATCATTTAAGGCTTCTGGCGCGGCTGGGCCATGCTCTTGATGTGATGGAAATCGGGTTTGCCATCGCCCATAAGGATGGCGATATTCTGTTGATCAATGAGCAGCTATCCACTTGGCTTGGGGTGGCGCATCATGATGAAATCCCATTGCTGACCGCGCGGATGCTTGCCGATCCGGCGCGGGGCGATCTGAAAACCGGTGGTGGCGGCAGTTTGCTCAAGCAGGTTTTGTTGTCCGATGCTTATGACGATCAGGGCGATTTTGCGGATTTCAATCTGATCATGGTGCATCGGCCCCTCTCTGCGGCCAGCGAGGCGAGCGAGACCGATGCCGCAATCCTGAAAAGTCTGTTTGATGCAGCGCCTGTGGGGCTTGCGATCATTGATCAGGATGGCCGCTTATCGGAATTCAATAAATCCTTCAAAAGATTCGCTCCCAACCGGATGCCCCGCTGCGGCGATCTTTTGGCCGATTATCTGGCCGTGGATGATCGCGAGCGTTTGTCACAGGATCTGGCTTTGGTCATGCAATCGGGGGTGATGGCATCGCCGCAGGATGCGAGCTTCAATACCCAGCCTCCGCGCACCGGCCAGCTTTTCATTTCACCGCTCGATCGTGCGACCGATCGCGCCTGCCTTGTGCATCTCATCGATACCACGCAGCAAAAAAGCCTTGAGCGGCAATTTGTGCAGGCCCAGAAAATGCAGGCAGTGGGGCAGCTTGCGGGGGGCGTGGCCCATGATTTCAATAATCTGCTTACCGCGATCATCGGCTTTTGCGATCTTTTGCTGGTGCGCCATGGCCCGGGCGATCATTCTTTTTCCGATATCATGCAGATCAAGCAAAATGCCAATCGGGCCTCCAATCTGGTGCGCCAGCTTTTGGCATTTTCACGCCAACAAACTTTGCGCCCGAAAGTTTTGATGATCACCGATGTTTTGGCCGATCTGTCCAATCTGCTGCGGCGATTGATCGGTGAAACGGTCGAACTCAATATGATCCATGGCCGTGATGTGGGGGCGGTGCGGGTTGATCAGGGGCAATTTGAACAGGTGATCATCAATCTGGCCGTGAATGCCCGCGATGCCATGGAGGAGGGCGGCACCCTCACCATTCGCACCAAAGCGGTGGGCCCGGATGATAAAATGGTGCAGCATTATTCGGTGATGCCGCGCGGCCATTATGTGCTGATCGAAATTGCCGATACCGGCCATGGAATTCCGGCCGATATCGTGAATAAAATCTTTGAGCCCTTTTTCACCACCAAGGATGTGGGGAAGGGCACGGGCCTTGGATTATCAACGGTTTATGGCATTATCAAACAAACCGATGGTTTTATTTTCGTGGAAAGCGCCCCCAATGAAGGTACCACTTTCCGCTTATATCTTCCGGTTCATCATGCGGTGATCAGCAAGCCAAAGCCCGAGATTGCCCCGGTCCGCGATCTGACCGGCAAGGGCACGATCTTGCTGGTGGAAGATGAAGATGCCGTGCGCATGTTTGCCACCCGGGCTTTGGAAAATAAGGGCTATAGCGTTCTGCAGGCGGCTTCGGGGGAAGAGGCGCTGGCGATTGTGCGGGCCGACCCCGGGGCCATCGATCTGTTGATCTCCGATGTGGTGATGCCCAATATGGATGGTCCAACCTTGGTGACCAATGCTCGGCAGGTGCGCCCCGATCTGCGGGTCATCTTCATTTCCGGCTATGCCGAAGATGTTTTTAGAAAAGGTATTGGCGAAAGCAGCGAGAATTTCCGCTTTCTGCCCAAGCCCTTTACCCTCAAAAGCCTGGCCGAAGCCGTCAAGGAATCCTTGAGCTGAGGCAGGGGAAGGGGCACTTTCGAGGGCGTTTTCCGCTCCTTGTTCTGGCGCCTGTTCATAGGTCTAAAAAACAGAACATAAAGTGAATATTGCCCCTTGCGTCATGAGAACATAGCAGGTACATTTCTGAATGATTGATCCCTGCCCGAAGGCATGAAATAAGGAGCATCGAAATGGCTGCAGCCACCTTGAAAGTTGTTGGAGAGCAATCCGTGGATAAGCAAAAAGCGCTCGATGCCGCCCTTGCCCAAATTGATCGGGCCTTTGGTAAGGGGTCGGTGATGAAGCTGGGGCAGCGCACCCCCAATGTTGAAGCCGAAGTGATCTCAACGGGGTCTTTGGGGCTTGATATTGCTTTGGGCATTGGCGGATTGCCCCGTGGTCGTATCATCGAAATCTATGGGCCGGAAAGCTCGGGTAAAACAACCCTTGCCCTGCACACGGTAGCCGAAGCCCAGAAAAAGGGCGGGGTGGCGGCTTTTGTGGATGCCGAACATGCCCTTGATCCGAAATATGCCAAAAAGCTGGGTGTCGATGTTAATGAACTGCTGATTTCGCAGCCCGATACGGGGGAACAGGCCCTTGAAATCGCCGATACATTGGTGCGATCCGGGGCGGTTGATATTCTGGTTGTCGATTCCGTGGCGGCGCTCACTCCACGGGCCGAACTTGAAGGCGAAATGGGCGATAGCCATGTGGGCCTGCAGGCGCGGCTGATGAGCCAGGCTTTGAGAAAGCTGACCGGTTCCATCTCGAAATCCAATTGCATGGTCATTTTCATCAATCAGATCCGCATGAAGATCGGGGTGATGTATGGCAGCCCGGAAACAACCACCGGCGGTAATGCCCTGAAATTTTATGCGTCCATTCGTCTTGATATCCGGCGCACCGGGCAGATCAAGGATAAGGAAGATATCGTTGGCAATGCCACACGGGTGAAAGTGGTCAAAAACAAGATGGCCCCGCCGTTCAAGCAGGTCGAATTCGATATCATGTATGGTGAGGGGATATCGAAAACCGGCGAATTGCTTGATCTGGGTGTGAAAGCCGGGGTCGTTGAAAAATCCGGTTCCTGGTATTCTCATGATAGCCAGCGGATTGGTCAGGGGCGTGAAAATGCCAAAACCTTTCTGCGTGAACATCCTGAAGTCGCTGATGCCATCGAACAGGCCGTGCGCAAATCGTCCGGGACCGTGTCGGAAAAAATGCTTGCCGATGAAACGCCTGAAGATGAGTGATCGGCCCGCATGGGGCTGACCTGTTCATCTGTGATGATTTTATCGCGCGGCAACCCTTGACGACAGGCCCGTGATGAAAGACATGATGATGGCCATCCCTGAAATAAGCTTTGGAGTTTGATTGCCATTATGAAGCGCTCGTCAGATGTCAGCCATGTTCGCCAGAGCTTTATCGATTTTTTCAGGCATAAGGGGCATGAGGTGGTGCCCTCGGCGCCTCTGGTGCCTAATAATGATCCCACCTTGCTCTTTACCAATGCGGGTATGGTGCCGTTCAAGGATGTGTTTACCGGTGCTGAAACCCGCCCCTATCAGCGAGCGGTTTCCTCGCAGAAATGCCTGCGCGCGGGTGGCAAGCATAATGATCTCGATAATGTTGGCTACACGGCCCGCCATCATACTTTTTTTGAAATGCTGGGGAATTTTTCCTTTGGCGATTATTTCAAGGAACAGGCCATTCAATTTGGCTGGGGGCTGGTGACCGAAGGCTTTGGGCTTGATCAAGATCGCCTGACCGTGACGGTTTATCATGATGATCAGGAAGCCTTTGATCTGTGGAAAAAAATAGCCGGCCTGCCGGATGACCGGATCATTAAAATTTCTACCAGTGATAATTTCTGGTCGATGGGGGATACCGGCCCGTGTGGCCCTTGTTCCGAAATTTTCTATGATCATGGAGCGGATATTCCCGGTGGTCCGCCGGGCAGCCCGGATGAAGATGGTGATCGCTTCATCGAAATCTGGAATCTGGTGTTCATGCAATATGAACAGCAGGCTGATGGCGCGCGCCTTGATCTGCCAAGGCCCTCCATTGATACGGGCATGGGGCTTGAGCGGGTCGCGGCGGTTTTGCAAGGCGTTCATGATAATTACGATATCGATCTGTTTCGTGCTCTGATCGATGCGTCGGTCTCCGAAACCGGGGTGCGGGCGGTGGGGCAACAGCGGGCCTCGCATCGGGTGATCGCCGATCATTTGCGGGCCATGAGCTTTCTGATCGCGGATGGTGTTCTGCCCTCCAATGAAGGGCGCGGCTATGTTTTGCGGCGGATCATGCGTCGGGCCATGCGTCATGCCCATATGCTGGGGTCCAAAGATCCTTTGATGTATCGCCTCGTTCCGGCTTTGGTCGATCAGATGGGGGGCGCTTTTGCCGAATTGTGCCGGGCGCAGCCCTTGATCACCGAAACCCTGAAGCTTGAAGAAGATCGTTTCCGCACCATGCTTGAACGCGGTTTGCGGCTTTTGGACGAAGAAAAATCAAAGCTTTCCCCTTCGCAGGCGCTGCCCGGTGAGGTAGCGTTCCGGCTTTATGATACATATGGATTTCCCCTTGATCTGACCCAGGATGCTCTGCGCTCTGAGGGGCGCAGTGTGGATATAGCGGGCTTTGATGCCGCCATGGCCCAACAGCGGGCGCAGGCGCGCGCTGCATGGTCGGGATCGGGCCAGCAGGCGACCGATAAAATCTGGTATGACATCAAGGAACGCCATGGGGCGACTGAATTTCTTGGCTATCAGGAAAACAGTGCCGAAGCATCCGTGCTGGCTTTGGTCAAGGATGGCAAACCGATTGAGCAGGCGCGGGCCGGTGATGAACTGGCGCTGATCGTCAATCAAACGCCTTTTTATGCAGAATCAGGCGGGCAGATTGGCGATAGCGGGCAGGTGAAGGGCAAGGGCTCGCTCTTTGGCCAGGTGCGCGATACCAGAAAGCAGCTTGGGGATTTGTTTGTTCATGATCTGAAAATCGAATCCGGTACCTTGTCTGTTGGCGATGTGGTGACATTGTCTATTGATGAAGAGCGCCGCACGCTCGTTCGTGCCAATCATTCGGCCACCCATCTCCTTCATGCAGCTTTACGGCGGCAATTGGGTCCGCATGTTACGCAAAAAGGGTCTTTGGTTCGAGCGGATCGTCTGCGGTTCGACTTTGCGCATCCAAAGCCCGTAACAGCCGAGGAACTGGCGGCCATTGAGGCCGAGGTCAATGCCGTGATCCGCCGCAATAGTGATGTGAGCACCCGGCTGATGGCTTATGATGCGGCCGTTGAAGCCGGTGCCATGGCTCTTTTCGGCGAAAAATACAGCGATGAGGTGCGGGTCCTGAGCATGGGCGAGGCTACGCCTTCGCCGGATATCGGGTCAGGGGCTTATTCGGTAGAACTCTGTGGCGGCACCCATGTCAATCGATTGGGTGATATTGGGCTGTTCAAGATCATCTCGGAAGGGGCGGTTGCATCTGGCGTACGCCGCATCGAAGCCTTGGTGGGTGAAGCCGCACGTTTATATCTTTTGAACGAAGAAAATCTGCTGAAATCGGCTGCGAGCAGCTTGAAAGTTGCGCCCTCAGAGGTGCCGGATCGGGTGCTGATGCTTTCAGATCAGGTCAAAAAGCTGGAACGAGATCTGGCACAGGCAAAAAAGGCTTTGGCGATGGGGGGCGCGTCGGGCGCTAATGGCCCCGAGATCGAGACTGTGGGAGCCGTTCAGTTCATCGGGCAGGTTTTACAAGGGATCAATCCCAAGGATTTGCGTGGCCTTGCTGATGATCACAAGAAAAAGCTTGGACGTGGCGTCGTGGCTCTGATCGCCGTCAATGAAGACAAAGCCGCTGTTCTTGTTGGGGTGACGGATGATCTGATGGATCGGCTGAGCGCAGTTGATCTGGTGCGCGCGGGGGCCATGGCTGTTGGCGGAAAAGGCGGCGGCGGACGGCCCGATATGGCGCAGGCGGGCGGCCCGGATGGGGCCAAAGCGGATCAGGCGATCGCGGCCATTCGCCAATCCATTCTGGATATATCAGCGGTGCATGGGGATTTGGAGGCTGTGAGTGGTGCCACACATGGTTGATCATATTGCGACATTGGCTGGCGGATGTTTTTGGTGCACCGAGGCGGTTTTCAAGGAAATGGCCGGCGTTTTTGATGTCCGCCCCGGTTTTATGGGGGGAAGCCTTGCGCACCCCAGCTATCAGCAGGTTTGTGCCGGGGGCACCGGCCATGCCGAAGTGGCGCAGTTTCGTTATGACCCTGCGATCATCAGCTATGCCGAGCTTTTAGACATTTTTTTCACCATGCATGATCCCACCCAGCTTAATCGTCAGGGCAATGATATTGGTGAGCATTATCGTTCTGCCGTTTTCTATCATGATCCAGAGCAGATGGCGGAGGCGAAAGCGGCGGTTGAGCGCGCTGCCCTTTTATGGGATGGCGAGATCGTGACCGAAATTGCCGAGGCTGGCCCTTTTTGGGAGGCCGAAAATTATCATCGTGATTATTTTGCCCATAATCGCGATCAGCCTTATTGCGCTGCTGTTGTGGCCCCTAAGCTTGCCAAAGCGCGGAAGATGTGGGCCTCGAAATTGAAACCGCATCTTTGAAGTTTTAAATCCTTTGGGATCAGGGCGGCAATCCCTGATCCTTTTTTCTGATTTGGTGGGGATTTATTTCCCCTTACGCACCCTGTTCGCTATTTTTGTTTGTGATTATATTCAATGTTCTGGACGCTTTGCTCATCTGTTGGACCAGGCGCCGCAACTGGCTGAGATTATCAAGGATGGATTGAAGCCTTTCAATATCGATCAGCCCGCGCGCTGCGTTTTCCAGCAGGGCTGCTTTGGTGTCGCGATAGCTATTCTCAAATTGTTGCAGGGCTTCTATCAGTGCGCTGGTGTTCTGAGGGCTTTCTTGCCCTGCCTTGATGGTTTTTTTTGCCTCATCAAGGGTGGCGCAGCATAATTGCCGTGTTTGATCATCCTTCAATCCGGTTATTTTACCCTGGATGCCGGCTATGCGCGGCGCCAATGACACCGCATCTTGCAAATAGCGTGTGGTTCTGAGTATCTGCGAGATATCCCCGGTGCTTTCCATAGAAAGAGACGCGGTATTCAACTGGCCGGGGAATTCTGAAATAGCCGTTCCCAGGACTTTCAAGGCCTGCGCCTCTTTTGCAAGGCCATCGGGCTTTTTCCGATCCGCTAAGAAGGCATCTAAAATCAGGTTTTCAGAAAGTTGCTGTAGTCTTGTGCTTTCCTTTAAAAGGGCGGAAATTGCCAGAATGGGCATTTGATGAAGTGTTTTATCCAAAAAGACAGGCTGAGCCATATCTTCGTCTGAAGAGCGGAAGCGGCGGTTCAGAAAGGCGGCGATCTGATCGATAAAAGGAAAAAGGATCAAGAGCCCCAAGAGATTGAAAGCGGTGTGAAAGAGCGCAAGGGTGGCTTCGGTGCTGCCCGGTAAATGCAGGATCGCGCCCGCTTTGCGTATGCCATAAATCAGAAAAGGCAGGATCATAAGCGCCAAGATAGCGGTGATCACATTAAAAGCGATATGCCCTAAAGCCACCCTGCGGGCAGCATTTGTGGCCGTGATCGAGGCGAGAATGGCGGTTGTCGTGGTTCCCAGATTGGCCCCAATGATTGCCGCTGCGGCGGCGGGCAGGGATAAAACCCCACCACTGGCAGCGGTGATGATCAGCGCCATAGCGGCACTGGATGATTGGGTAAGCGCGGTGATCACAAAGCCGATGATCAGCATGATGAAGATGCCCGATAAATCGCCCGCGCCAAAGGCCGCCAGATTGATCTGCCCGCTCAAGCCCTTGAAGGTTTCCATCAACACATCGAGACCGAGAAAAAACAGGCCAAAGCCGATCAGCGCGATGCCCAGTCCTTGGCCCTGATCCTTATGGATGAAAAGACGCAGGATCGAACCGATGGCGATGATCTGGAGTGCTAAAGATTGGATGGGCAGATCAAATCCGGTGAGGCTGACGAGCCAACCGGTGATCGTGGTGCCCAGATTTGCCCCGAAAATAAGGCCCAATGCCTGAGAGAGGCTGAGGATACCCGCATTGACAAAGCCAATGGTGGCGATGGTGACAGCACTGGAGGATTGCACCAAAGCGGTGAGCATCGCGCCGATAGAAACCCCCCGCAAAGGCGAACGGGTGGCGCGTTGCAACAGATGCTTCAGCCCATGGCCAACCATCTGTTTCAGGCCATCTGTGAGCATAGCCATGGCCAGAAGAAATAGCCCAAGCCCACCCAAAGCTTGCAAAATCGTGCTGAGCATCTGGCTTTACCCCCGGCATTATTAATGCCTTAATGGCCATGGTTATCTTGTCGGAAGGCTTGTGAAATCGTCTTTTTCAGGTCCTTTTTTTGTGTCGCGTTTTTATCGATATTCAGGATTTTCAAAATCAAATCGGCATCCGGCTTCCCATTCCGAGCGCTGATTTCCATGCGCGGGAATGCCGCCCATATCTTTCAATATGCGGGCCATATGGATCAGATTCCAGGTCATAAAGGTGGTGTTGCGATTGGTGAAATCATTGCTCGGCCCGCTTGATCCTTCATCGAGATAGGATGGCCCGGGGCCCGCCTCGCCAATCCAGCCGGCATCGGCCTGTGGCGGGATGACATAGCCAAGATGTTGCAAACTATAAAGAATATTCATGGCACAATGCTTGATGCCATCTTCATTGCCGGTGATGATGCAGCCACCCGTTCGTCCATAATAGGCATATTGCCCGGCTTCGTTCAATTCCCCGGAAAAACCATATAGCCGCTCGATCGTTTGGGCGCAGACGCTTGATTTATCACCAAGCCAGATGGGGGAGCCAATGACCAGAATATCGGCGGCCATGACCTTTTTCTGGATTTTGGGCCAATCATCATGATCAAAGCCATGCTCGGTCATATCGGGATAAACCCCGGGGGCAATGCGATGATCAACAGGGCGAATGACTTCGGTTTTGATGCCCTGCTTTTCCATGATCTTGCGCGATATATCGATCAGCCCTTCGGTGTGCGATTGTTTGGGGGAGGGCTTCAAGGTACAGTTGAGAAAAAGCGCCGAAAGATCGGAATAATCACGGTTTTGGGCGGATTGTTCTGTCACGGATATGTCCTTTTTGATTGGAATATCTAGGGTCTTACCTCTTCATAAATGCCGCTCTTGCCCAAATTGTTCCCATTTTAAGCTTTTTTATTCAAGGCCATGGCCTTTTTTGGGGATCAGGACCGAGCGTTCAAAGCTGCAAACGATGCTGCCATGCTGGTTTTTGCCCAAAGTCCGGACTGTGACGATCCCCTGACCCGGGCGGGATTTGGACTCTCGCACGCTCAGCACTTCGCTTTCGGCATAAAGGGTATCGCCCACGAAAACCGGCGCGGTCATCTGAATCTCTTTCCAGCCAAGATTGGCAATGGCTTTTTGCGAGACATCAGAAACGCTCATCCCCAAAAGCAGGGAAACGGTGAAGGATGATACCACAAGGGGACGGCCAAATTCGCTGTGTTTGGCATATTCCGCATCAAAATGCAGGGGATGGGTGTTCATGGTCAGCAGGGAAAACCATGTATTATCGCTTTCCGTGATGGTGCGGCCCGGCCGATGTTCATAGATATCGCCCACTTTGAATTCATCAAACCATCGCCCAAAACTTTCGCGATAACGATTTTGCCCCATATCTTCATGCCGTTGCACCATGATCTCTGCCTTTCTGCTGATCGATGCCCCAAGACTAGGGCCATTGCTGCGGTGCGGCAAGCTTGCGCTTTCGGGGGCGCATCACGCACTGGCCAAAAGCCGGACAATGGTGCCATAGTTCTTTCGCCGCTATGGGCTTTGATGCTGAAAAGAATGGGATGATCGATGACGGGTGCATTATCAAATCTGCGGGTGCTGGATCTTTCGCGGGTGCTGGCGGGCCCCTGGGCCGGGCAGATTCTGGGGGATCTGGGGGCGGATGTGATCAAGGTGGAACGGCCCATTACCGGCGATGATACCCGAAGCTGGGGGCCGCCCTATTTAAAGGACAAGGATGGCAAGGATCGCGAGGCGGCCTATTATCTGGGGGCCAATCGCAATAAACGATCCATCTGTGTTGATCTGGCGCATCCTGATGGGCAGGCGATCATCCGCAATCTGGCGGCAAAAAGCGATATTCTGATCGAGAATTACAAGCTCGGGAATCTGGCGCGCTTTGGCCTTGATTATGAAAGCCTGTCGGCCATCAATCCGGGGCTTGTTTATTGTTCGATCACGGGCTTTGGGCAAAGCGGGCCTTATGCCGATCAGGCGGGCTATGATTTTATCGTGCAGGGCCTATCGGGATTGATGAGCGTGACCGGCAAACCCGATGGCCCGCCTACCAAGGTGGGGGCGGCGGTGGCGGATCTCACCACGGCGATGTATGGGGTGATCGGGATTCTGGCGGCGCTTCGGCACCGGGATGAAACCGGCGAGGGCCAGCATGTGGATATGGCGTTGCTGGATACCCAGATGGGATGGCTGGCCAACCAGAATATGAATTATCTGATCGGCGGGGAAAGCCCGAAGCGGATCGGCAATGCCCATCTCAATATCGTGCCCTATCAGGATTTTGAAACCAGCGATGGCTATATCATCGTGTGTGTGGGCAATGATCGCCAGTTCAAGCGCTTTTGCGATGCCATTGGCGCTCCTGAACTGGCGCGCAATCCCAGCTTTGAAACCAATGATCTCAGGGTGCGGCATCGGGATCTTCTGGTGCCCCAATTGGCCGAGAAAATCCGGCGTGAAAGCACCGATCATTGGCTTTCCAAGCTTTTAGCGGTGAATGTGCCCCATGGCCCGATCAATAGCATTGCCCAGGCTTTTGCTGATCCACAGGCCAGATTTCGCCAGATGCGGGTGGATATGGCCCATCCCTTGGGGATGGATGTGCCCACGGTTGCCTGCCCCATCCATTTATCGAAAACACCGGTCAGCTATCGCCTGCCGCCGCCTTTGTTGGGGGCGGATAGCGATGCAATTTTGGAAGAAATCGGGATCGATGCCGCAACACGGGCGGCCCTGCGGGAAAAAGGGGCGATCGGGTGAGGGCGAGGCGAAAATCTGCGGAAAGACCAGCAAAAATGATCAGCGGAAAAGGGCAAATAGGATGAAATTCGATCATCAGGTCGTGTGGATCACCGGGGCTTCATCGGGTATCGGGGAAGCTTTGGCGAAGGTGTTGGCAAAGCGCGGCGCGCGGTTGATCCTGTCCGCCCGGCGCGAGGCTGAGTTGAAGCGCGTGCGTGATGAGATCATGGCGGCCGGCGCGAAGCCCGATGCGCTGATCATTTTGCCCTTTGATGCTTTGGATGAAGCCGCGCTTGATGATGTGGTGGCACAAGCCGAGGCGGCTTTCGGATCCATCGACATGCTGATCAATAATGCCGGGATCAGCCAGCGATCCCTGGCCATCGAGACCGATATGGCGGTTTATCGCGCGGTGATGGAGCTGGATTTCTTCGCGCCCGTAGCGCTGACCAAAAAACTGCTGCCGATCTTCATCAGGCAGGGCTATGGCCATATCGCGGTCACCGCTTCGGTGGCGGGCAAGATCGGGGCGCAATTACGCACGGGCTATTGTGCCGCAAAACACGCAGTGATGGGCTTTTTCGATGCCTTGCGGGCGGAAGTGGCGAGCCAGAATATCAAGGTGACGACCATCGTGCCCGGCTTCATCAATACCAATATATCGAAATTTGCCCTGAAGGGCGATGGATCGGCCCATGGGCGGCAAACTGCATCGATTGCGGGCGGGATGGATGCCATGGCCGCCGCCGAGGTGATCGCGCGGGGATTTGAACGCGGATTGCCGGAAATCGCCGTGGGGCAAGGGCGCGAGATGAAAGCCCTGTGGCTCAAGCGCCTGGCCCCGCGCGCGGTCTTTGCCTTATCGGCCAAAATGCGCGCGGAATAGGCATATCAGACAGACGCAAGGGCACCGCTCTTAGCGCGGTGTCTTATGTGTTGGGCACCGCCTTCAGCGCGGCGCCTTATGTGTTGGACGCGCGCCTTCAGCGCGGCGTCTTATGTGTTGGGCGCGCGCCTTCAGCGCGGCGTCTTATCTGTTGGGCACCGCTCTTAGCGCGGTGCCATGCGCAAAGCCCCATCGAGGCGGATGGTTTCGCCATTCAGCATGGGATTAAGGATAATCTGTTCGGCCAGCAAAGCATATTCCGAAGGATCGCCCAAACGATGGGGATGAGGCACGGATCGGCCAAGGCTTTCCCGCGCCTCTTCAGGAAGGCCCATCAAAAGCGGGGTTGAAAACAGGCCCGGCGCAATGGTCATGCAGCGGATCTGCTTATCGGCCAGATCGCGCGCCACCGGCAGGGTCATCCCCGCGATGCCGCCTTTCGATGCCGCATAGGCCACCTGCCCAATCTGCCCATCAAAAGCGGCGATAGAGGCGGTATTGATGATCAGCCCGCGTTCTTCGCCCACCATATCAGCCGCCACCATTTTTGCCGCCGCCAAGCGCAGGCAATTGAAGCTGCCGATCAGATTGACCTCGATCACCTTTTTAAACAGATCAAGGGGGTGCGGTTCGCCGCGACCTACAGTTTTGGCCGCCGCGCCAATCCCGGCGCAATTGATCAGAACCCGCGCCACGCCATGGGCCTTTTCCGCTTCATCCAAAGCATGAGCCACCGATTGTTCATCGGTCACATCCACCTGATAAAATTGGCCGCCGAGGCTTTTGGCCAAAGCGCTGCCCTTGTCGCCATCACGATCGAAAATGGCGATCTTTGCACCGGCTTGGGCAAGCCTTTGGGCGGTTGCCCCCCCAAGCCCCGATGCGCCGCCCGTGATGATGATGGCTGTGTTTTCGATTTGCATGGCCGTGGTCCCTGTTGTGTTTAGCTGTTTTTCATTGCATGCCATGCCCCGGGATCGGGATCAAGCAGGCTCATAAAAGCCAGGCCAGCCTTGCCGATTTTTCAGCTTTCTCTCTTAGCTTTTTTTGGCTTTTCGGGCCATGCTGAAGCTCGATCCAATGATCAGCGCCGCGCCCAAAGCCGTCCAGATATCGGGGCTTTCACCAAAAAAGATATAGCCTGCCGCCGCCGCCGAGATCAAACGCACATATTCAAAAGGCGCCACAAAGCTGGCATCGGCGGCCTGATATGCGCGGATGAAACTGCTTTGTGATGCCAGCCCCACCAGCCCCAAGGTCAGCAGCAAGGCCCATTGTTGCGCATCAAGATCAACCCAGAAATAGGCAGCCGGAATGGCAAGGGAGATCACCACCAGAACATTGCCGTAAAAAATGATGGTATTGGGATGATCACTGGCCGCCAGTTGTTTCACCAGAATAACCCCCACCGCCATCGTAAAGGCCACCCCCAAAGCCGCAAGGGCAGCCATGCCTTCGCCCGCGGCCAAAGCCACACCGGCAGGATTGAGCATGACCAGAACCCCCATGAAGCCAATCAATGTGGCCACTGTGCGATGCAATTCCAGCCTTTCTCCTAAAAAGAAAAGCGCCAAAACGGCAATGAACAAGGGCTTGGAAAAGGAAATAGCGGTGACATAAGCCAAAGGCAGGCGGGTAAGCACCCAAAAGCCAACCACATTCACAATCACCAATGTGGCCGCCCGGGCCAGCAAAAGGCCGGGCCGTCCGGGATGAAAAACCGCCCGTTTTTGCCGAAGCATGAAAGGCAGGATGGCCAGCACCAGAAAAATTGATCGAACCGTCGCCATTTGCGAAACCGGGATCGATTGCCCCATATATTTGACCATCGCCCCCATGGCGGTGACGAGCAGGGACGCCGTCAGCATCCAGCAGATTGCCCGAATCTTGTCTGGCAAAAGATTGAAGCGTTCTACAGATGTTGCAGGTTTCAAAGGGGTGTGCGGGCTTTCATGATGGCGCGGGGTTTCACGATGTGGATTGTCCATCGGATATCGTGTTTATTTCTGTCAAAAAAAGGACTGCATCGCAAAACCCTTCCCAAAAAACGAGGAAAAGGATCACGGTTCCCGCGGCGCCCCAGCAGGGGGATCAGGGCAAAACGCACTTCGAGCCCATCCGCGGCCAATTCCTGTTTCAGGCCCTGTTTCAGGCCCCAGTCTAATCGCTTGAAGCTTTATTGGGCCGAAGCTTTAATGGACCGAGCCTTTAATAGGCTGCAACCTCAATGCGATGTAGTGTCAGGGCCCACATCAGCGCCCCACATTTTTTCCAGATTGTAAAAGCTGCGCACATCAGGGCGGAACAGATGCACAATCACATCCCCCGCATCGATCAGAACCCAATCTGCTTGCGCCAGACCTTCCACGCGCACGCGGCCTTGTCCATTATCGCGCAAGGTGCGCATCACATGTTCGGCCAAAGCGGCCACCTGACGGCCAGAACGACCATTGGCGATCACCATATGATCGGCAATGCTGGATTTGCCCGAAAGCGGGATTGATACGATCTCTTCCGCTTTATGTTCATCGAGCGTGCTGAGAACCATGTCCAGAAGATCGTCGGGCTTTGCCGCAACGGCCTTGGATGTGACGCCGGGCGTCGGTTCGATGGCGTGCAAACTTTACTCCTTTGAATTCATTGCAACAGAAAACGGCGAAGACGCAGGCTGCGCTTCACGGATTTCGGTGGCAGATGCCGGATGTCTGCGCAGGGAAAGGAAAATCCAAGCCGGTGTCTTTGCTGTTGCAATGGACTTCAAGGCTCCTTCATTCAATCGGCCTCGACGGTATCGGCTGGCGACTTTCCCCGTCAGACAATTCCTAGAATAATGTTCGCGATCAAAAATCGCAAGTGGCATCCGCCCCATAATCTCGGTCCACTGCCGCCAGCGCGGAAACTGTTGCAGATTATCCGCACCCATCAGCCACAAAAAATGGCTGTGGGGCAAAAGCCTTTGCAGGCTTTGGATGCTATCGATGCTGTATCTTGTGCCCAGGCGGTGTTCGATATCGGTCACATGAAGATGGGGATGGCGGCCGATGATCGCCCGGGCGCTGGCCATGCGATTGTCTAAAGACGCCATGCCATCGGCGCTTTTCAAAGGATTTTGCGGCGAAACCAGCCACCAGATATCATCCAGCCCCAAACGTTTGAGGGCGTGAAGGCTGATATGCAGATGGCCTTCATGGGCAGGATTGAACGATCCCCCAAGCAGGCCGATTTTTCGCCCGCGCCAGCGCGCGGCCCCCGCTAATGGCGGAAAGGCAGGGGGGCGGGGCGGGCTTGATCGCAGCCCATCAAGAGACATCATCCGTCCCCAAGGGCGACCAGCTTTGCCCTTGATCATCCGAGACTTGATCGGGCACCGCTGTGGTTTTGAGGCTTGATGCCGCAGGGGCGGCGAGAGAAGGATCGCGCGATGGCGGTGCGGTGAGATCATTTTCAATGCCGCGCGCCGCATCAATATAGCCCAGCACCTGCGAAAGCAGGGCGCTGACGCCTTCCCCACTGGCACTGGATAAAAACGCCACCGGCTTTTGCGCCTCGGCGACCAGAGCCGCATGGATTTCTTCGCGAATTTCCGGGATCAGGGCATCGCACTTGCTCAAGGCCACGATCTCGGGCTTTTCGGCCAGCCCATGGCCATAGGCCTCAAGCTCGGCCCGCACGGTGGCATAATCGGCAGCCACATCATCGCTGGTGGCATCCACCAGATGCAGCAGCACGCCGCAGCGTTCCACATGGCCCAGAAAACGATCCCCAAGGCCCAGACCATCGCTGGCCCCTTCGATCAATCCCGGAATATCGGCGAGCACGAATTCACGATCATTCAAGCCCACGACCCCCAATTGCGGGGTGAGCGTGGTGAAAGGATAATCAGCGATTTTCGGCTTGGCCCGGGTGGTGGCGGCCAGAAAGGTCGATTTTCCGGCATTGGGCAGGCCCACAAGCCCGGCATCGGCCAAAAGCTTGAGCCGCAAGATAACATCGAGTTCTTCCGGCTCGCCGCCTTTGGTGATCCTACGGGGAGCCTGATTGGTGGAGGATTTGAAATGGGTATTGCCAAGCCCCCCCTGGCCACCCCGTGCCAATTGGATGCGATCACCCGCTGAGAGCAGATCGGCAATCATGAACTCCCCATCGCCATCATAAACCTGCGTGCCCACCGGCACCTGCAGGATGATATCCTTGCCCGAAGCGCCGGTCATATTGCGGCCCATGCCATGCTGGCCGCGCCCTGCTTTGATATGGGGCTGAAAGCGATAATCGATCAGGGTATTGAGGCCTTCCACAGCTTCGAGGATGACATGGCCACCGCGTCCGCCATCGCCGCCATCAGGGCCGCCAAATTCAACGAACTTTTCGCGCCGGAATGACATGCAGCCATGCCCGCCCGCACCTGAAAGCACATGAATTTTGACCTGATCGAGAAATTTCATCGCCTATATCTTCCAAGAAAATTGGCACAGATTGCGCCCTGTGCGGAAAACGAAACCTGTGCGGCAAACGAAACCTGTGCGGCAAACGAAACCTGTGCGGCAAACGAAAAAAGGGAATGGTATGCCATCCCCTTCTTCCAATAGGTTTTATCATCAGCGGCTTTTGCCGGCCCAGTTCTTTTTAACAGACCCGATGACAAGATCGCGCCATCAGCTAAAAAGGGCTGGCAAGATCAGCCTTATGCCTGAGCGGAGGGCGCTACACTCACGGTTGTTTTGCCGCGGGTTTTGCGAAACACCACATTGCCTTCGATGATGGCAAAGATGGTGTAATCCTTGCCCAAACCAACGCCAGTGCCGGGATGCCATTTGGTGCCCCGCTGACGCACGATGATATTGCCGGGAACGACAACTTCGCCGCCGAATTTCTTGACACCAAGACGCTTGCCAATGGTATCGCGACCGTTGCGGGAGGAACCGCCTGCCTTTTTATGTGCCATCTCGTCTTACTCCTTGATCACTTGCGCCTTATTCGGCCTTTTTGGGGGCTGCTTTTTTGGCGGCTGTCTTTTTTGCGGGGGCTTTTTTCGCCGCTGCTTCTTTTGCAGGGGCTTCAGCCGGCGCATCTGCCTCGGCTTTTTTGGGGGCTGCTGCCTTCTTGGCGCTGCCGCTCTCACTGCCGATCGCGGTGATCCGCAATACGGTCAGATCCTGACGATGGCCGCGCTTCCGCCGATAATTCTGGCGGCGCTTCTTTTTGAAAACAATGACCTTGTCGCCACGGCCCTGCTCAATGATTTCGGCGGTGACGCCCTTGCCCGCAAGGGTGGGGGTGCCAACTTCCAATTTATCGCCATCACCCAGCATCAAAACATGATCAAGGACAATGGTATCTCCGGCTGAGCCCTGAAGGCGCTCGATGATGACAACATCACCAACCGACACCTTATATTGCTTGCCGCCGGTCTTTACGACTGCGAACATAGGTTTCACTTTCATCATTCTACGCCGCAAATCACCGGGCGATCTTCCCCGAGGGGGCACGCGCTTGGAGGTCGATGTCCGCAGGCTGTTTGTCATTTTCATACTGCTGGCACAGCCCGTGCCAAAACAGCAAAACCGGCACCATCCCATAGGGCGCGCCGATGAAGGGCCGTGTTTATCCCCCCTCTCATATAAAGTCAAGAACCCATGAAAGATCAGCGCTGGAGCATATAGGGGCCCAGGCAAGGGCTCGGGTTTTTTGGTTGAAGCCCGATGGTGAAATAAAATCGGTCTTTGGCATAGAATGATCATAGAGAGTTGAATTTATAAGAGACCCTTTGTTCAGACGAAATCTGACCCTTAACATTTTTTGATGCATTTTTTATGAAGAAATAATTTCTAATCTGTTGCCTTAGATATAATTTATGAAATATATTTTCTTTTGCATTGTGCGCTGCCACAAACCTTCATAAATTGAAGGAGTTAAAATGCTCGTAAAAAGGTATTTTTTTCTGAGTTGAGCGATTATTCCTATTTCTCAACCTGTCTAAACCATCAGTCTCAAGCACAAATCAGCTAAAAAGTTGGGGGTGGCGGGTGAGAAAAAAACAGGCGCATCAGGCAAGAAAAAACCAACTTACTGAATGAAAAGAGGAAACATCCATGAAAAACAAGAATTTGGCCAAATTTGGCCGCAGCACGGCGCTGGGAGCAACATTGGCTTTCAGCGTGACTTTGGGTCAAGCCGTGCAGGCCCAAACGCAAGCCCAAAGCGATAGCGACGAGGGCGATTTTGCCGCCCTCGAACAGATCGTGGTCACCGGCACCCGGCGGCTTGATCGCACGATTGCCGATAGCGCGGTGCCCATCGATGTGCTGACCGCCGCCGATCTCAACCGTCAGGGCTTTACCGAAACCAACCAGATTCTGGCCAATCTTCTGCCCAGCTTCAATTTTCCGCTGCCGTCCATCACCGATGGCACCGATACCACCCGCCCGGCCACATTGCGCGGCCTTGGCCCCGATCACACTCTTGTTCTGGTCAATGGCAAGCGCCGCCATACCAGCGCGCTTTTGAATGTCAATGGCTCGGTTGGGCGTGGATCAAGCGCGGTGGACTTGAATATGATCCCGGCCAGTGCCATCGAGCGGATTGAGGTGCTGCGCGATGGAGCGGCGGCGCAATATGGCTCTGATGCCATTGCCGGCGTCATCAATGTGGTGCTGAAAACGGCGCCTGAAGGTGGTTCGATCAGCGCCACCTATGGCCAGCATGTCACCACCATTTCAGGGGTTCCTGAGTTTTCCGGCGTGGCCACCGGCCCGGATGGCCGTCCTTTGCTGGATAGCCGGGGCAATGTGCAGCTTATCCCCACGGGCAAGGATCGTTCGGTCAATGATGGGGAGACCCTGACGATTCAGGGCAATATCGGCCTTCCCATTGGCGAGCGCGGCTTTTTCAATGTCAGCGGCGAATATCGTGAT
Source organism: Iodidimonas sp. MBR-22 (assembly GCF_029946565.1). Taxonomy (NCBI): domain Bacteria; kingdom Pseudomonadati; phylum Pseudomonadota; class Alphaproteobacteria; order Iodidimonadales; family Iodidimonadaceae; genus Iodidimonas; species Iodidimonas sp. MBR-22. Next base: position 97,916 of record NZ_JARKVQ010000012.1, read on the forward strand.
CGCAACCCCACCAATCGTCAGGGCTTTGACTCGCGTGTGCAATTCAGCGTTGATGATCCCCGTGAAATCACCGCCAATCGGCTCAATCACCGCTTTGGCAATGCCGATGTTCGGGATATTTCGGTCTTTTATAATATGGGCTATAATATCACGGACGAGATCGAGTTTTATTCTTTTGCCAGCCTTGGCGACCGTCAAGGGGAAAGCGCTGGTTTTTTCCGTCGGCCCAATGATAACCGCACCACGCCCGAAGTGCAGCCTAATGGCTTTTTGCCCTTCATTGTCACCGATGTTGAAGATCAATCGGCAGCCGCAGGCGTGCGCGGGGCGCTGGGCGAATGGCAATTTGACACAAGCTTCGTTTATGGCGAAGACGAGTTTAATTTCGGCGTTGAAAACAGCCTGAATACCTCGCTCGGGCCGCTCAGCCCCACCGAATTTGATGCTGGTGGCCTGCGTTTTCGGCATTATGTGCTCAATGCCGATGTGCAGCGCATGGTGGATGTGGGCTTTTTGGATAATCCGGTTTCCGTGGCCTTCGGGGCGGAATATCGTGATGAGCGCTATCAGGTGAAGGCAGGGGAAACCGCATCCTTTATTCAGGGGCCATTCCCCGGGGCCGCAGGCTCGCAGGTATTCCCAGGATTCCAGCCCAGCAATGAGGTGACCGGCGATCGCAATAGCTGGGCGGTTTATGCCGATATCGATGCCGACATCACGGAAAACTGGAATATCGCCATTGCCGGCCGGTTTGAAGATTTCTCGGATTTCGGCTCAACCTTGAATGGCAAAATCGCCACCCGCTATCAGGTGATCGATGGCGTGGCTTTGCGCGGTGCGGTCTCATCGGGCTTTAGGGCACCGTCCTTGTCGCAGCAGTTTTTCACCTCCACAGCCACCAATTTCATCGATGGCATTCCTAATGAAGTTGGCACATTCCCGGTGGAAAGCGATGTGGCGCTGGCGCTGGGTGCCACACCGCTCGATGCCGAGGAATCACTCAATCTTTCGGCGGGCTTCGTGCTCGATCCTTTGCCGGGGCTGAATATCGCGGTCGATTTCTATCGGATCAAGATCGATGACCGGATCGTTCTCACCGAAAATCTGCCCGCCAATGTGGTGGTCCCCCTTTTGGAAGGCATCGGCATCACCGGCGTGCAGCGGGCGCGGTTCTTCATCAATGGCATCGATACCCGCACAAGGGGCGTGGATGTGGTGGCAACCTATAGCTATGAAACCAATGATTTTGGTCTTTTCCGCTTTACCGGTGGCTTTAATTACAATGAAACCGATGTGACCGAGCTTTTGGCCGCACCCGGGCCATTGGCGCAGGCCAATCTCACCGGAGATGATCTGTTTGGCCGTTTGGAACAGCTTCGCTTTGAAAAAGGCCAGCCCAAAACCAAAACCAATCTTGCGATGAACTGGCTGTATGATGAACTTGGGGCCACTTTGCGCTTCACCCGCTTTGGTGAAACGCTGGACCCGGGAAGCACCGAAGTGACGGATGAAATCGTTGATAGCGCCTGGATCACCGATATCGAACTGCGCTATGATTTCAATGATTGGCTGCAATTGGCGGCCGGGGCGAATAATCTGTTTGACAAAATGCCCAATGTCTCGCCCACAGGGGCCTTGCCCGATGGCAGTGGAAATTTCTCGATTTTCAATGACATCCTGCCATTTTCAAGCTTTTCGCCCTTTGGCTTCAATGGCCGCTTCATCTATGCCCGGGCCACAGTGAGCTGGTAAATCGGGGCTGTAAAACATTTCGGGCCGGGGGGAAGATGCCCCGGCTCGAATTTGGTTTCATAATTGTGATCAATCAGCTTGCGCTTGGCAAAAACTTCGATTAGGTTCCCGCCTCGCCCAAGGAGAGGTGCCGGAGTGGTCGAACGGGGCGGTCTCGAAAACCGTTGTACCCGCAAGGGTACCGAGGGTTCGAATCCCTCTCTCTCCGCCAGTTTCCAGTCGCGAACCTTGAGCGACGCTCCATGAGCGCCGAATTTCTCCCAAGTTTCAAAGGGGTTTGCTGAAGCCATCCGAACCTCGGAGACTGGCGCGGAGCCGAATTTCGGTCTCTGAACGGCTTTTGTCTCTTTCCGACCGAACCTCGTCAAAATCGGTTCGGTTTCGCGAAAGTCAGTGTTTCCAGTAAGTTCCGCGCTCTGTGTTGATGAACCTTCTGCGGCTGTTCCTCCGGCTGGCGTCCGAGCCCAGAGAACGCGAGGTAGGCGTTTCCCGGCGGGCTTTCGCGCAGTCGCCCGCAGCGAGCCGTATTCTGGGTCGCGCTCGCGCAGTCGTCAGTTGGCTTCGGAGTTTCCCTCAAACACTATATTGAGCTGCTCCGCCCATGGCCGATCGGCAAGCGCAACGAGGTCGCTCAACGAAAGCGCCGGCGGCACACGTCGGATGACGAGGTGATCTAGAACCTCTGGCGACAGATAGGCGAGCCGCATCATTCGGCTCACGAACCTGTCGGAGATCTTCTCGGCTGCGGCGATGTCCTGGATCGTGGCAGCG